>CAYXZO010000003.1:0-81040 GCA_964469505.1 uncultured Lentisphaeria bacterium | reverse complement strand
GGCACGCGAGCTGGGTTCAGAACGTCGTGAGACAGTTCGGTCCCTATCCGCCGCGGGCGCAGGAGATTTGAGAGAAGCTGTTCCTAGTACGAGAGGACCGGAACGGGCGAACCTCTGGTGTACCAGTTGTCGCGTCAGCGGCACCGCTGGGTAGCCATGTTCGTAAGAGATAAGCGCTGAAAGCATCTAAGCGCGAAACTCGACTCAAGATAAGATCTCCCTTCCCGTTTCGACGGGACTGAAGGCTCCTCAGAGATGATGAGGTAGATAGGCCACAGGTGTAAGCGCAGTAATGCGTTCAGCCGAGTGGTACTAATCAGCCGTGAGGCTTATTCAAATTATTATTCTGCCATAAGATGGCCGTTTATTAAAGCCTTCTTCAACCCCTTCCCGCTGTCAAGAGCTTCCCAAAAGTTTTTTGACTTCTCGACGACTATGGCGTAGAGGAAACACCCGATCCCATTCCGACCTCGGAAGTTAAGCTCTACAGCGCCGATGATACTGCCCTGGCAACGGGGTGGGAAAGTAGGTCGTCGTCGGGAAACTTTTTGAAAGCCCCCCTCGGGGGGCTTTCTTTTTACTAGTGTGACCTAATTCACTTCTATTGCATTAGCCATCAACGGCGGGTAAATTGACACCTCATGCATGATATAGAACACGGAAGCATATCCGCTGATACTGTATGCTTCCAGCAAAACGGAGGCGCCTATGAATTATTTCAAGATTAAGATTTTGGCTATCCTTACTCTGCTAATGAGCTCTACTATGGCTCAAACCATTAATGTTATCGCCGATCCCGATATCCAAGAATGGGACCTGGTATACCTTACAAACTTTGATTTTGAAAATGGTCAGAATAATCCCCTGATTTTCGGTTACCGCCTGAGCGCACCCGCTGGAACGCGAATTACTATTGAATTCGCTTTGTTTGCCACCGTGCCTTCCATGAACCTGAATAATGAGGAACTCTTTAGGGCAAGCGTCACCTTCACAATTCAGGGCGATATCTATATCACCAACCGCGATCTTGATCGACACCTAAGCGAAAGAGGTATTAGGGATGTTCTAGGAAATCAGATCCATTTTGACGATTACACATGGGATGCCATTACCAAACGTGATCCTGACCTGGCCTCAAGCCTTCAAGCCTCCGTTTTATCTTCGGGAAGTCTACCAGCGGGAGAATATCGTTATGTACTCAATGTCTCCGGGGGGGACGTGAACTACAATTTCCCAAATGAACGGACTTTCATAATTTCCAACCCCTCAGCAATTGACTTGGTCTTCCCAACCGACGGTTACCAGTTTGCTGGTAATACCTATCCGGTTTTTGAGTGGAGCTCAACCGGGTGCGAGCATTATGCCATTCGTATTTGCGAATACAATCCCACGGTCCATAGTTCTTACGAGGATGCAATTCAATCAGAAGCAGTTTTTCCTTACCCAGATAACGGTGGTTTCGTCGAAATAGGGTCAAGTATACAACTGGATTATAGTACCGCCAATGGACGACCACTTGAACCAGGTAAATCTTATGTTTGGCAGGTAAAGAAAACCTGTTATACCAATATAGGTAATCAAGATATCTACAGTGAGATTTATTCATTTACAATCACTGAAGTTGGAGCCCCTGAAAGCGAATGCCTACAGCAAATACATAATGCCCTAGGTGATAATCAATATAACGCCCTATTTGGGCCCAATGGTCCCCTGCACGGATTAACTGACTGCCCTGAGATTACCTTGGACGGACAACCAATATCAGCAACCGATTTTGCTAACCTACTTATGCAGCTAATGAGCGGGGCATATACTATCGAAAGCATCACAACTCAGTGAGAGAGGGAATGCCAATGAATAAGCTATTCATAGCGATTACTGCTATCTTATTTGCGATAGAATCAGCCTGGGCCCAGCAGAATGTGGCCATTGTGGCTAAAACAAGGGGAACAACTTTTCACAAGCGCTTTAATACTAAAGAATATAAACCGCAAGTCCCCATCGGTACTCAGCTAAAAAACCATGACTGGATCAAAACTGGAGACAACGGATACCTCGCCCTTTTTTTCCTCGATGATAAAAGCCAACTAAAGGTCAAAGGTAATTCGGAAATGGAGATTTTAGGCAAAATTGAGCGAGGGCGCATTGACAAAACGATCTCTATGGATTATGGACAGGTGAAAGCCAAAGTTCAGAAACAAAAAGGAGAGTTCCGAATTGCCACCCCGACTTCTGTGGCTTCTGTGAAAGGGACCGAATTCTGGGTGATTAGTAACGAGGATGGTGATCAATTCATTGGCCTCGAGGGGCAGATTGTGGTTGAAAATCGTGTCAGCGGTGAAACAGTTACGGTGGGGAGTGATCAAACGGCTACCTCTACCCCTGACGGTAACGTCGAAGTTTCGCAAACTGAAGAGGGAACTGTGCCAGAAGATCCCGATGCTGAGGAAGAAGAGGGACAGCCTACCACTACAACTCACATTCTCAGAATCCGCCTTACCAATCAATCTGGCGGTGAGCACTTCCTGATAATTGAATATTCAGAATAAATCCTCCCCGTTTCGACTGTAACTGGCTCAAACGAAAAGGTTAATTATATGGTATTTCTACGTCGCATCAGTGTACTAGGACTTTTAGGAGTACAGGTCTTGTGGGCCAGTTTGGCGGGCGAGATAGTACATTTACCACCTCGGAAAGCGATTGAAGGCAAATCTATTTCTATCGAAGCTATTTACACTGGAGAGCCAAGAGAAATTGTCAAAGCACGCATTCTCTATCGGAAAATTGGGCAAGTAGGTTATTTAGAAGCTCCTTTGCAATTCCAGGATATGAAATTGGTGGGTGTGATTCCAGGTGAAATCATTGCTGCACCAGGGATAGAGTATTTATTGGTTCTTAACCTAAGTTCGGGGGGAATAGTAGCGTTCCCCGCTAGCGATGATCCCCTCAATAATCCGATTAGAGTACCGGTATCAAAATCTGAAAGAGTAAGGGCAGCTGAAAGAGGGCAAACCGAGCAACTAGGAAATATCATCATTTTAAGCCCTTCAAGTGGAGAAAGTTTTCAGCTCGGTGAACCTCTGGTTATTGCGGCCTCCCTTTTTAATCTAGGAAATGTAGATGTAAATGCAGTTAAACTATTCCTGGATAATAAAGATGTAACTGCTTACGCCAGTATTAGTCCTGATGTACTAACCTATACGCCTAAAAATCTCCGGCCCGGCACCCATACGGTATATCTGGAAGTTGGAAACATTTACGGAGTCCGCATTGCTACAGCTTCTTGGAACTTTAAAATATTGAGTGGTCCCCAAAGTTTGCTTAATGTGACATTGCATAGCAACTTAGCACTAAGCTCAAGAATAGATCAACTTCACGTAAAAACTTTAGATACTGCTGAAGCGAGTGGTGATTCGGTTTATTACTATGATTTGGTCAAAAAAACGGTTAACCGGCTTGATTTTACTACAGATGCCGATTTTTCATGGGCTAAGTTGAGGTTATTGGCGAACTTAACTTCCCTTGAGGATACTCTTCATCAACCGCAAAACCGCTATTCTATGATGTTGCGTAATCGCTGGGTGAAGTGGACTTTAGGTGATGCTACTCCCATGGTCAACCGCTTGGTGCTTTGGGGAAAACGCGTTCGAGGGAATTTCATAGATTTACGTTTGAAATATTTCAACTTACAGTTCGTTAAAGGCACTACAGATCGCGCCATCTCTGGAACAGCGTTTTTCGATACTACGGCCATGGAATGGCAACGTACCGGATACCATTACAAGCGCGGCTTAACGGCAATCAGACCTAGTATTGGAGATGGTAAGTATTTCCAATTAGGACTTATTTTTCTTCATGCTAGAGATAGCGTAAATAGTGTCACACTTAAACCAAGATGGTTTCCTAATGAATATGTGTACAACTGGGAACATCCCGCCTACGTCGACACTATTGTATTTGGTCAGGATCAATTGATCAGCTTTGGAGATACCTCCAATATTTATTATCGCTTAGCTGGGGTAAAACCACAGGATAATTTAGTGTTAGGCGCGGATGTAAAACTGTTCCTGGATGACCGGCACATAGTTTCCCAATTTTCGGCGGCCGTTAGTATAAACAATTCCGATATCACCGATGGACCTATTTCAAGAAGCCAGATTGATACCTTTACCCTTCTTGGTGACACGCTACTTGATGGTCGAATCAGTGGAAGCGGAATTGACATAAGTTTGGGTAAACTGGATACCTTAGTTCAAAACAGCCCATTCAGATTTCTACTTAATGCGGATGGAGAATTTGATCCCGCCGGAAAACTGTCAGATTATATAATATTAAACCAGAATCTAACGCTACCGATAGATTACGATAAGTTGCAAAATGGTCATTGGCTAGAAGCCATGACGTCTATAGCATTGGATTTTGATACCAAGTTGAATTATGCTGGGAATTTCGTAACCATTAACTATCGATTCGTAGGCCCTCGATTCGTATCTCAAGGTAATCCTTATATTGGCATGGATTACGCTGGCTGGAAAATCTCCGATAAGATACGTCTACTACAGAATATGTTGTACTTGGATCTGACATATGAAAACCTTTATAACAATGTCAGTAGTATTGATCCTTATCACGATGGCCAAACCAGCGTTATAACCAAAGCCTTTGGTTTTTCATTTAACCCAGGAAGAGGGTTGCCTCGTGTAACAGCTAACGTCAAAGGTTACTCCCGGAACAATCATATTGATACATTGACTGTGGATTCTACCGGGAATGTGACCTCCGATCCTCGAGAGAATAATTTCAATCTGTCTTCGTCAGTAAGTGTTAACTACTCTTTCGGTTTACCTTTCGGCCAAAATTCTTTAACTGTTAACTTCCTGAATTCCAAACGTAATGATCTGCGAGTGGGCAATGAAGGACTGCTGCGTGGAACTGATATGTTAGGCTTCACGATGCACACTACCTGGAATATCCCCTTGAGCACAACTATTACTTTCCGCTCAAACCGCAATCAATTATATGAACCGGGAGATCCTAATTATCAGGAGAACGAGTTTGTAATATTCGGGCTGCAAGGAGTTTATCGAATGTTAAGTGACCACCTGATGTTACGATCTGGATTTCAAACTCTCTCCTTCAATAAAAAAGCAATGGCGGGTGATGCAATTCAAACCAGCGATCAGAAACAAGTTCATTTTAATTTCGGTACTGCATACCGGGTGCCAACGGTTCAATTCCGGGATTTCAACATTAAGTCCCAATTAACAGCTAATGTAGAGTTTAGGAAATACAGCAGCAATTCGGATGGATATAATTATACTGATAAGTTTCTATCGTTCAGTTATGAGCTAACGTTCTAGTTTCTTCATTTTCTGTTGACTTTTATGGTTATCAAAGCCCAATGGATTAAAAAGCATCTCATCGGGCTGGGGCTGACTCTCGCCGCTGCTTTGATTATCATCGCTGGTAGCGCCCTTGGCTTCCTGGATACTTTCAACCTCAAAATGTTGGACTTCGCCTTTCATATGCGGGGACCACTCTCAGGATGGGCTGGTCATCGTCCTGCCGATAGTCTTGATGTTGTCCTAGTTGATGTTGACGATGAATCCTATCGTTTATTGGGGTCTCTTGGCTGGCCGTATCCACGAGGCAAAATATGGAATCGAGTCATCTATAATTTAACTAATGCGGGTGCCAAGGTAATAGTCTTCGATATTGAGTTCGATTCCAGGGACTCATATACTTCTAAAGTTTTATCTGTGTTCGACGGAAAACTGCCACCCGGCTACGAAGATGGAGATAGTGTTCTTGCCAAGGCTATACGCTATGCCCAGGATAGGGGCGTAGCCGTGATTATGGCTTCAACCATAAAAGAAGAACCAACTAGCATACCTCCTCAAACACTGGTACAAGCTAATCCAATCATCCGTAGTGCTAATCCAGACCATGGCTTAATAGATATGAAAGACGATGCGGATGGATTTACTCGTCGCTACCCTCTATTCAATTTCCTAAGCTATAAACCAGATGTTTGGCTCCTCTCCTTAGGTCTGAAAGCAGTGAAACACTATCTTAACATAAGCGATACGACAAAACTGATTTATCATCCTGAGCGTATGGAATTTACCTACGGTCCACTAACCATCCCATCGTACGGAAGATATGAGCAGTACTTTCTAACAAACGTCTATGGACCTCCTTCACACGCCCAAATTGCCAGAGGTAGCCCTTGGGGTACCTTCCTACGCTATCCATTATCAAATGTGGTTGATACGGAAGATTTTGACTTGGATGATCCGGATGAAGATACTGACTGGATGTCCAATTTTGATCCCCAGAGCAGCTTTAACATTATGATGCGAAGCTTAGATCCTAACTATGAAGTTCCAGAAAGCCCTTTCAAGGGGAAAATCTGTATTGTGGGTGTATCCGTTGAAGTATTGCACGACTATAAAAAAACGGTTTTTTATAACTATCTAGGACATCCAGTATTGACCCCTGGATTTGAATACCATGCGAATGCTATTCAAACCATATTGGATCAGAATTTCATTAGAGTACTTGGACATACTTTAAAATTTAAATCAGAGTCCGCCTGGCAACATTCCGCTCTCATTTTACTCGCAGCCATCGCTGCTTACTTAGCCTTGGCTACGCTAGGGCCTATATGGGGTGGTATTCTCTTAGTTGTTGAAATGGTCCTCTACTTCGACGTAGGGATAGGGCTGTTCACCACAGATATGCTCTGGCTGCCTAAGTGGATTATGGGTAAACTAAGTACTATTCAGCAACCAGCAAACGGTGCATCCGTGGTTATACCTATAATCCCTCCATTAGCAGCAATGATGTTAACCTATGTCAATAACGTTTTGTATAGTTTCATTCAGGAACAGAAAGACAAACGCTTCTTAAAACAAACTTTCGGGACTTATATATCTCCCGAGTTGATCGAACAAATGTATGAGACTAAGCAACAACCCGAATTGGGCGGCGAAGAGGGATATCGTACGGCTTATTTCACAGATATCCAAAGTTTCTCAACCTTTTCCGAGTTATTAAGTCCTACGGATTTGGTGGAGATTTTAAACGAATACCTAACAGCAATGACCGATATACTACTTAAAAACAGGGGAACCCTGGATAAGTATGAAGGTGACGCTATTGTGGCTTTTTATGGCGCTCCGGTGGAAGTACCCCGTCATGAATACTATGCTTGCTTAACGGCAGTAGAAATGCAGGAAAAGCTAGGAGAACTAAGAGAATATTGGCGGCGACAAGGAGATCGCTGGCCCTCTATTGTTCACGATATGCGGATGCGCATCGGCATCAACAGCGGTTTAATGGTAACCGGCAATATGGGCTCAACTATGCGCATGAATTATACCATGATGGGCGATACCGTAAACCTGGCAGCCCGCTTGGAAGCTTCCGCTAAACAATACGGAATCTACACGCAAGTCTCTGAAACAACCTATAAAGCCGCAAAGGATGATTTTGAGTGGCGTGAGCTGGATTTCGTGAGGGTAGTTGGTAAAACAGAGCCGGTTAAAGTGTATGAACTGATCTGCCGTAAGGGAGAACTTTCACCCGAACTGGAAAAACTACTGTCACTGTTTCATACTGGGTTGGATTATTACCGCTCCTGCAAGTGGGAAGAAGCTAAAAAAGCCTTTATAGAAGCTGAAAAGTATGAAGAAATGTTTCCCGGCCGCAAAACCAACCCCAGCCGGGTGTATCAAGAACGTTGTGATTACTGGGCCGCCAATCCGCCGCCGCCCGATTGGGATGGGTCCTGGACTTTGACTAAAAAGTAGTTCTCCCATATTTCAGCTTATCATTACGACCAACTAGGTAAGTCTGATAGATAAGGTAAATTTTAACAAGCTTCCGGTGCCTTGTTTCCGGGGCGAAATCCACTATCTTTCCTCACAATGACTAGTGAACTCCAGAAAAAAAAGATTCTATGGGCTGACGACGAAATAGACCTGTTGCGTCCCCACATCCTGTTTTTAGAAGACCACGGCTACCAGGTGGAAACTGTGACTAATGGTGATGACGCCGTCGAACGGGCTGGGAGAGAAGATTTCGAGTTGGTGTTACTTGACGAAATGATGCCTGGACGGGACGGGTTGGATACTCTTACTGCTATTAAGCAGAAAAAACCTTCGTTGCCGGTGATAATGATAACCAAGAATGAAGAAGAACGCCTGATGGAGCAGGCCCTAGGAAGACATATCGCCGATTACCTGACCAAGCCGGTAAACCCGTCCCAGATCCTTTCGGCCGTGAAAAGAATCCTGGAAGCTCCCCGCATCCGACGTAACCAGCTTGCCGGCCGTTATCATCAAGAGTTTTTGGAACTGAGCGAACTCCTTTCCACTTCGACCAGCTGGGAGGATTGGGTAGAACTTTATACCCGCCTGTCTCTGTGGCGATTGGAATTGGAAGAAAATCAAGAAAGTGAGCTGCTGGAAATGCAAAGCCAGCAGGAAATGGAAGCAGATCAGGCTTTTGCACGATTTGTGAGTTCGAATTACGAAAGATGGGTCTCCGCTCCTCCCGATGAACGTCCTCCGCTGTCACCTGATATTTTCAGCCAGCGCGTGGCTCCAAAATTAAAAGCAGGGTCAAAGGTTCTTTTGCTGGTGATGGATTGCCTGCGTTTCGACCAGTGGCTGACCCTGGAATCGGTTCTGCAAGATCAATGCTACATCCAAAGAACGGCCTATTTCTCCCTTCTCCCGACCTTGACCAATTTCTGTCGCACAGCCCTATTCAGCGGCCTATTCCCGGACGATATGCAGCGGTTATACCCCGAATGGTGGGGAGATTTGGAAGGTTCCCAGGCTACCCGCCATGAGCTGGATTTCCTTCGGGAACAGCTGAAAAGATTAGGACTGGAAAAAACCCCGTTGCGCCTGGAAAAAGTTTTTACCAACCGTGAGGGCCAGCAATTAATTCACCGCTTTCCTTCATGGCAAACGCAGCAGTTGATCGTTGTAATTGCCGGTCAAATAGATTTGCTAACCCACAAGCGTACCGATTCGGAAGTGTTGCAGGAACTCTTACCCGATGAAACCGGCTATCGCCATGTGATTCGGGCCTGGTTTGAGCATTCTTGGCTGGCAGAGCTAATCCGCATGGCCGGTGAAATGGGGTATGTAGTGATAGTTACCACTGACCATGGGAACGTCCAGGTCACTGAGCCGACCATGATCAGGGCCGATAAGGAGGTTTCTCCCAACCTGCGTTTTAAACGTGGCCGTAACCTTTCAGTTAGCCCCCGCGACGCCTGGTTCGTGAGAGATCCCGGCCGGCTGCGTCTACCGGCCCACAATCCATCGGAAACTTTAGCCCTGGCCCTTAGCAGGTATTTCTTTCTGTTCCCGACCAATTTAAGGCAATATCAGCAGAAATTCGTCGGAACTTACCAGCATGGTGGTTTGAGTATCTGGGAAATGATCGTTCCCCTCGCTGTACTAAAATCCAAAAGCCTCCCGTAAGCACTTGAAATATACTTATCAACACGAGAGTCATTCCCCGGAGGAAACCAAAAACCTGGCGGCTACTCTAAAAGCCTACCTAGCTCCGGGAGCAGTTCTGGCTTTAATCGGTGATTTAGGGAGTGGTAAGACCACTTTTGTGCAGGGCCTAGTGGCGGCCTACGGTGTTAGTGATCCGGTGGTAAGTCCCACTTTCACTTACATTCGTGAGTATGAAACCCCGGAAGCGATGATTGTTCATATAGATGCCTACCGTCTGGAAAATCCCGCCGATCTATTCTCCCTTGGATACAGCGATTATCTTCAACAGAAAGCAGTCTTGCTTATTGAATGGGCTGATAAAGTTTTAGCTGCTCTCCCCGAGGAAACCTCTCAAATTCACTTGCATCACGGGAATGATGAGCCCAACATCCGTAAGCTGACCTTTGAACTACCCTTTGAAGTCCCGGAATGGCAATGATTTTGGCGCTCAATACAGCTATATCCCGTTGTTCTGTGGCCTTGGTACACCAAGGAGCGGTTCTATGGAAACGGCAAATTGAAGGACCGCGTAAATCGGTGGAAGTTGTGGGCCGCTGGCTGTTGAGCAGTTGGCATGAGGCGGAAAACCATGGCTTACCCGTCCAGGCCCTGGCTATTCCCATTGGACCTGGAAGTTTTAATGGGTTGCGGGTTAATCTGGCGGCAGCTAAGGCTTTTGCTTGGGCTAAGGGAATTCCAATAATTCCTGTCAACACTTTGGAAATCCTGGCTTTTGAATTTCGGAACAAGATTCAGGGGCGGGCCCTGGGGATCTTACATTCTCATCAAAATTTTTTTCACTATGCCTGGTTTGAGTTTTCGACAGGAAAGATACCTGAAATTCAGGAACTATCCTTTGCTCCCATGGATCAACTCCCCATAGAAGACACCGCAATCGTTTTAGGGATAGTCGGAACAGAAATACTAGCCATAATGGCGCAAAAATTTGAGAGGCCGGTTTTGACCGGCACCGGTGATGCTGCTTATCTAGGCATGTTAGCGGAACAGTTCCCTGAAAGAGCCCGCTTAGACCTGGTGAATCTGAAGCCAGAGTATAATGCTGCTATTACCCCTAGGAAGTGGTCGGCACATAAGCCTTCACATGATCAAAATTGATTTTTATTGAGATGGTTATTAGAAAGTTGGAAAAAGCTGAGTCAGGTTTAATATCGTCACAGGTCGGGGGAAAGCTGGAAATTTTGAGGAGCTATGGCCTGGTTTAAACGAAAAACGCAGAAAATCACCACCGCCAGCGACGAAAAGCGGGAGATGCGGGATGGCCTCTGGGTCAAATGCGAAAGTTGCAAACAGATTCTGTATCATGCAGAACTGAAACGCAACCTTTACGTTTGTTACAATTGCAATTATCACTTTCGTATTCCAGCGGACCAATATGTGGATCTGCTTTTAGATAAAGATGGTCGTGAACCCCAATTCAATAATATAGCTCCCACCGATCCGCTGAACTTTAAAGCTCGCAAGAAATACAGCGCCCAACTCGCCGCTGCACAGAAAAAAACTGGCCGCCAGGATGCGGTAATTTCGATGACCGGCGCAATCAATGACTTACCAGTAGTACTGGTGGTTATGGACTTCTCCTTCATCGGCGGTAGTATGGGCTCCGTAGTGGGGGAAATCATCGCTCGCTCAATAGACCTGGCTCGTCGACGTAAAATACCTTTGATCATCGTCTCCGCTTCTGGCGGAGCTCGTATGATGGAGAGTGCTTACTCCCTGATGCAAATGGCTAAAACGGCCGCCAAACTGGGACAATTGGCCGAAGCACGCTTACCATACATTTCCATCCTAACCGATCCCACTACGGGTGGAGTGACCGCTAGTTATGCCATGTTGGGTGATGTACACCTGGCCGAACCCGGGGCTCTAATCGGCTTTGCTGGTCCGCGAGTCATTAAACAAACCATAGGGGCCGATTTGCCGGAAGGCTTTCAGCGTGCAGAATTTCTGCTGGAAAAAGGTTTTGTAGATCTGATAGTACCCCGCGATCAATTGAAGAATACCGTTCACCGAATTTTATCTATTTTATATGAACCGCCCGCGAGTTCTACTAACCAATGACGATGGCATAAACGCCCCTGGCCTGGCAGCTCTGGCCGACGCCTTCTATTCCTGGGCGGATGTGGACATCGTGGCTCCCATCAGCGAAATGAGCGCCATGGGGCACGCCATTACTCTCAGTGATCCCATCAAATTGACTGAAATCTTTCGCGAAGGGAATTTTTTCGGCTATGGCATCGGCGGTACTCCAGCCGATTGTGTAAAACTGGCTGTCAACGGGGGACTTACCCCTAAACCTGAATTGGTGGTTTCAGGAATAAATCAGGGCGCCAATCTGGGAGTGGATATTATTTATTCCGGCACAGTCTCCGCTGCTTATGAAGGAACAATGTTGGGTATTCCCTCTATCGCCATATCTGTTACTTCTTTTCGCTGGCGCGATTTTTCAGTAGCGGCGGAAACTGCGGTGAAAGTAGCCCGAAAGGTACTTAAAGGGGGTCTGCCACGGGGTACTTTGTTAAACATCAACGTTCCGGGTATACCGGCCGAAGAGATCAAAGGTATTAAAATCACTCGCCAGGGAACCGCCGTTTATGAAGAACATTTCGAGAAACGTCTCGATCCTCGTAATCGGGTCTATTTTTGGCTCTCAGGCGAGAAAATCTATCGTGATCTTGACCCTGAATTGGACGAAATAGCCAATAAACAGAACTATATTACCATAACCCCGATCCGCTATGCTTTGACGGACGAAGACTTTCTACCAGAGCTGAAGCAGTGGACTTTTTAAAAGACGGGTTCCTTTGAAAATTCCAGATTCTTTCCGGGAATAATTTCCCCGTGGAGCACCGGTACCAAAACGTCTGCATTCTGGATTTTGGTTCCCAGTATACCCAGCTGATTGCTCGCCGGGTGCGAGAAGCCCACGTATTCTGCGAAATACTACCGGGTAACATTACCTATGAAGAACTGGAAAGACATCACCCCTCGGCCCTGATCCTTTCTGGGGGGCCAGCTTCTCTGACTAAGCCCAATGCTCCCCGAATCGATCCTGGCATCCTGGAAATGTCTTTACCTATTCTGGGGATCTGTTATGGATTACAACTTATCGCCCACCATTTCAGGGGAAAATTAGCCGCCGGCAAGCAGCGCGAGTACGGACGGCAAGAAATTACTGTCCGGGAAGAGGGGGATTTATTTTTTGGGGTGCCTTCTCCATTCACGGCTTGGATGAGTCATGGAGATCATGTAGCGCAATTACCACCGGATTTCACAGCCATGGCGTACTCTGTAGATGGAGTCCTGGCCGGTATGCGCCATTCGCAGCGACCTATCTTCGGGGTTCAATTTCACCCAGAAGTACACCACACGCCCCAGGGGCCAGCGATTTTCGACAATTTCCTTTTTCGGATTGCCGGGTTACGTGGAGACTGGACTCCCGAGGATTTCATAGCCGAAAGTGTTGCTGCGATCCGCGAACAGGTAGGTACAGCGCACGTACTTTTGGCCCTAAGTGGAGGGGTGGATTCCTCGGTACTGGCTTTTCTACTTCATAAAGCCCTGGGGAACCAGCTACATCCCGTTTTCGTGGACACTGGCCTATTGCGGGCTGAAGAAGTAGACGAAGTTCGGCGTAGTTTCGCCCAATCTGATTTGGAAATCACCTTCCTGGACCGGCAGGAGCTGTTTCTGAAACACCTGGAGGGGGTAACCGATCCTGAGCAAAAACGGAGCATTATCGGTAAACTGTTCATCGAAGTATTTGAAACCGAGGCGGGCCGAATTCCTAATCTGCGTTTTTTAGCTCAGGGAACTTTATACCCCGACGTGATTGAAAGTGGTGGTACCCGCGGCACTGCTCGAACCATCAAAACCCATCATAACGTGGGGGGCTTGCCGGAAAAGATGGGGCTCCAATTGCTGGAACCTTTTCGTTTGCTGTTCAAAGATGAAGTGCGGCAAATCGGTCAAGTTTTGGGAGTGCCGCCCGTTATCCTGCAAAGACACCCTTTCCCAGGACCGGGTCTGGCTGTCCGCTGTTTGGGACCTGTGAATCGAGAGCGGTTAAAAATTCTCAAAGAGGCCGATGCCATTTTCATCGCAGCCTTAAAAAAGAGTGGGCTCTATCAAAAAGTATGGCAAGCCTTCGCTGTATTATTACCCTTGCAAACTGTGGGAGTTATGGGGGACCAGCGAACTTACGAGAATGTAATTGCTCTGCGGGCCGTCACCAGCCGGGATGGAATGACGGCCGATTGGGCTCGTTTGTCCGCCGATTTCTTGGCCGATGTGTCCCGACAAATTGTCAATCAGGTTACTGGAGTGAACCGGGTGGTTTACGATATTACCAGCAAGCCACCGGGCACTATTGAGTGGGAGTAAAGAAAAGAATTCCAAGGAAAAACGGCGCTAAATCCTAATTTCTACCCCGCCCCAGGGGGGCGCTAATGGAGGAATGGTAATATGTGCGGTATCGTTGGCTACGTAGGCAATCGTAACGCACTTCCCATTGTAGTGGAAGGCTTGAAACGCTTGGAATATCGGGGGTATGACTCTTGCGGCGTAGCTGCACCCCACGATGATCAGCTATGGGTAAAAAAAATCGCCGGTAAGGTGGATCAACTGCTGGCATTACTGGCTCAAGAACGCCTGGACACCACCATGGCCATCGGCCACACTCGGTGGGCGACCCATGGGGCTCCCGATGCCACCAACGCCCATCCTCATCTTAGTTCAGCGGGTGATATTGCAGTGGTGCATAACGGAATCATTGAAAATCATAAGATCCTCCGGAAACAGTTCGAGGAACGAGGCTACCAGTTTCGAAGCCAAACCGATACTGAGGTACTGGCTGCTCTCATCTCCAGCTTTTACGACGGGAAGTTGGAGGATGCTGTACGTCTCGCCCTTCAGAAAGTTATCGGAGCCTATGGAATCGCCGTTATTTCCAAACACGAGCCGGACAAGATTGTGTGCGCTCGTAAAAGTGCGCCGTTGGTGATTGGTTTGGGAAAAGATGAATATTTCGTAGCCAGTGATGTGGCCGCTCTGATCCATCATACCAAAGAAGTGATTTATCTTGACAGTCGTGAAATTGGAATTCTCACCCCCGAAGGGGTCCAAACCATCTCCGCTGAAAATGAACGTCTGGATAAAAAGGTACACTTTATTGATTTTGATATTGCTACCGTCGAAAAAGGGGGGTATGACCATTTCATGCTCAAAGAGATCTTTGAGCAGCCCCAGACCGTGCACGATGCTATGCGGGGACGACTCCAGGTGGAAGAAGGCAGCGCCCACCTGGGCGGTATAAATGATCACATCGGTGCTATCCTACATGCTGATCAACGCTATTTCACTGCTTGTGGAACTTCCTGGCATGCCGCGCTGATTGGTGAAATTCTCATGGAACAATTCGCTCACCTGCCGGCTGAAGTCGAATACGCTTCTGAATTCCGCTATCGGGAGCCTTTGGTGGACCGGCGCTCCGTGGTTTTCGCCATCAGTCAATCCGGCGAAACCGCAGATACTTTGGCTGCCGTGGAAGAAGCCAATGCCTTGGGCGCCACTACCCTGGGAATCGTGAATGTGGTCGGTAGCAGCATCGCCCGTGCCACTACCGCTGGAGTATATATTCACGCCGGTCCCGAAATTGGAGTAGCCTCAACTAAGAGTTTCACTTCTCAGGTGACTGTATTGGCTTTGTTGAACCTCAAACTGGCCCGTTTGATGGGGTTGCCAGAAGCAAAAGGCCGGGAGATTGTAGATGCCTTAAAAAAACTGCCCGAGCAGGTGGAACAGGTACTCCAAAAAGCTGACAAGATCCAGGAGATCGCCCATCATTACGCCCAGGCGGCCAATTTTCTATACCTGGGACGGGGTGTGAATTTTCCCGTTGCTTTGGAAGGCGCCCTGAAATTGAAAGAGATTTCTTATATCCATGCTGAGGGTTACCCCGCGGCAGAGATGAAACATGGTCCCATTGCTCTTATAGATGACTCCATGCCGGTAGTATTCATCGCACCCCAGGATAAAACCTATGAGAAGATCTTGAGCAATATCCAGGAGGTGAAGGCCCGCGGCGGTAAGGTGATAGCGCTGGCCACCGAAGGAGACAAACAGATAACAGACCTGGCGGATCACGTTATCTATGTCCCAGCTGCTATGATGTTTGCTGCTCCGGTGATTAACGTTATACCTCTTCAATTGCTGGCATATTACATCGCGGTGGAACGGGGTTGCAACGTGGACCAACCTCGCAATCTGGCAAAGAGCGTAACAGTGGAATGAGGCGTGTAGTCCTGCTGAACCTGGCCCTCACATTTACGCTGCTGGGCCAGCGAGGAACAGGTACTTTCGAAGACGGATTAGCCTTGTACAACACCGGTGCCTATTGGGAAGCTCTACGCGTTTTTTCCGAGCTTTCTACCCAGAGTTTCGATTTGAATCCCCGCTTGACCGCCAGCCGCTACATGAAGGCTCGCTGTCTGTTCCGCTTACGGGATTATCAGGGCGCCCTGTGGGAAGCGCGGCTGTTCCAACGCGATTTCCCTCAAAGTAGCTACCAGGATGATATTCATTTTCTGTTAGGACAAATTTACGGTGAGCAGGGTGCCTATGCCCAGGCCGCCTGGGAATTTGCTCAAGCTGCCACCACCAGTGAGAGTCGTAAAGTGCGCAATCGGGCCCGGCAGTTGGCAGCTGAGTATGTACACGGGCTAGTACCCTCTGAGCGACTGCCGGAATTGGTGCTTAAAGATGTGTCTCCGGCCGGGCAATTAGTGACTCTTCTGGTGGCTGAAAGATATCTGATGGAGCATCAACAGGCCCGCGCGTTCAATCTTTTATTCCAGTTAAGGCCATTGCTTCAATCTCCTGACTTGATTGATGCGGCCATCGATCTGGATCGACGGCTCCTGGAGAATGGTTTGGATACCCTCAGAGTTGGGGTAATCCTACCCCTCAGTGGCACTTATGGGGAAGTGGGAAATACCTTGTTGAATGGGCTCCGTTTAGCCGCTATGCAGTTCATGGACACTACGGAGCTGGCAGTGGAATTGTTGGTGCGGGACAATGCAGCTCTTCTTGCCAATACCATTGATATTGCCCGGGAGTTCAAGGTCCGCCAGGATGTATCGGTGATTATCGGCCCATTGGTGAGTTCCAACGTGCGAGCCGCTGCAGCGGTGTTGTATGACTCCAATAAACTCCTGTTTACTCCCACGGCTACGGAAGATGAGCTCACTCGAGCCGCTGTTGAAATCTATCAATTCCAGCCCAACCGGCGGTTGTTGGCTCAGGCCCTGGCGGAATATGCGGTCAAAATCTTAGGCCTGAAAACTTTTGCTGTAATATCACCCTCAGACGATTTTGGTCGACAGTGTGCAGATGCTTTTGCCCGTCGGGTCGATTTTCTGGGCGGTCATTTACTGTACCAGGGCTGGTATGCCGGACAACCTACGGATTTATCTACCCACTTCCGTAAATTGCGGATGCTTGAGTTCGAGCGGTTGTTTGAACAAATGAGTACAGATACGATCAACCCGCCAGAATACTACCAGCAACTACTGAAACCCATTCTAAAAGATGACAAGCCCAGCTATTCTGATTCGCTGAAAGTCCCGTTAGGCAACATCGACGCTTTTTTCTTTCCTTTACATCAGGGGGATGTTCCTTTCATTGCCTCCCAATTTGCCCACTATAATTTCAGGGCCTATCTATTGGGTATCGGGGGATGGTCCGAGGAGAAAGCATTAAGGCGACATTATCGTTATTTACCCCATCTGGCCATAGCCGCCGGAGAAAAATTGGTTCTACCCGATACCTCCACGGATAGCACGGTTAAGAACTATTACAATTTTTTTGGAGTCCTGCCGGACCGTTATGCTTTTCTAGGTTATGACGTCATGTCAATGCTGTTGCAAAATGCCCCCTATTTGTCCAACGGGACCAACACCTGGCGTCAAGTACTACAAACCATGCCCGAATATCGGGGGCTTACCCATCGGGTCTATTGGGGCGGGGCAAACGGCCGCGAAAATGCATCGGTGTTTTTACTTGAGTTTTTCCGCAAGAAATTGATCCCTGCCGCCATCTACGATCCCACCGGTTTCCATGAAGTTCGGGTTTTCAGAGCTCCTTGAGAGGAATAACCATCCCGGCTGAAGTAGAGATTCTCACGCCTCAGCGTCTTGATCCACCCGGAAGATTAGTGGTGGCTTTTGCTACCCGAAAAGGGGGAGTGAGCCCTAGTCCCTACGATTCTTTAAATTTTTCTCCTTCTACCGGCGATTCCCCCGAACGCGTGCGACAGAACCGACGTGTTTGGTTGCAAGCGTTGGGAGTGAAGGATTACGCTATTGTACAAGGAGGACAGATTCATAGCGCCACAATAAGGGTTGTGGAGAGAGCGGGAGTTTACCCGGAAACTGATGGATTTGTCACCGTAAAAGAAAATCTTTTCCTCACCATCAGTACCGCTGATTGTTTACCTGTTATGGCTTGGGGTCCGAATGGTAAAGTCATTGGTGCGGCTCATGCCGGCTGGCGAGGTACCCTGGCTGGGATTGTCAAACGTCTTTTAGAGACAATGTGTATGGTAAGAGAATTCTCACCCGCTGAAATCTCACTGTGTGTTGGCCCGGGGATTTGTGGACGCCATTACGAAGTGGGCCCGGAATTCCGTACTTACTTCTCTGAGAAGTGGCTCATCACACGTGGGGGCCGGCTGTTTTTTGACAATCCTCTAGCAGTCAGGGATCAGGCTCTGGAATTCGGGTTGAAGCCCGAAAATGTTGAAATTTTACCATATTGCACTTTTGAGGATGCTGAGCGTTTCTTTTCCCACCGACGCGATGGGGAGAAAACCGGTCGGATGTGGTCACTAATAGGAGTACGGAATGCGTTTTCTTGAAGCCACTTTTTTAGCAGTGTTGCAGGGCTTGACGGAATTTCTACCGGTTTCCAGTTCCGGTCACTTGGTGTTTGCCAAGGCCCTATGGAATCGATTTGCCGTCCCAGGAGACGCCCTCTCTGACCCGCTCCTGATGAGCTTGGCTTTTGATATCACCGTTCACGTGGGGACCTTTTTAGCCGTGGCGATAGTATTCCGTAAGGATCTGCAAGAATTGTTGACCGTATTATTTAATTGGCTTCGCCGCCGTGATCAGCCGGCTGAGGAGAGAAGACAGATCAACTATTTCGGGCTATTATTAGTGGGTATGATACCGGCAGCTCTGGTGGGAGCTTTTTTTGAATCTTCCGTAGAGGGGTTGTTCAATCGGGTCAGAATTGTGGCCGGGGCTGAACTATTCACAGCAGTCATTCTGTTTTCGACCCTTTTGAGTTCTGCCGATGGCAAACGCCTGGGCATGAAGGAAGCCTTGATAATTGGTTTGGCGCAAATTCTAGCGCTGAGTCCCGGCATCTCTCGCTCAGGTATTACCATTGCCACGGCTTTGAATCTAGGGATTAACCGCCAGGAGGCAGCCCGATTTTCTTTCCTGATGGCTTTACCGCTGATTTTAGGGGCAGCAGTATTAGCCTTTTTCGATTTAGGGCAAATGAATTTGGGAGCAACTGAGATCGGGCTATTGCTGGTAGGGCTGATTTTTTCCTTCTTTTCCGGATGGGTAGCTTTGCGGTTCCTGCTCAGGACTTTGATGGGACGGCATTTTTACCGTTTCGGCTTTTACTGTGCCTTTATCGGCCTGGCATTCCTTATTTTTTACTGAGCAGATCAATGGCGATGGAATCTTATTTCACTACCTACAGCAAAGTCTTCAGCTCAGTTAAAGAAGGGCGCCTGCCTCAGGCCGTCTTGTTATACGGCCCCGAGTTTTTGCTACGGAAAAAGTTTCTGGAACAATTCCGGGAAAGTTTCCAGAACCGTTTTAAGGAAGCGGGCGAGACAGAGATAGTATGGGCCGACGATCCCGATAGTTTAACGACTCTAATGAATCTACTGAATGTCGGGGGGTTGTTCAGCCAGGCCCGGTTGGTGATCGTCCGGGGGTTAGAGAACTGGAGCCGGCAGTTGGCTAACTCCCGCACCCTTAGGCAGTTGACCCAGTGGCTGGAAAATCCTGCTCCCGATACGTATCTGATTCTTTCCACTGATAGGGAGCCACCTTTCCCCAAGTGGCTGGAAGCGCTGAGGAAACTATGTACTGAAGTGCCTGTGCGCAAACCCTGGCCTAACGAAGTTCAACGTATTATTTACCGCATGGCTGCATGGAGAGATAAACAGTTGGAGCCAGCTGCCGCTCAAGCATTGCAGGAAATATTCGATGGAGACTTGGCGGTAATAGATCAAGAACTGGAGAAAATCGCTCTCGCCTTGGAGCCGCAAGTAAGCCGCATCGGTCTGCCTGAAGTCCAGCGCACTGCAGGGATGAATGGGATCGCGAGTCTAGAAACGCTATTGCAAGCCTTTGAGGCCCGTCAGCCCAAAGAATTTCTAAAAGCTTTGGTCTCTCTTGTGGCTGGTGGTAAAACAGGTATGACATACTTGATAGTGCGTCTGTATCATGAAATCATGAGTCTTATGGCAATCAAGTTGGGGTTGCCGCCGGAAGGACGCTTGTCTCAACGTCAACGCGCAGCCGCGAGCCGTTATTCCCTGAATGAACTTAAGGGAGCGTTGGTACAGCTGGCTGATCTCGATCGTCGCTTGCGATTGGGTAATGAAGAGATTCTGGATAATTTTTTGCCATGGGTAACGCAATGGATGAGGGTTTAGTTTGCCGTTAAGTCCTGATCTAACCGATGAGCAGCTCATTGCCCTGTTTCAACAAGGGGAAGAAGAAGCATTTTTAGCCCTGGTGGGGCGCTATAAAGATCGGCTGATGAATTTCGTTTTTCGTTTTCTGGGAGATTACGAAGAAGCGGAAGATTTGGTTCAAGAAACCTTTCTGCGGGTTTATAAAAATCGACATGCTTATCAGGAAATTGCGAAATTCTCCACGTGGATCTATACCATTGCGGGGAATTTGGCTCGTTCGGAACTCAGGAAGCGTAAACGACGTAAAACGGTTACCATGTCGCAACTAGCCCAGGAAGATCGTGAGTATGACCCAGCAGATACCGACGCCGGTCCCCTGGACAAGACAATGAGCAGTTATTCTTTGGCCGAAATCGAAAAAGCCATCCACGGCTTACCGGAACCATTTAAAACCATCATTCTTTTACGAGATATTCAGGAACTTTCTTATGAGGATATTAGTAAAATACTCGACATCCCCATGGGGACGGTCAAATCCCGGGTGAACCGGGCGCGTTTGAAGCTGCAGAGCAAATTGAGACATCTCAAGGAGTACTGACAGGAAACAAAGCTAAGGGAAGCGCAAACAAAAGGGGTGATGGATATGGAAGAAGCTGCCTGCCTTCGAGCTCAAGATCTTTTCTCCGGTTTACTGGAACAAACATTGTCTGCGGAACAGAACACCTTCGTTACGCAACATTTGGCTGAATGTCCTGCCTGTCGTACCCGTTTTAAAGATTTCCAGGCATTATTGCAGGCCCTCCATAAGCTTCCCCGAGTAAAAACATCCCCCGATTTTGAATCCCGCTTAAAAGAACGCTTATCCCAGACCGTTCCTACCCCTTGGTGGCGTTCCACTTTCTTTAAGGTTTCCAGCTACGCTGTGGCAGCCGGCCTGGCAGTTGCCTTCCTGTTTACCCAGTGGATGGTCCCCGTCACTGATATCGGGCAAAATGCGATTCACAATGCCCCGCTGCAGGTTAATCAATCTTTAGTTCATGATTCACTTAGCCCCCATGAAGTAGATACTTTGGAACTTATCACCCCTAGGAACATTACTCCCCAGACCCCGATGAAGGTGGTCAATCAAACTCCGTAATCTTTATTCACAAATTCTAAGTCTCTAAAGTGGTTTGATTTTAGCCCCCTAGTGGCCTAATTTTACTCAAATGGAAGCGATAGCCCAGGATATTTAGGAGGGGGCAGGGTAAGGTTTAGCCCGAGGTCGCAATTTGCATCTCACCAGGCCAAAAAAGGGAGGACGAGCTTGAAGTTTATCGATTTGCATGCCCTGTCCGTGGACATTGACAGTATTTTTACTTCACAATTGAAAGAACTTTTGCAACTCGCTTTGACTGCCACCGGTAGCCAGGGGGTGCATTTTTACTTTTACTCCGCCTCCGACCACGCATTCGTACTGAAGCAGTCATTGCTTATCGGTAACTCCGCTATTAAGAAGAAGCTATCCGAAGAACTCCCCTTTTTGCAAAATCTGAAACAACCCGACCAATTTGGTACTATCACCAGCGATCCTGACGTAATTCAGGCGATGTACGATAACAAGAATGGCAACTTGCCAGCCTGTGTTATGATAGTACCTATCTTCATGCGGGGAGAAGTGGTGGGCTTTTTGTTTCAAGAACACGATAAAGAACATTATTTCAAGGATAATGATTTGAGTCTCAGCGCTCATGTGGCTCGCCTGGTGGGTAGTGCGCTGAATTCCACTGAATTATTAGACCAATTGCAGGAACGTACCGATCATCTCGCCATCCTGCTGGAGGTTAACCGTCATCTCACTGCAGCCGTCAGTAAAAGCGATTTTGTGGCCGAGATTTCCCGCTTTTCCCACTATTTCCTGAACTTTGATCGTGCGGTTTTAGCCCTGCGGAATGAGGAATTGGAAAATTATTACCGCATCGATTCCATTGCTGGTGAAAGCAGCTGGCTCCAGGAAGGAATGATGTTGCGACTGGATAATACATTAGTTGGGGCTGCTATCCGGCAGGGACATCGGCAAATATACCGGGCTAGTGAAAAAACACCTTTTGAAGGGATCTATAAAATCGGCGATCTGGCCGATTACAATTTTGGGGCCGCGGTAGTATTTCCATTAGCCAATCAACCGGAAGGTCCGGGAGCCCTCGTTTTGGAATTCCGTGAGAATCGGGAATTTGACGAGGCCATCCTGGGTATTTTCGGAATGGTGGCCCTGAATCTTGGCGCAGCGCTAAATCGTTTGATGTTATATGATAAGTTGAAAGAATTCGCCACCATCGACCCCTTGAGTCGGGTCTACAACCTTCGGGCCTTAAAAGAACGATTGCAGGAAGAGATTTCCCGTTCCACTCGATACCAGTTGAGCTTGACAATCCTCTTTTGTGATTTGGATAAGTTCAAACGGATCAATGATACCTATGGTCATCTCATGGGTGATTACGTCATCCGGGAGACGGCGAAGGTAATCAAGGAAAGCGTACGTACCGCAGATATTGTGGGGCGCTATGGCGGTGAAGAATTCGTAGTAGGTTTGATCAGCACCGATGCTAAAAATGGCTCTATTAGTGCTAATCGTATTTGTCATGCCATAGCTGAGCACAATTTCGAATGGAATGACATCAAGGTGAATATGCATATCAGCATCGGCTTATGCGAGTTCCCCAAGGACGGAAAAACTATGGAAGAATTGATCGAAGCGGCGGATGCGGCCATGTATCAGGCCAAGCGCCAAGGGGGTAACAGAGTAGTCGTTTACGAACCGGGGATGGTAGCCCCCAAACATTGATCGACCTTCCGGTCATAACTTTCCAACTTGCAAATCCGTAGACGGTAGCAAATGAAGAACTGGCTAAGGGGAGTGCTTTTTTTATTGGCAAGCGCCTCGTTGTTGGGTCAATCTGTCTCAGTTCCCCAGTTAGTATTGAAAGATGTACCCTTCCGCATTTCCTGGGAGAACGTCCCCGTTGATGGTAATACTCAGGTTGTGCTAGCCGGTCTTGACAGCCTGATAGTAGTCAAAAGTTCCAGCGGTTCAGCAAGAGTTAAAAAAACTACACCAGGGTCAATCGAGCTTCGGATAGGAGGGGAGACGGCTCAGGCACAGGAAGTATTGCTTGTTCCGGGATGGACCAGTCTTTTGCCCCCGCTGGTAGCTATAATCTTGGCACTAGTTACTAAAGAAATGCTGCTTTCATTGTTCACCGGTGTTTGGGTAGGAGCCATTATTCTATCCGGTTTTCATCCCTGGGCCGGCTTTTTACGGGCTCTTGATACTCAAGTGGTGAACAGTTTGGTTGATAAAGGTCACGCTACCATTCTGTTGTTCACTTTCGGCTTTGGGGGGCTGATTGGTTTGATTCAACGTAATGGTGGCATCGCTGGTATCGTTGCTAAGGCTGAACGTTTCGCCAGCAACCGTATCCGGGGCCAATTGGCGACCGCTCTTATGGGTGTTCTGATCTTTTTCGACGACTATGCTAACTCATTGCTGGTTGGCAATACCATGCGGCCAATTACTGACCGCTTGAGAATTTCCAGAGAGAAACTTTCTTACATAGTCGATTCCACTGCCGCTCCGGTAGCCAGCTTCGGGCTGATCAGCACCTGGATAGTTTTCAGCATGTCGCTGCTCGACAGCCAGTTACGGCTGCACGGAGTTCAAACCAATTCCTACCTTTTATTTCTCCTTTCAATACCATTCTCATATTACTCTATCCTGGCCGTAATACTCGTTTTTCTGGTGGCCGTCAGTAATCGGGAGATAGGTCCCATGTACGGTGCGGAAAGACGAGCCATCCTGGAGGGAAGAGTCATTCGAATCGATGCCAAACCTATTTCGGATGACTCGTTGCTTGAGAACGTGCAACCCAAGGGTATTCCTTTCCGGTGGTGGAACGCAGGGATACCCATTGCGTTCGTTATTTTGTTCACTATGGTAGGAATGTTGATAACCGGTCTTGAGGCCGATCCTCCCCGTAATCAGGGGACCTTGGCTTTTTTACTGGCGGTCATGAATAATGCCGATTCGGCTCAAGCTTTGTTGTGGGCTAGTTTTACGGGAGCTTTGGTGGCTGCTTTGCTGGGACTTGGGCAACGATTGATTTCCATCAAAGATACTATGGAGGCCTGGTTCCAGGGCGCCCGGACTATGCTTCTCGCGTCCATGATCTTGATTTTGGCCTGGGCGCTGGGAGAGGTGTGTAATCAAGTACATACTGCTGATTATATTATCCATAATACCCGCCACTTGATCGCGCCTTTCATATTGCCAGCTTTGACTTTTTTGACTGCTTCTGCCATCAGTTTTGCCACCGGGACCAGCTTCGGAACCATGTCAATCCTTATTCCCTTGGTAATACCCTTGGCGTTGAATATTTACGCAGATGTGCACAACCTTCTTTTTCTGGCGACTTTCGCGGCGGTTATCAGCGGAGCAACCTTTGGCGATCATTGCTCACCCATTTCCGACACCACTATCCTTTCTTCACTGGCCTCTTGTTCCGACCACATTGACCATGTTCGAACCCAATTACCATATGCTTTCATTGCTGGAACAATTGCGGTACTCATCGGGTATTTACCTTTAGGCCTATGGCAATCGCAACCCTTCATCGGAATTATTACTTCGTATGTGGTGGCTATAAGCGCCTTATTCCTGATTTTAAAAGTTTGGGGCAAACCGCTGCCTTCTTCAACATTTGCGAAAGCTGAGGCGTAAGGGATGAAATGGTTTAAGCTGGTGCTATTGATTTGTTTGGGGATCCCACTATTGGGACAGCACTCAGTCTCCACTGACTCCACTAATTTTGAAAAACGAGCTCTAGATGCATTCATGCGGGGAATGGAGTTGGAAAGTCAAGAGCGGTGGGAAGAAGCAGCCAAAGCCTATGAAGAAGCAGCCAAAGCCGATTCAACTTCTCCGGATATTTTCCTCAGTTTGGGCAAAGCTTATCAGCAGCTTGATCGTAAAACCGCCGCTGAAAGAGCTTATTTAAAAGTCATCCAGTTGGACTCCACTTATGAAGAGGCGCTCGAAGCTTTGGTGGAGCTCAACCAGGGCGAACCCCGGCGTGCTCTTCCATTCTTAAAACGTTTATACCGACTGCGCTCTGATGATCCTCGCACAGTTTTTCAATTGGTACAAGTCTACCATGCTCTAAAAGATACTTTGCAAGAAGCCAATTACTTGGTGGTGCTATGGGAGTTGGATGAGGAACGTCTGGCTCCCCTCCAGCGGGCGGAGAAGCTTTATCTGGCTCTCAGGCGTTGGGACAAAGTGCTGGATATATATCACCGTTTAGCCAAAATCTTCCCCAACAGTTTAGAATTGCTGAAGCGACGGGTTCAATTGCTTATAACAATGGGCAGATACGACACCGCTGTACGGTTGGTGGACTCACTTTTTGCTAAAAATCCTGATAGTGAACCACTGGTGTTGTTTAAAACCGAGCTGGTGAATACCATGAATGGCCCTTTAGCTGCGATTAGATTTCTTAGCAAGCTAGCTCAGAAACGCAGTTTAAGTCCCGAAATGCAGCTGAAGTTAGGGCAATTGTACTTTGACTCTGGAAATTATGAACGTGCGATCGTTGTTCTAAAAAAGCTGTTAGAAAATGATCCCTCCAGGGCCCAAGCGGTGGCCTTAATGGTATGGTCATACATGAACCTCCGCAATAGCCAGGGAGCGTGGGAAACCTTACAGGCATATTTACCGGCATTCCCTGATAATTATTATCTCCACTATCTTAACGCCCAATTAATGCGGGACCTGGCCATCGCTAAAAAAGATACCAGTTTGCAACGACAGGCCTTCAGGGCTATGGAACAAGCGATCAAACTGAACGAAACGGATCAGCAAGGTTTGCATTTGCTGGCGTTACTGGCGGATGAAACCGGCAATTATGAGCGTGCTAAACGGGCTTATCAGACGCTCATAGAACAATATCCTCGTGATCATCTGGCCAAGAATAATTACGCGTACCTGATTGCCGTTCATGACTCCACCAAAGAAGCTTTGCTGTTTGCAGCCCACTTGATCCAGGAAGCTTTGAGTGTTGAGCCCAAGCGTCCGGCTTATCTGGATACGGCGGGTTGGATTTATTTCAAACTGGGACATTTCACCATGGCGGAAAAGTACTTACGGGCATCAGTGAAATTGGATGGAAATAACGCGGAAGTTTTGGGGCATTTAGCCCAGCTGTTGGAACGATTGGGGAAGGTTAAAGAAGCGGAACAATATTTCCAGAAGGCCCGAGCCCTTGAAGCAAGGGAATAAGTTTCTTAGTTTCACGGGTGCGTTTTTCCTGGGAATTCTGCTTGCCGCCTGTTCTTTTAACGTCTCTCAAAAACAACTGCCTCAGGCGGGGACGGATTGCGACCCTTCGTCTTTTAAGCCTGAGCTAAGGAGTTCACTGTGGCGAATTAGAGGGATTTTTGTGATACATACCGACAGATTGAGTGGACAGGGTAAGTTTAATGCTACACTGGGACATGGAGAGGCCTGGCTAGAAGGTAGTGGCCCTCTGGGCATGGGGAAATTCAAGTTAATGCTTCATTCTGATAAAATTTGGTTCCGATTGGTAGGACACCCATGGCAGAGATTGGAGGAAGCTGATGAAATAGCAAGATTAGGTACTGTCGGAACTATACCCTGGTCGGACTGGATCCGATTATTGCTTTTGGCTGAGCCTCCCCGGTCTGAAACATCCTGGAAATCTTGTGGCTCTCATCACTGGTGCACCGACAATCAGGAGCTGTGGTCTGAAAGCCCTGGCAGATATAGCCGCTGGCAATTTACTTCACCCGACAGGAAAGTAACCGCTACTCTCCAGTGGAAATACCGGGGCTCAAATACTTTGCCTGCGGGGGGGAGTTTTGTTTTAGAGCAAGAGAAATTCTATTTATCCTGGAAGTCGGTTGGTGTGCACCGGTTGATGCTGGACCGGGACTCCGAATTGCAGCCACCATTTCAGCCACCAGTTGCTTTACGTGACATGGGAGAGACTCCATGAGTTTAGTGAGCATTGTTGTTCCAGTCTATAACGAAGCGGAATCGTTACCCGAACTTTACCGGGCTATAGCCCTCGCTCTATCCAATTCCAGCTACGAAATCGAGATTCTGTTCATCAACGATGGTAGTACTGATACATCAGCAGCAGTCCTCAGAGGGCTCGCTGCAGAGGATCCACGGGTGCGGATAATTCATTTCCGCCGGAACTACGGTAAAGCCGCTGCCTTGAATATCGGTTTCCAGGAGGCCAAAGGTGACTTTGTGGTGACCCTGGATGCTGATCTTCAGGATGACCCCAATGAGATACCTTATCTGCTGGAAATGTTGAAACAGGATTACGATTTGGTTTCTGGATGGAAAAAGGAGCGCCATGATCCCATCTCCAAACGCTGGCCTTCTCGTTTTTTCAATTTCATTACCGCGAAACTTACCGGAATTCCCCTCCACGATTTTAACTGCGGTTTGAAGGCCTATCGGCGCGAGGTAGTCAAAAGCTTGCACCTTTATGGTGAATTGCATCGCTACATTCCGGTGTTGGCTGCTCAGAAAGGTTTTCGCTGTGGGGAAAAGGTGGTTAAGCACCATGCCCGCAAGTATGGACGCACTAAGTACGGCTTGTGGCGGTTCTTCGCTGGTTTTTTTGATTTGTTGACGGTGTTGTTTATCGGCAAATATTTTCGCAAACCCCTGCATTTTTTTGGCCTGATAGGGTTATTTATGGGAACTGTTGGTGGCGGAGTTTTGTTTTACCTGGGCATCCAATGGTTACGGCAGTACTTCTTCGGAACCGGCGCCTGGATCGGCAACCGACCCATTTTCTTCGTGGGGATTTTATTGGTTATAGTGGGAGTCCAGTTTTTCTCCATGGGCCTGTTGGGGGAAATGATAACGCGCTTAAGTATTCGGGAACGCCCCGAGTACATAGTCAATTCTTCTGAACCCAAGGCAAACGCACGTACCACTTCCACCTGAGCAAATCAGCCATGCGCATAGCTTTCTGCAGCGTAGGTCCGCCGTATCGCGGTGGTATTGCTGATTTCAACTATCAGTTATATCAGCATCTTAAAAAAGACCACCAGCTCTATTTCGCGAACTTCCGAAGACAATATCCAAAGTTCCTATTTCCGGGGCAAACTGAGTATAAGCCCAGAGCGGACCGCCCCATTTTTCCCGCTGATCGTCTGTTGGATTCAGTCAATCCACTGAGCTGGTATACTACTGCCCGCCGCATCGCTGCTTTCCAACCTGATCTCACTATTTTCCGTTACTGGAACCCCTTTTTTGCACCTGTGTTTTCATTCGTAGCCAACCGGTTGCATCAACAAAAGACGGGGCGTACTCTCGGTATAATAGATAATCTAATTCCCCATGAACAGTCGCTCGTAGATCGTGTCGCAGCCCGTAGAATTCTGAAAGAAATGGACATCGTAGTGGCTTTATCTCAGGGAGTGGCCACTGAGATAAAGGCAGTAGCACCGGAGAGGGAAGTGCAGGTCTTATTCCATCCTCTTTATGAATTGTACCAGCCGCAGGTTGATAAAACGGTGGCCCGTCGAAACCTGGACATTCCACAGGACCTGCCGGTTTTCCTCTTTTTCGGCTACATCCGACCTTACAAAGGGGTGGATGTTTTGCTGAAAGCCGCGGCCCAGCTTAGAACCCAAGGGGTTGATTTTAAATTATGGGTGGTAGGGGAGCCGTATGAATCCTGGGAACCTTACCAGGCTCTAATTGATAGGTATGAATTGAAGGAAACTGTGAGATTAGTCCTGCGTTTCGCAAGTGACACTGAGACCCAAAACTTTTTCGCGGCGGCTGATGCTTTGATTTTGCCATATAAAACGGCTACTCAGAGCGGCATCTTGGGTATTGCCTACCAGGCGGGGTTACCAGTAATTGCTACTGAAGTGGGTGGGTTAGCGGAATATATCAGGCCGGGGCATACCGGCTACTTAGTGCCTCCTGACTCCCCGGGTAAATTAGCTGAAACTATGCGGTCCTTTTTAGAAGCCCGTGCACAGGTCGATTTCACGGCTAATGTAAAGGAGTGGCGAGAGAGATTCACGGTGAACCGATTTAAGGAGGAACTGGAACGCATTGTCGGCGCCTGAAACCACCCCTTCAGTAGCCGTTTTAGTGTTGAATTGGAATGGTGCCAGGGTGCTGGGAGATTGCCTGGCTAGCCTGAGTGCGGTCACATATCCTCGTTTCACCATTTGGGTAGTGGATAATGCCTCAACCGATGACTCTGTGGCCGAAAATGAGCGACGCTTTCCCAACGTCAATTGGGTCAAATTGAAGGAGAACAAGGGCTTTGCCGGGGGAAATAATGCTGGCTTGCGTGCGTTGGAAGAGACTATTGCCCCACCGGACTACGTTGCGTTTCTCAACAATGATACCGAAGTGCAGGCTGATTTTCTTGACCCTTTGGTGAGGGCCCTACGACAATTACCCGAAGCTGGAGCTGTTGCTCCTAAGATTTTGTACGCCGGCAGCAATCGAATTTGGTATGGCGGGGGGCAGGTAAACTTGTGGACCGGATATATCGGCCATAAACGGCTGAGGGCGATTGACACCGATGATATTGATGAAGCCGAAGAAACCGATTATCTAACAGGGTGCTGTATTGCCATGCCTTTCCCCCTGGCTAAAGACCTGGGAGGCTTTGATGAGAACTTTTCTATGTATGGAGAAGACGTTGATTTATCTCTTCGTTTAAAAAGGGCAGGGTATCGGTTGTACTATGTTCCCCAATCGAAGATTTATCATAAAGTTTCAGCATCTTTCGGTCATGCTTTTTCATGGAAAAAAATTAAGCGTAAAGCCAAAGGTATATTTAAGCTGTATCGCCGTTGGGTGCGCTGGTATCAGTGGCCGGTCCTAATATTTAGTCAAGGTGTTTTGTTTTTGTATTACTTAGGACTTTTGATAATTATGAAACTCAAAAGGTCATCCAGTTGAAACTAGTCTGGTTTTCCGAAATCCGGTGGGATTATTTAGTTACTCGCAAGCAACAGATATTGTCCAGGTTCTCGGCTCATTGGCGGATTTTGTTCATTGAACCTTATGTCGTCGGGAAACAAATGCATTTGTTGCCGGTTCGTAGAGGTAACATCGTCGTTGTTACGATTCCATTTCTGAAAACAATACCTTCCGGTCCTCTACGATTGATGCAGGATTTAAGATTAGTGCAAATCCTGACACAACTTATTGGCTGGTTGTGGCTTAAATTCATATTAAGGATTACTGGTTTCCACACCCCGGAACGGGTTATCGGGCTCAGCAACGCATATTGGGGACCGCTGGCGGCGCGCTTGCCGGCGAAAGTTAAATTTTATGATTGCAACGATGACCATTTAGCCTTTCCCCATACTCCTACCTGGCTTAAGCAGTACCTTGTTCGATATTTAAAATTCGCCGATCTGGTATTTGTTGTAAGTGATGAACTGGGGGTTAAGGTGCAGCGGCTGGGATTCAAAAGCCCTATCTTGTTAGGCAATGGAGTTAATTATGACCTGTTTGCCCAACAAAAACCTAATCCGAGCGAAATAAAGGAATGGCCTAAACCCATATTGGGTTATGCCGGCGCCATGGACTGGTTAGATGAGAATTTGTTGGAATTGGTAGCGGACAGTTTCAAAGCCGCTACCCTGGTTTTGATTGGACCTTTTATCAATACTGAACGCCGGGATCAGTTTAGAAATGTCCTAGAGCGTCAAAATGTCAAATATCTGGGGCCCAAACCCCATAGTGAATTACCGGCATGGGTGCAAGCTTTCAACGTAGCTCTATTGCCCTTCAGGAAGGATGAATTGACAGCTGTGCTTAACCCTAATAAACTCTACGAATATATAGCAGCTGGCACCCCAGTGGTATCCCTCGACTTTTCCCAAGCGATTTCCAGGCTGGAAAAGATAATTTATGTGGCATCTACCCATGAAGAATTTATCAATAAGATCAATAAAGCGATATCAGATGAACGAAAACCACAGCCTCAGCTTTTTGCTAAGCAGTACGATTGGAACGAAGTGGCACGCAGGATGGAAATTATATTGGCGGAACATATCGGAAAAGGATGATGGGAACACAAACGAACACTAAAAAGAATAAGACAATGTGGCGTCCTATTTTCATTTCCGGTGCTCATAAATCCGGCACCAGCTTATTACGTTCTTTGTTCGATGGGCACCCGGAGCTGTTCGTTTTGCCCATAGAGACTCAATTTCATTTTATTCTTAATTGGTGGACTAGGTATCCCTTACGAAGTTGGGAAAAGATATCGGATTGGGATATAAATGTATTTCGCAGGAGTGCATGTGAATGGGTTGAAGTCAGGAATCGCATTGGTAATAAGCTAGCCGATAGCGATGCCAAGGGGATTTTTAATTTAGAACTATTCAAAAAAGCTATCGAAAGTATCGAATCGACAGATGATAGTAACTTAATACGCGGATATTTCGAGGCCCTATATCAGGCTTTGTTCAATGCGCAGATGCCCGAACATATGCGGGTAGTAGAAAAAACGGTGGGTACTTTTGAGCACGCCGCAAGATTAAAGAAGCTCTACCCTGAGGCTGTTTTTTTTCATGTTATCCGCAACCCTTATGCTAATCTGGTGACATTAAGAAAATACCTTCAAACTATGGATAAAGGGTTTCCTCACCTCGATAAAATCTTGAGATCTCTCCAATGGTCATATTTCTTTGCTGAGGAAAATAAATATAGTTTGGATGACTACTTCGTTGTGAAATATGAAGATTTAGTTACTAAACCGGAAGAAATATTGCATAAGTTAGCGGAACAGGCCGGGATACAATTTCACTCCACTTTACTTCAACCAACTTTTTTAGGCAATGCTTGGGGAGGTAACAGCGTTACCGGGAATACTTTTACTGGTATCAGTAAAGCACGTTTGAAAGCGTGGCAACAGGAGATTACTGCTCTGGAAGTGGAATTGATTAATAGGCATCTGAAATCAGCCTTAATAACTTTTGATTATAAGGTGGAACAGCCTGAAAGCAGCCCCTGGCGACGAGTTCGAAGGGAGGGGTTGAAAGCTTATATCGCCAACCGCGTTTTACTTAAACGGGGTTGAACGTGCATATACTCATTGTAGCCTCGTGGTATCCCAGCATAAATAATCCTATTAAGGGTATTTTCATTAAAAGACAGGTTGAGGCTCTTCGAAAAAATGGAATAGAGGTTGGAGTCGTCCATGTCGATCTGCAGAATAAAGGTGAGGTAAATAATCAAGGCGACACTGAACGTGAAGTTGGCGCTAGTGATCCTCGACTTTTCCAACAAAAGCAGATTAATCGGTTGACTTTTGTCCCGGGGGGGACAGCCCTTACCCTAACACTTGCCGGAAAAAAGTTGGCCAAAAGATATATTGAACAATTCGGTTTGCCGGATCTGATCCATGCTCACGCCACATTGTATGCGGGAGTGCTGGGGAGGAGCCTTAAAAAAGATCTAAAATTGCCTTTAATGTTAACTGAGCACTCCTCGCGCATGATTGTAGGAGATCTGGCACCGTGGCATAAAATTCTTTCGAAAAAGGTGTTCATGTCCTCTGATTTAAACCTTGCTGTGAGCAGGTTTTTAATGAATGGCATCCTACGCCGGTTTAATTTGGAGAAAAACAACTGGGATGTTTTGCCGAATATTATCGGTGAGGAATTCGAGACTATATTTATGTCTGATACACCTTCGGATAACTTTAGGTTTTTATCAATAGGCCACCTGCGATCGATAAAGGGTTTTGACGTTCTACTGAAAGCTTTTGCTATGGCCAGAAAATCGTTACCCGAGGGAACCAAACTTACAATAGCCGGATGGGGACAGGAAGAAACATCGCTCAAGAATCTTTGCGTGAAATTAAATCTTAGCAAAGACGTAACATTTTTAACTGATAACCGAATATCGGCACTCGAATTGATGGACAACCACAATGTGGTTATCTCCAGCAGCCGTACGGAAACTTTTGGAGTGACTTTGATCGAGGCCATGGCTAGGGGGCGACCGGTCATAGCCACTCGTAGTGGCGGACCGGAAGAATTCATTAATCCTGAAACGGGGATTCTTGTTCCACGTGATAATCCGGACGAATTGGCAAAAGCAATGGTTACAATGTACGGCAGATATAATAAATACGATTTTAAAGCAATTCGTAAATATGCTCTTGATCATTTCGGTGAAAGAGTGGTCATCTCTAGGCTAATTAAATTTTATGATATTTTACTCAATGGATAGAGTACGATTTTGACTATCATTTCTACAAAGCGCCCTTTAACGGTTCAAATTTCTGGGACTTTTGCTCGCCAGGTTGTGGTTACCGTTTTATCGCTGGCCTATACGATCTTGTTGGCCCGCTGGTTGGGTAAAGCAGGCTATGGCGAATACGGTGTGGCTCTGTTAATACCCCAATTGTTGACAAAATTGTTGAACTTGGGACTGGGACCTTCACTAGTGTATCACCTGGCTAAGAAAGATTTAAGCCTCCTGACAGCTATAAAGAAAACTTTGCTTGCTTGGGGTGTGCTTTCAATAGGTGGCTGGGGGGTAGGAATTATTGGGGTCATCTTTCACGAAACCTTGTTCCCGTCAATTGAAGTAGATCTGTTGATCTTCAGTGTGGTTATTTTTCCGATTTTGCTCCTGCTGGAATTGTTACCTAACATTTTGCTGGGGATTAGGGATCTGTGGCGGTTCAATCTGGTATTTTTGGTTTTTCCTCCTGTCGCGTTATTGGCTGCCTGGATTTTGTTGACATTTGTGACAACCTCCCCGGCAATGGCTCTGGCTGCTTTTACCATTGGTCAGTTAGGTGGAGTGCTACTAGCAATTTGGTATATCCATAGAATCAAGCAGGAAAGAATCAGTTCTGAGACGTCTCCACGAGACGTTACCTGGGGCCGGCTATTGTCTTATGCTTGGAAAAGTCACCTGGGGAATATTATCGGCTTCCTGAACTATCGTCTCGATTTACTACTGGTAAATATGCTGGCAGGAGTTTCATCGGCAGGACTATATATCGTAGCTGTTCAAATTGGAGAGAAGCTCTGGCTTTTGTCTCAATCAGTGAGTACCGCTCTATTTCCCCGGCTAGCTGAACTACATTCTGTAAAAGCCGAGCAAGGGAGACTCACCGCCATAGTCGGAGGGTTTACTTTCTTAGCTTCTTTACTGGCTGCAATAGCGCTAGCTCTCCTTGCGCACCCGCTGGTAAGGGGATTATTTGGAACAAAGTATATACTCTCCGCTACTGCCCTTATTTATTTACTTCCCGGAATAACCGCCAGCAGTCTAGGTAGGGTTTTAGCCAATGATTTGGCCGCCCGGGGCCGGCCGGAGCTCAATTTCTGGGTTGGGCTTTTTACGGTAGTAGTAAATATAGGCGCAAATCTGTGGTGGATTCCTTTATATGGAATCAATGGGGCTGCCTGGGCTACCAGCCTCTCATATACTTTAAGCTTGATTATCAAACTTTTCCTCTTTCAGCACTTAGCAGGTTTGCCCTGGTGGCGCCCGATCTGGCCCGGGAAAATGGGGGTTGATCTTGCAAAAGCCATTTATCGGGATTGGCGACAGACAGGCTAAAACTTGTTGGTTGAAGCTTAGCTGAACGTAACCAGCACCATGCAGTACCCACCGATACTTCTCATTTCCTTAGACGCCACCCGGTTTGACGCCCTTTTTTCCCCTACCGGAAAAGCGCAACACTTGTTCCTGGGCAGATTAGCCAAGACAAGTTATGTTTTTACACAGGCCTATACACCCTCACCCTGGACTCCGCCCAGCCACGCTTCCATGTTCACAGGCTTAATCCCCCCGGAACACCAAGTTGAAGAGGGCCATCTCATACTCACTGATTCGAAATCAACGTTGATGAACTTTCTAAAAGAGCAGGGTTATACCAATATCGGCATCGCTTCCAATCCTTTGCTGGGAAACATCACCGGTTTGAATAGCGGGTTTGATGAATTTTATGAAATATGGAGCGACACCGAAAAATTCAGCGAGCAATCACAGGAGTTGCGATTTGAGCGAATTATCCTTCCCGGGCAGAGGATCTTCACTGAAACAGTAAAAATACTGCGGGGCCTGGGGGAACAGCTTATAAAAAGTCGTCTGTTTCTTTTCCTTCAGTTCACCGGCCCCCATACTCCATACAGCCCTTCTCCTGAAAAGGAAAGGATGATCCTCAATACCAGCCGCGAAGATCAATGGCGGCAAGCACAACGAATAAATCACGACTGGCGCAACTTCTATGTGGAAGGAAGAACTTTAGCTCCTGGTGTTTGGGAAATCTTACGGCAGTTGTATCAGGCGGAGATAAGTGATTTGGTCGATGGTTTGGAAGAGCTTTTCCAGCTCCCGCTGGTTGAATGGTTCTGGAACGAGGGAATTGTTATTATTACGGCTGATCATGGGGAATTGCTGGGAGAGCATAATCATTTCCACCATGTTTTCAATTTATACCAGGAAGTATTGCATGTTCCACTACTATGGCATTTCCCAGCCCAAACTAAAGGGGAAACCGTAAAGGATTTAATCCAACATCAGGATCTCTTCCCAGCCGTAAAGCAGTATATGATTGATGGTACCAATTTCTTGCCTAAAAGGAACTTGGCACTGGCTTTTCTGAAGACACCCGTGGAAATTCTAGCTGGCCTCGATAAGTTGGATCCGGTGGCGGGTGATCCTTTCCGCCACGATCAGGTCAGTGTATTCGATGGTCGTTTCAAATGGATCGCCCATGGCCATGGCAATCATGAAGCCTATGATTTGCAAAAGGATCCCCGGGAGGAGCGTAATCTTTGTTTATCCCCTGGTTCAGAGTTTGGGCTGCTCAAACGGGAAGCCGATAAATATCTAGAACTTATGGGTCAAAATCGCATAGAGCATTTACTTAAGGGACTCGGGTATTATTAATAGTAGAAAGGAGCAATGTAATGGTTCCTAAAGGGGTGAAAAGAAATGGTACCGGACATACGGCAGATCAGTCGAAACAAGCCAATACCCTTTGGCAAAGAATCTGGCGCCGGGATTGGGTCCGGGCCTTAGCCATATTCATCCTTTTGCTCGTGGTTATTTTCAACGCCGTCTTTCTAAAGGGTTACGTTTTTTCCGGTGGGGATACTACGGCGGCTAGAGGCATGAGTTATCAACTCCAATTATACTGGCAGGAGCATCACGAATATCCTCTGTGGCAACCATACATCTTCAGCGGTATGCCTTCTTTCGGCAGTTTGATGTATACCCCTTTCGTTTATATGCCGGGATGGGTTCTTCGGCTGTTCAGTCTGTTGGGTTTCCCAGCCCTCTGGACAATGGCTTTGCACTACCTCCTGGCAGCGATGGGAGTTTATCTGCTGTTACGTCGCTGGGGTATAGGATTTCTGGGGAGCCTGTTGGGTGGCGGCGCCTATATGCTGATGCCCTTTTTTGTCGTAATGCTCACCGCTGGACATGGCTCTCAAATGATGACGGCGGCATATTTGCCCTGGCTGTTACTGGCGGTGCATGAGCTATTCCGCAAACCCGATCTGTTGCGATTGGTGTTTTTAGCGTGCGTCGCAGGATTTCAGCTACAACGAGGACACGTGCAGATTGCCTATTACGGGTGGATGCTCATGGGCTGGTATGTGCTGTGGGAGACAATTCGGATGGGTCGCGAGAAAGCTTGGGGGGCTTTAGGGCTCCGCTGGGCCTATTTCGCAGCAGCGGTAGTATTGGCCCTTGGGCTAGCTGCAGTGCTGTACTTGCCCGCCTGGAACTATTCTCACTTTTCCATCCGCGGAGGAGGCACACAAGGGCTTAGTTATTCGTACGCTACAAACTGGTCTTTTCCCCCAGAAGAAATGCTGGCTTTCGTCGTCCCCGACTGGTTTGGTTTTGGAGGACATACCTATTGGGGGGCGCGGCCTTTCACTGAACATTCGGACTATTTAGGCGTGGTAGTGTTTTTCTTCATGATCTTAGCTTGGTTCCATAAACCCCTGCGGCGGCAAGTATGGCTGCTTTTTTCAGCGCTGGTGTTAGCACTTCTAATTTCGTTTGGGAAGTATTTCTCTCCCGTCTATGACCTGTTTTTCAACTATCTACCTTACTTCAGCAAGTTCCGGGTTCCGTCAATGATTTTAATACTGGTGGAATTGTTAGCGGCAATTCTGGCGGGAATCGGATTACAGGCTCTGCTGGATCGGCAGGATAAAATTAAGGAGTGGCTAAAATCCCTCCAGTGGGGATTGTGGATCGCCGGAGGCTTATTTATCCTGGTGCTGTTATTTAAAGGGACCATCCAGGATTCTTTCCAGACAGCCGTGGCTGGTTCCGGAAAAAGCGATCCGCGGCTGGACAGCCAACGTTTCCTGATTTTCTATCAATCACTGACCATGAGTCTGTTACTAGCTATCACCACCTTTGGCCTGGTGTGGTTTGCGGCGCGGGGACGGCTAAAAGTAGCTCTGGCAGCGGTATTCCTCACCGGGTTGGCGCTGGCCGATTTGGGGCGAATAGATTTACGTTTGACCCGTACCGCCGTATCCCCTGCTGCCTCCAAACGTTGGGAACAACCCTCACCGACAGTCAAATTCTTGCAGTCCCAGCTGGAAACAACTCCAGGGCGCATTTTCCCGGTTTTTACTCTGTTTGGCAGTAATGAATGGGCTTTTCATGGACTGGCCAGCATAGGGGGATACAGTCCGGCTAAACTGGCGGTTTATCAGGATTTTCTGAAACAGGTTGACCTGGAACAGGGTTTTCTACTGAAGTATTACCGACAAACTGAGCAGGGCGTCAGACCGCGGACCCTGGAAGAAGTGGATAGTTTGTTGCGTCGACGAGATTTGTTCTGGCTGAAAGTGCTTAATGTACGCTATCTGGTTTCGCCATATCCAATCCCTGAGCCGTTGTTTAAGCTGGAAAAAACATTATCACACTGGTCAAGGGGGCAGACATTTCAAGCCTATTTATATCGTTTCACTGAAGCCTTTCCCCGGGCCTGGTTTGTGGATTCGGTGGGAGTTGTTTCCGAACCCACCTTTTACCTGGCCCAGACCTACGATCCTGGCTCTCAAGCATGGGTTACAGCCGCTTACGAAGATTTCCGCCAACATAAATTCCAACGAGGTAAGGTGCTCGATGTGAAAGTCGACCTCCAGAAAATCACAGTGGAAACCCAATGTCAGGCCCCGGGATTTTTAGTCTTAAGTGAGATTTATTATCCCAATGGCTGGCATGCTGAACTGGAAGACGGCACTCAGTTGAGAATTTTTCAGACGAATGCTCTTTTGCGGGGGGTAATCGTGCCAGCTGGTCGCCACACCATCACTTTCACCTATAACCCACCAGCAGTACGGGCGGGATTTATAATTACCGGTGCCAGTTTACTTATCGTGCTGCTTTTAGCAGGCCTGGCAGGCTTCAATCTGTATAGAAAGGGGACCGGCAACTCCGAGTGATGAGATCCACAGTCCTTACAAGCTCGAGGATTAAGCTGGGGCTGTTTCTCCTGGCCGCCATCATCATTCTGGGGTCCCTATTATACACCAACAACCTAGTCAATCGATTACGACAGGACAATAAACGTTTTCTGGCCTTAAGTTCCAGATTATTGGCCAATGCTCTGGCTAACGACGCTTTAGCCCGCCAGTACCGCGAGGAACGGCGCAAGTTTCTGCAACAAAGCGCTGAACTCTATGCCCATGCTTTATCCAGTGAAAATGTTGACCTCGGTTTTGTATTTAACAATATCGTCAAGAATATCGATTTCCCTTTGATCATAACCGTACTGGAACGTGGCGCCGAGCAGCTCTATGCCTGGAAGAATATCAAGGTGCCGCAGGGCCTGACTAAAGGTGAGCAGAACGACTATTTCCTGGGATTGGCCAAACGGCTTGACTCCACCAATACCCCGATTCCCATTCTATTCCAGGGAAAACCCATTATGTATCTCCACTATGGTGAGGTAGTGCAACATAACCTGGAGGCAGTTTTACGGGAGATCGTACGCAACATTTCCTTCCCCTTGCTTATTACTCGGGAGTCCCAGGATACTCTGGAACTGGTTGAAAGCACGATCCCGGAGTTGAAGCGGGTGGATTCGCAGTCCGTTCTTCTGGAAAAAGTCCATTGGTTGGATGCCCAGAATGAACCCGTGCCGGTGCTATTTCAGGGCAAACCGGTGTTGTTCATTCATTACGGTGATTCAGAGTTAATCAGAAGCTTGCGCTGGTTCCCCTTTATCGAAATAGCAATCGTGGCGTTATTCATATTATTAGGGTTTGCTGGTTTTCAATTCATCAGAATGGCTGAGCAACGGGGATTGTGGGTTGGACTTTCCAAAGAAACCGCCCACCAGTTAGGAACCCCTCTTTCTTCTCTTTTAGGGTGGATCGAATTGTTGGAGCGCAAGGATCTGGCGCCGGATGTGGCTGAAGCGGTAACGGAGATCAAGCGGGATACGGAGCGTTTGAATAAAGTTGCGGAGCGCTTTTCACGCATCGGAGCGGGAGTTACCCTGATACCCTTACCTCTGGATTCCGTGATTCGGCCAGTGGTGGAATACATTCGCAAACGAGCTCCACAATGGGGGAAGAGCTTGGAAATCGGTGTTCATGTGGAAAAGGGCCTTCAGGCGCTAATAAACGCTGAATTATTGAGCTGGGCTCTGGAGAACCTCTTGAAGAATGCGGTAGATGCCATCGAAAGCCAGGATGGTAAGATTAAAATTACTGCCCGGCGCAGTAATGGGAAGGTAATACTCCAGGTTTCTGACACGGGGCGGGGCATAGCACCACGGGACCGGACTAATATATTTCGGCCGGGGTGGAGCACTAAACGCCGTGGATGGGGATTAGGCTTAAGTCTAGTGAAGCGCATCGTCGAGGAATATCACCACGGCAAAATCACCGTGGATTCTACTCCTGGAAAGGGAACTACTTTCACCCTCATCTTGCCAGGCGCCCAGGAAAAGTAGATTTAGCGTTTTTCCATAGGACATTATCCCTGAAATCCGTTTATTGCACTTAGGTATTTGAGCTTACCGGAGCTGGCAAAATTGGTTGACAACTCTGGGGGGCCCGATTACCTTACGCAGCTTTTTTAGGCGCCCGGTGATAACACTAAGGTTTTAAAGGGGATAGCATTGAATTTTAAGACCTACAACGTAAAAGCGGAATCGATCGAAAGAAACTGGTGGGTGATTGATGCCTCCCAGGAGCCGTTGGGGCGGTTAGCAACCAAGATCGCTACTTTGCTCCGGGGTAAGCATAAACCCATATTTACCCCGCACTTGGACTGTGGTGATTTTGTAGTGGTGGTCAATGCGGATAAGGTGTGGGTGACCGGCAAAAAAGAGACTAACAAAACCTACTTTACTCATAGTGGCTATCCGGGTGGTGCTAAGATCAAGACCTTCAAAGAACTGAAAGAAAAGCACCCAGATCGCATCATTCGACTGGCGGTAAAAGGTATGTTACCACATAATCGTTTGGGGAGACGGATGCTGAAAAAGCTGAAAGTCTATGCTGGTCCGGAACATCCTCACCAAGCGCAGCAACCAGCCCCCTGGAAACCGGAGATGAAGCATGAGCAGTAAAGCATTGTATTATGCCACCGGCAAGCGGAAGACCGCAGTGGCCCGGGTATGGATGCAACCGGGTACAGGCCAGATCATCGTAAACAAGCGCAAAATGGAAGACTACTTCGGTCGGCGCACCCTGCAGGTGGTAGTTCAACAGCCCCTTAAACTCACCAATACTTTGGGGGCTTACGATATTATTGTTAACGTCAAAGGTGGTGGACCTACCGGTCAGGCGGAAGCCATCAGGCACGGGATAGCTTTGGCGTTACAGAAAGTCAACTACGATGATTTTCGGCCCATTTTAAAGAAGGCGGGCCTGTTAACCCGTGATGCGCGGGAAAAAGAACGCAAGAAATATGGTCTGGCGGGTGCCCGGCGCGCCTTCCAATTTTCCAAACGTTAATAGTTGGCGGGAGACTGCATGGCTGAGATCACTTTAGAGCAACTGTTGGCGGCGGGAGCCCATTTTGGTCATCTGGCCAGTAATTGGCACCCGCGTATGCGGGATTTCATCTTCACCGAAAAGAATGGCGTCCATATTATTGATTTAAGTAAAACGCTGGAGCAGCTGAAAAAGGCCCAGGAATATGTGGAACAGGCTGCCCGTCGGGGCGATTCGTTTCTTTTCGTAGGTACTAAGAAAACTGCCAAGCAGGTGGTGGAAGAAGAAGCCGTCCGTTGTGGCATGTTCTACGTCACTGAGCGCTGGTTGGGTGGGACCCTGACTAATTTTATGACCATAAAAAAATCCATCCGCCGGCTGCAGATGCTGGAAAAGGATAATCCCGAGGAGCTGGCCGAAACTCTGACCAAAAAAGAAATCCTGATGCGTCAGCGTGAACGGCGCCGCCTGGAAATGCAACATCGCGGCATTAAAGAGATGCGTCGGCTGCCGGATGTGGTGATTATCGTCGATGCCAAGGCGGAAGCGATCGCAGTAAAGGAAGCCCAGCGGTTGGAGAAAACCATTGTAGCCATTGTAGATACTAACACCGATCCCAGCGGCATAGATTTCCCCATTCCGGCCAACGACGATTCAATCCAGACGGTGCGGCTGATTATCCGTGCGCTGGCTGATTCCATTCTCGAAGGCCGCGGTGCCCAGGCTGATGTTTACGCTGAAGCCTCGGAATCCTGATCCGATCTCCATCTTCAATAAAGATTTAACAAGGGAGCTAATACTATGGCTATAAGTGCCGCAGAAGTAAAAGCCTTGCGCGAGAAAACCGGCGCAGGAATGATGGACTGTAAAAAAGCTTTAGAGGAAGCAAACGGCGATCTGGCCAAAGCAGAAGAACTGCTACGTAAAAAGGGAATACTCAAAGCGGCTAAAAAGGGTGGCCGGGCTACCAAAGAGGGTCTCATATATGCTTACATCCATACCGGTGGTAAGCTGGGAGCCATGGTGGAGGTGAACTGCGAAACCGATTTTGTAGCCAATACCGAGCAGTTTCAAAAGCTTTGTGAAGATTTAGCCATGCATATCGCCGCCGCGGCTCCGCTGGTAGTGCGTCGTGAAGATGTTCCGGCGGAGTTGATTGAAAAGGAAAAAGAAATCTACCGGACTCAAGCCCTGAACTCCGGCAAGCCTGAGAAAATCGTGGAACGGATTGTTGAAGGGCGATTGGAAAAATACTTCAAAGAAGTGGTCCTGCTGGAACAGCCTTTTATTAAAAACGACGATCAGACCATTCAGGACCTTATCAATGAGACTATTGCCAAATTGGGAGAAAACATTTCGGTGGCCCGTTTCCAACGTTTTGTAGTGGGAGAAACTGGGGCCAAGGAATAGTTCCGTTTATTTGAATCTCTGGATGCAGCAACTTACAAGCCCGGCTCAGCCGGGCTTTTTTTACGCTCGGGTGGTTAAACATGCATCTAAGGCTGTACTCCAGCATCACCGGATGATTTATAAGCACATTATTCGCTAATGGTTATTCACCGCACTTCTCGAAACTTCATTTTTCTTGTAGAGCTTCTCCGAAGCCATAGCTTATTGCTCGATTAAGGAAAGGGGAGTAGATGAGCAAACCGGCATATAGACGGGTCTTGTTGAAGCTAAGTGGCGAGTCATTAGCGGGCAGAGCCCATTCGGGTTTGGACAATCAGGCCATTGCTCATTTTGCTGAAGAGATTCATCAGATAGCCGCCATGGGAGTGCAACTGGGCGTCGTAGTAGGGGGAGGTAATATTTTTAGAGGCCTCTCCAAACAGGCCCAGGCTATGGAACGGGTAGCTGCAGATTATATGGGGATGTTGGCCACGGTTATCAATTGCATTGCTTTACAGGATGCCATTGAAAAAACCGGGACCCAGACTCGTTTGCTCACTGCTATTGAAATGAACAAAATCGCTGAACCATTTATTAGGCGCCGGGCCGTTCGGCACTTGGAAAAGGGGCGGGTAGTATTGTTCGCTGCCGGAACAGGAAATCCCTATTTCACTACCGATACCGCTGCGGCCTTGCGGGCAGTGGAGATTGGCGCTGAGATTTTATTGAAAGGTACCAGGGTGGATGGGGTCTATGATGCTGATCCGGAAAAAGTGCCTACGGCCACTAAGTACGATACCCTGGCGTTTGACGCCGCCATTCAAAACAATTTAAGGGTCATGGACCAAACAGCCCTGACCTTGTGCAAAGAGAATGATTTGCCCATAATAGTGTTCAATATTGAGAAGCCGGGCAATCTTCTTAAAATCTTCGAAGGGGAAAAAATCGGCACCTATGTGGGAGGTGGATATGCTTAACGAGATTTATAAAGACGCGGAAGACCGCATGCAAAAATCGCTTGAACACCTAAGACAAGAGTTTGCCACCTTGCGAACCGGTAGGGCCTCACCGGCTCTGCTGGAGGGAGTGAAAGTGGATTATTATGGGACCAGCACGCCCTTGAATCAGATTGCCTCTATCACCGCACCGGAACCTCGACTATTGATAGTTCAACCTTGGGATAAAAATGCGGTAAAAGCCATCGAAAAAGCCATCCAAAGTAGTGATTTGGGATTGAACCCCGCCACTGATGGTCATATTCTGAGGGTCCCCATCCCTGAACTAACCGAGGAACGTCGGCGGGAACTGGTGAAGTACGTACATAAACTAGCCGAAGATGCGCGAGTAGCCATCCGCAATGTACGCCGCGATGCCAATGACCATATAAAGCGTTTGGAAAAAGAACACGAAATCTCTGAGGATAATTCTCGACGGGGGCTGGACAACATCCAGGATCTGACGGACAAGTACATCAAGAAAATCGACGAGATGGTCAAAACCAAGGAGGAGGAAATCCTCACCATCTAGGGCTGCCTTAAGATCTGTAAATAAAAAAGGTCCGCTTCAACAGCGGACCTTTTTATTAGGAGCGTATTATTTGTGTTACAGTTCCTGGGCGTGTTTGGCTAGGTATTTGGCCACGCCCTCAGGGCTGGCTTCCATAGCTTCTTGACCTTCCTGCCAACCGGCGGGACAAACTTCTCCATGCTGCTGATAAAAGCTGAGGGCATCCACCATTCGCAGCATTTCGTCAATGTTACGTCCCAAGGAAAGGTCATTGATAACCGCGTGGCGGATAATGCCTTCCTCGTCGATCAGGAAAGAAGCCCGTAAGGCTACGGTTCCGTCCACTGACGTCAGCATTTCACCTTCTTCATCTACATAGACAGTAGCTGGCTTAGCTTCCACCAACACATTATAAGCACGAGCGATGGTTTTATCGATGTCGGTGACCAGGGGATATTGAATGTTACCAATACCACCTTTATCTACTGGGGTGTTTTTCCAGGCTAAATGGCTGTAATGAGAGTCAGTGGAGCACCCTAACACTTGCACGTTACGTTTTTTAAACTCTTCCAGCCGATGGTCGAAAGCCAAAATCTCAGTAGGGCATACAAAGGTGAAATCCATGGGGTAGAAAAATAGAACCACCTTTTGTCCCCGGTAGTTGGAGAGCTGAACCTCCTCAAAGGAATTATCCGGCATTACTGCCATAGCTTTAAAGTCAGGTGCTGGTTTAGTTACTAACATGATCTTGAAGACCTCCTTTTGTTATTGAAACACATTCTCTTTTTCACGCTACAAGGTAACAAACTTACCTTTGGAAAAAACTGTTTCCTTTCTATGATTCAGCGAAATGTCAGGCAATTATATCAACTTCTATCCACTTTCGGTTAAATGGTTAAAAATATTGTTTTTGTATTCCATTTTTATTCCGCTTATTGCCCCTGCCCAAATTAATCCTTCCCAGGTCAAAGTAGTGTTGGAACGCTATTTTGAACGTTCCCGCCAGGCTCCCCCCTTGTCGAGCATAGAAATTGAGAACACCCCATTGTGGGGGCGCACTTTAGTGATTGTAATTCGCAGCAGCCGGGCCCGGCTTAACGATGACCTTGGATATGCCTTCGGGGCGGCGGCCACGGTTGCATCGCGCTGCACGGTACCTTTTGAAACCCTGAAAGTGATAGCCCGGGTTCGGTACAAACGGGACGAGGAGACGGTGGCTGTCGGGCCGGCAGATTGTGCCATTGAGTACATAGTGAAAAGATCCCGTTCCTTCTCCGATTGGTGGCGGAATTGCCTTCAATTTTTGTAAACGATACATCCACAACAAAATGAGCCGAACGGTAGGGTGGCTCCTAATGGCGGCCTTCACCCTGATGGCGGGGTTTACCCATGTGCTGGGTAAATATGCCACTGATGCTTTGCCTACTACTTTCATCGTTGAAGCGCGTTTGACGATAGCTCTCATCATCCTGGCTCCAATCCTGAAAGTAAAGGGATTGCCGCTTTTCGTTGGTCGCAAAGAACTACCAGTTTTTTCCGGTTTGGCTTTATTGGGAATAGTACTCAACATCCAGCTTTTCCTTGCCGGTTTGAAACATACTCTGCCAGCGCATGCCGGGTTGCTTTATGCTATGACACCGTTATGGGTGCTTTTAATTGCTCGAATGCTGAAAATAGAAAGAATTACACCCCGGAAGGTATTGGGTATCGCCTTGGCAATCGGTGGGGTGGTCTTGATTTTCGGCGGTGCTATCTGGCAGTCCACCTTTTCGTTTGTAAAGGGCGATACGCTGATAATGTTGGGTGTTTGGTCCTGGTCAGCCTATACGGCTTTTTCAAAACCCTACCTACGCCGCTACACCCCTTTGACAGCCACATTCACGGTTACCGCCTTGGCGTGGTGCTTTTTGCTGTTGCCGGCTTGGTTTCAGGCTACGTCAATTGGCTGGAGTACAGTACCAACCAGTGCCTGGGTGGGTGTGGTTTATATGGGAGTTTTTACCTCAGCCCTATCATACCTAATCTATTACGCGGTGCTCAAGATCATCTCACCCTCCCAGGTGGCTATCTTTCTCACCGGCCAGGCTCCTACCACCGCCTTTTTATCTAAAGTGATTCAGGGCTATGCCATTACACCGGGTTTCGCCTTAGGGGGGATTATAACGATTGCAGGAATAATTTTACTGCAAATAACTCCTTCCTCTAATTCACTGGAAACTGCCAACGGCTTTGGAAAGAAGTCCCTGCGCCGTTAGATTAAATCCATGAAAATGAAAGGAATTGAACTATGACCATAGGTACGATTCTCCTAGCTGGACAACCCCAACAGGTAGGGAACCCTTTCTTCAGTTTTCTACCCATTATTCTTCTTTTCCTGGTGTTTTACTTTTTGCTTATCAGACCCCAATCGAAACGGCAGAAAGAGCTGGAGAGAATGCGTCAGGGTCTGAGAAAAGGTGATAAAATTATCACCAGTGGGGGTATCCATGGTACCATCGAAGGTATCAAGGACAATGATGTGCTTTTGATTAAAACCGGTGGAGATACCAAACTCCATGTCAGTCGTTCGGCGGTTATTAGTGTCAAGCAGGGATGATTCTATCCATAAGAACGTACGGTGATCCGGTTTTGCGGCGGCAAGCCGACCCCATCACCGAAGTCACCCCTGAAATTCGCAAGCTGATTGAGGACATGTTTGAAACGATGTACGCTGCTGAAGGGATCGGTTTAGCCGCGCCGCAGGTGGGCCATTCTATCAGGCTGTTTATAATAGATCTAGCACCGATGGAGGAAGACACAGAACCCCAGCCCAAGGTATTCATCAATCCACTCATAATTTCGTACGGTTCGGAGACTGACAGCTACGAAGAGGGATGCCTCAGTTTACCCACTATCCATGAAGATGTTATCCGTCCGACCTCAATAAAATTGCGGTACGAAACCATAGAGGGAGAAAAGCGGGAAGAGGAAATCGAAGGTTTCCCAGCCCGAGTTATTCAACACGAATATGATCACCTCCAGGGCGTGCTGTTTATCGATCGCCTGGGTACGCTTAAACGTTCTTTGTTGAAAAAGACTCTCAAACGTATTGCCAGTGGTGAGATCCAGGTGGAATACTCCGAGCAGTATCGGCTGTGAGCGGGTGGAAGTTCTAGACTCATCTTTCGAACCGGGCTGATAGTTTGGGTATGCGTCTCGTTTTCTTTGGCTCGGCTGATTTTTCCATTCCTACCCTGGAAGAACTATACCATAGCCGGCATCAAGTATTGGGAGTTGTGACTATTCCCGATCGTCCCCAGGGTAGAGGGCGAAAACTGCTTCCCAGCCCCGTTAAAGTTTTCGCTCAAGAGCATGAACTTCCTATCTGGCAACCGGAATCTTTGAAAGATAGTGATTTTTTAAATGCGCTAGAGGAGCTCGATGCCGAGCTCTTTATTGTAGTGGCTTTTAGAATTCTACCCGCTGTAGTGTTTACTATGCCCTCAATTGGTAGTATAAATCTTCATCCATCTTTGCTACCTGCCTATAGAGGTCCGGCCCCCATCCATTGGGCACTTTTAAATGGTGATACCCGTACGGGAGTCACCACATTCTTTCTAAAAAAGAAAGTGGACACCGGTGACATCCTGTTGCAGGAGGAAGTAAAGATCGAGCCCGACGATGATTTCGGTTCCTTGCACAATAAGCTGGCCCGACGCGGAGCGCAGCTGGTATTAAAGACGGTAGACGGTTTGGAACAGGGGACAGTCAAACCTGTGCCTCAGGACTCTATTCGCGCCACGCGTGCTCCTAAAGTGGGCCCTGAGGAACAGCACTTGAATTTTCAGGAGACGGCTAGGCAATGTCACAACCGGGTGCGAGCCTTTGCACCCAGGCCCGGGGCTTTTTGCTATCTCAATGGAGTACGATACAAAATCCTTAAAACGGCAATTGCTGAGGGTGGGGGAAATCCTGGGGTTGTGACTGCAGTTAAGCCGGATTCTTTTCATATTGCCTGTAGCTCCGGGGAATTAGTGGTATTTCGCCTGCAACCCGAGGGCAAGCGCAGCATGGAAACCCGCGCCTTCCTCCAGGGCTATTCGCTTAAGGTCGGTCATCGATTTGCTTGATCCCGCTCGTTTAGCTGCTGTCAGGATAGTTACCGACTGGGAGCAGAGCCCATCAGGACGGCTCAAAGGACATTTACACACCTTTTTTGATAAACACCCCGGGGATCTACGATTCCATGCCAGAGTGCAGGACCTGACTTCAGGCACTGTGCGGTGGCGTCGTCGGTTGGACTATGGTCTTAAGTATTTATTCAAAGGGGCCTATTCCCGACTCCAGCCTTTTTTGAAAAACGCTCTTCGTGTAGGGGCGTATGAACTCGATCAGCGAGGGGAGAAGCCCTATGCCGTAGTCCAACAGTACGCAGAGCTGGTGAAGCACCGCCATAATGCGAAAGCTGCCGGGTTGGTAAACGCCATTTTGCGCCGGTTTAGTGAGCTCAATCTGGACCAACTCGCAGACGATAGGATAGTTGATCCAATAGAGAAATTGGCGGTTCTGGCCTCTCACCCGACGTGGATGGTTCGGCGTTGGACTGAACGTTGGGGATTGGCAGCTACCCGAGGCTTGTGTGAGTACAATAACCATCCCCCCAGTACCTGGGTTCGGTTCAATCCCCTTAATTGCAAACGGGAAGACTGGGAAAATAGGTTAAGTGAAGAAGGATTTTCCTGGGAAAAGCACGTCCTTTTTAACAAGTACTATCTGGTGAAACCCTTGGGTGAATTACTGGAATCTGACTTGTACCGCCAGGGCTGCTTTATGGTCCAGGATGTAGCGGCCGGAATTGCGGTGAGCGTTCTGGCTCCTGAAGCGGGAGAAGTAGTTTATGATTTTTGCGCTGCCCCCGGGGGCAAGACTATTCAATTAGCACAAGCCCTAAAGGGGCAGGGCATACTGGTAGCGGTGGAGAGCGACTTTAATCGAACGCTACGGATTAAAAAAAACCTCTCCCGACTTCGAATTTCGCATGTTCAGCTAATCACCGCAGATGTTACTAAACTGCACCTGCCCCCGGCTGATAAGATTCTACTGGATGTGCCGTGTTCGGGGACCGGAGTATTTGCCCGTCGGGTAGATGCTCGCTGGCGCCGCCGTCCCACAGATCCCGAGACTTTCCAGCATACGCAGTTGAAATTGTTACACTCTGCCTGGAAGATGTTACGCCCTGGTGGAATCCTGATTTACAGCACTTGCACTCTGGAGTGGGAAGAGAACCAGGGCACGGTTCTGGAATTTTTAAAGGATACTCCTTCCGCCCGCCTGGCTCCGATTGAAAATGAAACATTGAAGCCCTATTTTGCCGAACGTGGGATGGTGGAGACACATCCCTGGCGAGATGCAATGGATGGAGTGTTCGTAGCGAAATTGCGCAAAGAAAGCTGATGTTGAGAGCTCTGCGGGATTATTTGATATCATTTTTCATAATTGGCGCAGCCGCATTGCTGCTCCTGAATTACGTTGTTATGCCCCTTTATGTGCATTGGAATCGTGAGGTAAGCGTACCCAATCTTTTTCAATTGGAGTTGACTCAAGCTGAGCGGTTACTCAGTCAGCGCCATTTGAGGTGGGTGGTGAGAGACACGGTCTACCGTGCCGATCTACCCGCTATGACCATTATGGAGCAATTTCCTGATCCGGGTTCCATAGTGAAGGAGAAGCGACGAATACAACTAACTATTTCTTTGCCCCCCAGTAAGGTGGAAATGCCTGTGCTGGTAGGTTTGACCGAACGGCGCGCTCGGATTGAGATTGAAAAGTTGGGCTTGGAACTAACCGGTATCGATCGGGATAGCTCCGATTTATTTTTCCGGGGGGTAGTTATGGATCAATCCATTGCCGCTGGTGAACCGGTGCAACCCGGGGACACTCTGCGGTTGATTGTTAGCTTAGGGAAACGCAATCGCCTGAAAAGCGTCCCGAATCTACTGAATCTTAGTCTTCCAGCCGCCCGGGATAGTTTACGAGAAGCTGGATTCTCACTGGGAGAGGTGACGGAAGTCCATGACTCAACCTTTTTGCCTCAAACGGTAATACGCCAAGATCCAGCTCCGTATCAGCATTTTCCTTTTGAAGAAGAAGTGAAAGTAAATCTGGTGATATCAGTGGAATGAGGCCTGTACCACAGATTTGTCCTTCACTGCTTTCGGCTGATTTTACCTGCCTACGAAAATCAGTGGCGGAGCTAGAGCAAGCTGGAGTAGAGATTCTACATTTGGATATCATGGACGGACATTTTGTCCCAAATCTTACATTCGGTCCCATGGTAGCGAAGGCCATTCGCAGTATGACCAAGGCCAGGCTTGAAGCTCATTTGATGGTCGAAAAACCAGAAACCCTCGCAGAACGTTTCTGGCAAATCGGAGTGGAGACAATTCTATGCCATGCGGAGCTTTCCAGTACTGCAGACCTATTGCTCCGACTTAAAAATCAAGGTGTCCGGGTGGGAGTAGTGCTAAATCCCGAAACACCCGTCAGCTCAATCGAACCGTTTTTAACATGGGTGGATCAGGTTTTGGTTATGTCGGTGCACCCTGGGTTTGGAGGGCAAGCCTTTCTTCCCGATACGCTCGAGAAGTGTCATTATCTACGCCCTTTCGCCGATCGCTATGGCTTCGTTATTGAAATGGATGGCGGCCTGGATGAAAACACAATTCCGCAAGCTCTAAAGGCCGGAGTGGATTATTTCGTGGCCGGAACTGGAGTTTTCGGCAAAAAACTTCCACCTGGCGCTCAGTTTGCCCGATTAAAGGCTCTTCTTCACAGGAACTGATATGGGTAAGCTTGGTAGCAACGAGCTAATCCGCAAGGGAATCCATCTGGCCTCGTCAGCTATTCCTTTGATATATCTCTTGTTCTTGAGGCGCGGATTGATGGTTTTTGGGCTGGTATTGATCACCACTGGGTTTACCACTGTGGAATATCTCCGTCTCCGGTATCCTCAGGTGCAGCAATGGTTCCTCCGATTCTTCGGGGGGGCAATCCGAAATATTGAGACGGAGAATGTCACGGGTGCCACGTATGTATTCCTAGGAGCTTTATTGACGACCTTCTTGTTTCCTAAAATGATAGCAGTAGCTTCGCTTCTAGTGCTTTCAATAGCTGATTCGGCAGCCGCCTTGGTGGGCATCCCCTGGGGGAAGCGCGCCTTTTTGGACAAAACACTGGAAGGCAGTTTAGCCTTCTTCGTTACTGCATTCCTGATCTTAATATGTTTTCCTGACATTCAATGGTGGATGGCGGCTTTGGCGGCCGGGGCAGGTACCATTGTTGAGGCTAAGCGGTGGCCCATAAATGATAATGTTATGATACCCTTGGTTGTGGGTGGGCTGCTCAGTTTGGCCCAGCTAGCATAAATTAATGCCCATCACATTTCTTAATCCCTGGGTTTTGTGGTTTTTGCCCCTAGCGGGGATCCCTTTCCTGCTACATCTGCTGTCCCGGTGGCGTACCCGTAAAGTTCCATTCTCTTCACTGATGTTTTTAAAGCAGATTCAACCCCAGGCGTTACGCCAGTTGCGCTTACGTCAGTTGATCCTTTTAATCTTAAGAACGTTGCTGATTCTGCTACTCATTCTGGCTTTCAGCCGACCGCGCTTGGGTACCGGCACTTTCGGAGGAAACCGCATTCTTACCCTCGTTTTCGTGGATAACACCGCTTCTATGAGACCGTTCTTCGAGAGGGGGCAAATGGTTACCCTGCTCCAGGGACTTAGCCGTTCTTTGTCGGATAGGCAGCTCTATTTCATCGGATTGGCAGATACGATAATTTCGACTGATCCCCTTGCCATAAAGGCCACCTGGCGAAATGCGGGGGTAACCAGTCCCTATTCTTTCTCCCAACGTCATTGGGATTTCAAACGTTACGACGGAAGTCAGGTTGTATTTGTTAGTGACGGCCAGGAACCGCAGTTTTTGCGAAAGTTCAAAAATTTTACCCAAACGGTCTTCCTGAGAACATTGCCCCAGGCCGATGCTGGTCTGGAAAAAGTCGACCTGGAGGAGAAGCTATTTCTGCCCCAAGATAAGTTGGCTCTCCAGGTTGAAGTAACATGGAACGATACTGGAGTCGGGTTAACCAATCTGGACTTATATGTGAATAGCCGAAGAATGGCCCATAAGGCCCTGGTGTTTCAGCATCGTCCTACGACCCAGATTAAGCTTGAAACCAAGGTCGGAGGAAGTGAGCTATTCATCGGCAAGGTTCAACTAAAAGAGGATTGGGGCAATTGGAACAACAACTGGTATTTTGTAGTGCCGGTAAATCGGACGCTGCAATGTGAAGTTCTGACAGGAGAGGCCTTATTACCCTGGGAGAGTTTAGCAACCAGTTTTTCAGCGGTGGATGTGCCGGTGAACATCTCTGTGAAACCTTCCTCGTCCTTGCCTTCTTTCCCTCTACCAGGCACAGTCTGGCTTGTACCTGCTCCCGAAAATTTCCCCTTGGAAGCGATGCAGCGTTATATGGAGCAAGGGGGACAGTGTGTGTTGGTTGGTGCAGTTCCCCAGAGTATGCAGTCAGTTTTAGGTTTTAGTGCCCACCAGCCGGATCGGAACCCCTGGGGGTTCGGTTTTCATACCCTTCCTGTAAAAAACAGCCTCCGCCCCTGGTTGGAGCGCATGGCGGAAGCGGTGACTGATGGTAGACTAACTATTCGTGAGCGCTATGTTTCGAGTGAAGCCCGCTTCCAGGGGCAAGTGCTCATGGCTTATGAGGATGGAATTCCCATGGTGAGTATGGGACAACTGGGACGAGGCCAATGGGTGTGGCTGAATATGGGGACCTCTTTTCAGCCGGGTAGTCTCTGGATGATGGGGCTTTTCCCACCGTTTTTCTTCGCCTTGGCAAGGCATGGGATTCCTGCGGCCAGCTTGGAAGATTATCGCTTCGAAGTGGGTGATACGCTTACATTTCCCATAAAAGATCCGCTCAGTACTGCTTCGCTTCGATTACAGTTACCTGGGGGAGGGACTTTTTTAATGCGCCCGGATAAAGCGGGTCGTTGGCGTTTCGACCAGACTGAGACCCCCGGTGTTTACCGTTTATTCAATGGAACCAGGCTCGTGAGTGCGGTCGCGGTCAATTTGCCCGTTAGCGAGCTAAAATCAGTACCTGTCAAATGGCAAAATGAGCTCCCAACATTTGTTCAGATGGCGACAACCGCCAGTGAAGCTGCTGATTTCTTGTTAAAGCAAAGTCGAGCAGTAATCATTACAGGTTGGTTGCTATTTCTAGCCTTGTTGTGCCTTGTGGCAGAGAATATTTTAAGCCGGACGAAATACCAGTGAGCTACTACCAATCCACAGATTATCCGCAGGAAAAAGTTCTCCTGGTTGGTGTAATGCGTCCTTCTGATCAGCGGTGGCAGATTGAGGAAAATCTGACTGAATTGGCACAGTTGGCTTACACTGCCGGTTGTGAGGTAATTGATCAGGTAATTCAAACCAAGGAACGGATAGATCCGGCCTATTACATTGGTCAGGGCAAAGCTCGGGAGATCGCTAATCGTGTAGCGCGTCAGCAAATCAGCTTGTTGATTTTTGATGACGCACTTTCTCCGGGCCAGTTAAAGAACCTGCAGCGGTTGATGGGCAAAGCCCAAGTTATGGACAGAAATAGCCTTATACTGGAAATATTTGCCCGTCATGCCCATTCTCGCGAAGCCCAGACGCAAGTTGAACTAGCGCGCTTAATGTATTTGCTACCCCGGTTGCCGAGACAGTGGACTCACCTGGAGCGTCAAAGAGGCGGCACCGGCACTCGAGGAGGGATGGGGGAGACCCAGATTGAAATTGATCGTCGCTTGATTCGGAAGCGCATTAGTTGGCTAAAAAACGAATTACAGAAGATTGAACAGCAGCGGGAGACTCGCCGCCGGCAACGCAAAGGAATTTTTAAAGTAGCTTTGGTTGGTTATACCAATGCCGGCAAATCCTCCCTGATGAATATTCTCACCGGTGCTAAAGTAGAAGTGGAAGATAAGCTATTTGCCACACTTGATACCACGGTCAGGCGGGTACGGCTCAAAGGTTATCCGATACTTCTGAGTGATACGGTAGGGTTTATACGGAAATTGCCCCACCATCTGGTAGCCTCTTTCCGCAGCACTCTGCGTGAGGTTGAGGATGCTGATTTAATCCTCAAACTGGTGGACGTGAGCCATCCCAACTATCAGCAGCAAATTACTATCGTCGAACAAGTACTGCGCGATATCGGTGCTTGGAAGCAGACCTCAATATTAGTATTCAATAAAATCGATCGGTTGAATTCACCCGAGACTTTAACGGCAGCTTTACGTCAATACCCCAATGCGGTTCCGGTCTCAGTACTACGCCATATCAATTTAGCCAAACTTGAGGCTCGAATCGTTGAAGCTGTAGAGCAAACTTTGCAAACAAGGTGGTTGAGTCTGCCTCTCCTGGAACAATCCAAATGGTCAACCATTCAGCGCTTGGCTGAAGTGCTGGACACCGAACTAGAAAATTATTCCCTTAAAATCAAAGTACGAGCCCGCGAGGCAACCTTGAACTATTTGGAAAGGCTCTGCCTTTCTCAGGAATCGAATTCAGTTCCTGAAAATTAGATTTATTTATTACGCTAAAACTAATCTTTTGATTATATTTAGCCACCAAGGCTGAGTTTTGTAGATGTAACATGAGGATATTGTTTAAAAATTGGAACTGTTGCTAGTGGCAATTAATACGGAACGCAATTTGCCTTAATTGGAAAATTGAAAGCGGCAATGCAATAGGAAACCTTAAACTAGAGGGGGAAAGGCATGCACAAAGTAAAGCTACTCTTCTGTGCGTTCCTCGTTCTGACGGTACCAACATTACTAGCTCAGACCTATGTGGGATCTGCGGCTTGTAATGCCTGTCACGGTACCGCCGATGTGACCGGTTCCGGGTATAATATTTATGACGCCTGGCAGAATAGCGGTCACCCGTACAAATTCCATGTCATTGAGAACGCCACTGCCCCCAGTTATCCCAGTTTCGTGGTAAACTTTGAGGATACCTGGATGTCTGGCCTGGGAACCTCCTGGGATCAGATTGCTGGAGTAATAGGTGGTTTCGGCTGGAAAGTGAGGTTCGTAGATAATACGGGTGTAATTGTGGGAACTGCCAGTAGTGTGATCAACCCCGGTGGTGGTCACAATCAGTTCAATTTCTTTGGCGGCGAGAATCTTGGATGGGTCGACTATGATGTGGACCACGTGAACAAGAAGTACAACTACGGTTGTTTCCGCTGCCACACTACTGGTGCCTCGCCTGACAGTAGCTGGTTGCCGGGCTACAGTTTAGGTACTTTCGTTGAGCAAGGCGTAACCTGCGAGTCCTGCCATGGTCCCGGTAGTGACCACGTAAATGCGCCTTCCGCCACCAACATTGATCTGGTTTATCAGCCAAACATTGGTGGTGACGGCCTGGATTACGGCGATTACGGCGGTGTGGTCCAGCCCGATCCAAATTCGGATGATATTACCTATCTATGCGGTAACTGCCACAGCCGTGGGTGGGGGCAGCCCATCGATGCCAGTGGTGGCTTTGTGCGCCATCATGAACAGTGGGATGAATTTGTAGCCAGTCCCCATTTCGAGGCTGGATTAAACTGCGGTACTTGCCATAATCCTCACAAACGGGTGTTGTGGAATGGTGACGGCATCACTATACAATGTGCCACCTGTCATCCCAACCAGGAAGCACACAACATTCACCCCGGCACTCACGAGTGTATCGAATGTCATATGCCATTTGCCGCTAAATCAGGTACTGCCCGGGGAGAAAGTGGTTACAAAGCTGATGTTCGTTCGCACCTGTTCCGCATTACCCCCAATACCGAGAGTATGTTTACCGATGATGGCTCCGCAGTGCGCGACGATGATACACGTCCAGCCTCACTGGACCTGTATCATGCTTGCTTGAGCTGCCATAACGATGATCCCAATGATGACATTCCTGACAAAACGGTGGATGAACTGGCGGAATTCGCTCATCACATGCATGATGCCCAACCGGCCGATTATGTAGGTTCCCAAACCTGTAGGGCTTGCCATGATGAAGTGAATGATGTCCTCGGTTATAACATCTACGAGGAGTGGCAGAATAGTGGTCACCCGTACAAATTCCACGTTATTGAAAATGCCACTGCCCCCAGTTATCCCAGTTTCGTGGTAAACTTCGAAGATAGCTGGATGTCCGGTTTAGGTGCCAGTTGGGATGAGATCGCGGGAGTCATCGGCGGTTACGGGTGGAAGGTGCGTTTCGTAGATACCACTGGTGTGATCGCGGGTACCGCCAGCAGCGTGATCAATCCTGGTGGAGGTCACAACCAGTTTAATTTCTACGAAGGCGAAGATCTCGGATGGGTTGACTACGATGTCGATCACGTAGACAAAAAGTACAATTACGGCTGCTTCCGCTGCCATACCACCGGTGCGACTCCCGATAGCAGCTGGCTGCCCGGGTATAGCTTAGGTAATTTCGTAGAAGCCGGAGTGGCCTGCGAAGATTGTCATGGACCTGGTGGGAATCATGTTGCTTCTCACGATCCAGCGGACATTGATGAGGTATACCAACCCAATGTTGGCGGCAACGGTCTGGATTACGGTGACTATGGTGGAGTTGTCCAACCGGATCCGAACGCTGATGACATCACCTATCTCTGCGGTAATTGCCATAGTCGCGGTTGGGGCCAACCCATTGATGCCAGTGGTGGTTTTGTGCGCCATCATGAGCAATGGGATGAATTTGTAGCCAGTCCGCACTTTGCCGCCGGTTTGAACTGCGGTACCTGCCATGATCCCCATAAACGAGTACTCTGGGGTGGCGATGGTATCAAGATTGAATGCAGCACCTGTCATGCCAACGAGGCTACCAGCGTCGCTGCTAACCATCCCGAGATGACCGATTGCGAACAATGCCATATGCCCTATGCGGCAAAATCTGGTGCAGTTCGCGGCCAAAGTGGTTTCAAGGCTGATGTCCGGTCCCATCTCTTTAGAATCACTGTCGATGATAACAGCATGTTCACCGATGATGGTTCTGCTGTCCGGGACGACGCGACTCGGCCTGCCTCGCTGGATTTGAACCACGTCTGTCTGGCCTGTCATAATGATGACCCGGCGGATAATATTCCGGATATGACTTTAGCCGATGCGGTGGCCGCAGCGGCGAATATCCACTTTACTGACGCGGTAGATAATACGATAGCGATTCCTACCCATGTCGAGCTGGTTGGTAATTATCCCAACCCATTCAACCCCAGTACCAACATTCGGTTTGGCTTACCCGCTACTAGCGAAGTGACCCTGCAAGTGTTCGATATCCGCGGTCGCCTCGTCCGCACACTGGTATCGCAATCCTTGGCGGCTGGTTATCATACCGTCCAGTGGAATGGTACTGATGCCCAGGGGCAGCCGATGCCTGCCGGCGTCTATCTCGTACGGCTGAAAGCTAGTGGAAGTGATCAAAGCCTGAAGGTGCTTCTGGTCAAATAGACGTCCGGAACCCTATAAAGCAAACAAAAGCCCCGGTGTAAGCCGGGGCTTTTGTTTAGTATGACTCCCGGCTAGGGCCAATTTAAAAAGCGGAGGATGTCCGCTATCCAGATTGATGATCCCAAATTCTGTTCAGGGCTTTTGCGGAGAGGGAGGGATTCGAACCCCCGGTCCCGAGACGTCGGGACGCCGCATTTCGAGTGCGGTGCATTCGACCAAACTCTGCCACCTCTCCTTTAAAAAGCACGCCAATTTACTTTTAAGCCAAGCTAAGGCAAGGGGAGTCGTGGTACTATTTTAACGAAATGATTCGTCTTATTTGTTTTGAGAGGGGCGGTCACGGATGGTCTTGAAAAAAGTGTCCAGTAGTTCCTGGGCTTGAGTTTCACGGATGCCACTTAAGATAGTGACTTTGTGATTGAAAAACCCTTTGGTGCATAGCTGGAGCCGTCCCCCACAAGCCCCATACTGGTTGTCCTCAGCTCCGAAGACCAGTCGATCAATTCGGGAGTTGAGCAGGGCGCCGGCACACATGGGACAAGGCTCCAGAGTAACATAAAGGGTGCAACCCGTCAACCGCCAGGAATTAAGAGTGTTGGCCGCCGCCGTAAGGGCAATGATTTCGGCATGGGCGGTAGGGTCCTGGAGTTGCTCAACACGATTATAACCGCGGCCCACCAGTTTCCCTCGCTGCACGACAACGGCCCCAACCGGGACTTCCCCAGCTTCCAGAGCTTTCTCAGCTTCTCTCAAAGCCTGGTCCATCCAGAACAAGTGGTCTTCTATTATCCATTCATTCATAGGCAGATACAAAATAAAAAATCCCGACAATATGCCGGGATTTTTTACACCTCTCGTATGAAGAAAGGGCTACTGTAAAATCAAATCCACCAGCAAGACCAGATCCTGTACATTGACCTGAGCATCCCCGTTCAGATCACCGGCTTGTAAAGCACACGCGTCGGGATCATTATCAATGCCGATGACGATGTTGACCAGTTGAACCAGGTCTTGCACGGTAATCTGCCCGTCCGCCCCCACATCCCCTATGGCGTTGCCACACCCGGTCGCTAGGTCCAGCACCGCTACCCGCCCCGCATTCAGGACATCCTTATTGACCGGGTTTTGGACGAACGCAACCAACACCGCATTACCTTGGACGATGGGGCTCGGTACGGAGAAATCAATATTGGCGAAGGTTGTGTCACCTGCGCTTAAAGTGATCTGTGTACCGGCGGCAGAGGGAATCATGTCGCGCATTACACTGTTATGGTTGGGATATCCATTGGCACCCATGAAGTATAGATTGTTCTCAATCAGGACAAAATGTAGGATGAAGGAACCGCTCACCGTTCCTTCAGTAAAGATGGCGATTTCCGCTGTCCCCTGACGAGCAGTTGTGTCATATGCCCCTCCAATGTCAATGCTGATAGGCGCCGATATGGTGGCTTCCTGTAATATGAGATTACCCCACGCCGGTTGCGGAGGCCAGAGATTTGTCAGCGAACCATTGACCGCTAAGCTGGGAGTTGCATTGACACCATAATAGCTTCGCCGTGCATTATTCTCAGTAGTGTTGTACAGATAGTAAGGGTCGTTGCCTTGGGGCCAAGACATGTGGTAAGCAATGAAAACCACGCTTTCGGGATGTTGTGCCTGGAACCCGTCCAGGTAGTCCTCAGTGGGACCGCAGGATGGTCACCCAACGTTGGTGAACTCTTCCGCCAGCACTAACCTTTGGGCAGCCATTGAAGGAACACTCAGTAATGCCAGGCTGAAGAGTACATACCAGATTTTTTTCATTGGTTGTCGCCTTCTATTGCGAGTTCGGTGGTCAAATATACCGTTTGGTCTGGCGAACTCCACCGCTTTTATGGATGAGATTTTTCGTATTGAAAAAGTTATGATTCAGCCGATTGGTTTAATTATTGCCCGGCCGTGAGATCGGGATTGTAGCTCAGCCTTGAATGCCTCTATTTTGTCAGTAGGTAGCAGCACATCAAGGGTTGCCTCGCTATCCAGCTTTTGGTTTTGCACCTGTCCCCGGAATTTGGTAGTCAAACGGTGAACGAGTTCTACCATGGGGTAAGGAACTTGTAAAACTAAAACGCTTCTTTCCACGAACGGCTCCCGGGAAATATTGGCTAAAGCATCCCGGGCAGCACCACCATAGGCTCGGATCAAACCTCCGATGCCCAATTTAGTACCGCCGAAATAACGGGTGACTGTCACCAGGATGTTAGTCATAGCGGCGCTTTCTATGGCTTGAAGAATGGGTTTTCCTGCGCTTCCCGCGGGTTCGCCGGCATCACTGCTCCGCAACTTCATTTTAGGCGGTGCGCCCAAACGCCAGGCAAAGCAAATGTGTGTAGCTCCTCGCTCACGTTCACGCACTTCTGCTAAACGATGGGCAATTTCCTCCTCACTGGAAACTGGGAAGATATCCGCGATAAAACGAGAATCTTTGACTTTCGTTTTGAAGGTACGGTGTTGAAAGGGGACGAATAATTCGTTCATTGTGATTTGCGGGTAATTATCAAAGTGGCGCCAATGTTCTGCCTGGAGGTCTGCACTCCTACTAAATAGAGCCCCGTGGCTAGATCAGAAGGGAGAGACAAGGGAAGCAAATGAATTCCTTTGCTTAAATCAAACGCAGATTTGAGTAAACGCCTGCCCAATAAATCATATAGCTGGATGGTGACTACGTCCGAGTAAGGAAGAGTGACGTCTAAGGTAACGGTTTCACCTGTTCCTACAGGACTGGGGAAGAGGCGCTGAATTGCTAAAGAAAGAGGTAGATTTCGCCCTCGCAATCGCAGAGGAAACCAACCTGCCGTAGATTCCTGGCCGTTAGCCACGATAACCAGTATTTGGTCGCCCACATCCACGGCCCCGGCTTCCAGATAGAAATTCCCCACTGCTCCCAACTTCTTAGCTGACTCGGTACTCCAGTAGACACCGCTTTGGGCAACTATTTCAGCGGGGACGAAATCGGATTTGATTAAGTAAAGGGAGTCAAAGCTCACAGGAGAAAAAGAATAATAGCTGACTCGCAAAGGGATAGCCGGGAGCTGATAATCCTGGGGATAAACTGCAAGCAAGGTTATCTGTGAATCAGGTGGGGTTGGAAATAATGCAGCATCGGAATATGAAAAGGGTGCTGCCCGACGTCCGCTGAAACAGTTAAGCAGGCCGTACAGACTTAGTGCTTCTCCCAGGGAACTATGCCAGGGGCCTTGCTCCAGTACATCGTGGAGCGCCGGTAAGGCCCGCTCTTGGGCAAAGTGTTCCCAGAGGTCCAGAATAATATGCTTGCCGTTGCCTATACCGTAGAAGCGGTCCAGAATCTTCGCGAATAAGCCTGCCCCGTACATGGCGTTGGAATTGGAATTAATCGGTGGGGTAGGGTTGGAATTCAGAACATAGGGAACATAGTTCACATAATCGTTGACTTCCGGGTAGCACTTATCCTCGAACCACACGCTACACAGTTCAAATAAAAACACATCATCCTGCCGGTCCCCCAGCGGGGCCGCATACCGCAGTTGTACCATGTGGAAAAATTCGTGAGCCACCGTTACGCGTAGGGCATCCAATCCGTGGGTGGAGTAATTGACTTCCCGGTAATCATTGTCGATGACCATATAAGTTGGTTGGCCTGCTTGAGTGAAATTGGTATAGGCATAAACCAGACCGCCCCAGTTCTTGATGTAAATATCCAGCTCAGGGCCATCTTCTCCATTATCACTGACCGGCGGCATAAAACCTAGGCTATCCACCAGGAGAGCATAGGCTTTTTCGGCTGCCAGGGCAGTCTCTACCACGAAACGAGGGTGACCATCCACCCATTCGGTGGTATCCACCGCGTCGCTACCGGTAAGGGTGTAGTGAATGCGAAATAGTCCTCGGGGGCTGACCAGACTGAGGTTCAAATAACTCAGGCCGCGATCCCACCTCAAGGCTGCCCGTCGAGTTTGTTGCGCCCACAGCGGCAGACCGCATTTTAGGGCTGCCGGTGCCTGCGCCCGCAACGCTAGTGCACCGGTCACCGATAAAAGCATCAGTGCTTTCAGCGCCCTCATTTTTTACGGAAGGTCAACCTCAAGGGTACCCCGACGAAATTAAAGCGCTCCCTTAGTTTGTTTTCCAGGTATTTGCGGTAGGATTCGGTAATCAAACGCGGATGGTTGGTAAAGAACAGAAAGCGTGGAGGAGCTGTTTCCGCCTGGGTCATGTATTTGATAGTGATTTTTTTACCTTTCACCGCCGGTGGTTGTAGCTGCCCTAGCGCATCTTCCAGAAAATGATTGGCCTCAGAGGTTGAAATACGTCTATGGTAGGCTGCGTGGACTTCATCTATGGCAGCCATCAAAGTATGTAGACGCCGCTTCTTCAAAGCAGAGATAAACACCAGCGGGTAATGACGCAATTCCGGCAATTGGTCCTGGATCTCCCGACGGATCAGATCCATGGTGTGGGTGGTTTTTTCCGGTAAATCCCATTTGTTCATGGCGATCACCAGGCCACGACCGGCTTCCGTTACCTGTTCCACTACTTTGGCATCCACCCTGGTGAACATACGTTCCACGTCCAGGAGCAATACTACGATCTCCGCGCGCCGAATGGCCCGTTGTGTACGGACCGAACTGTAAAATTCTAAGGAGTCTTTGATTTTTGCCTGGCGCCGTAGCCCTGCCGTATCAATCATCTCGTACAGGCGACCATAGTATTTGAAGGTTGCATTGACCGCATCACGGGTAGTGCCGGGGATGGAGGTTACAATCTGCCGTTTTTGCCCCAACAGAGCATTGGTCAAACTGGATTTTCCCACGTTGGGGGCTCCGACAATCGCAAAACTAACTACTTTCTTTTCCGGCGGAACAACCTTGGACTCGGGGAGCTTCTCAATTACCGCGTCTAACAGGTCACCCACTCCGGTGCCGTTGAGGGCACTGATGGGGAAAATCTGAGACCAGCCCAGGCGGTAAAGGTCAGGCAATTCTTCCAGCCGTCCGGGAGTATCTAGCTTGTTGGCCGCTACCAGTACTTTATCGAACGATTTCCGAAGCATCCGGCCCAATATGATGTCTTCTTCGGTGAGACCCACCCGGGCATCCAGTAAGAAAATAACTACTTGAGCTTCCTGGGCGGCGGCCAAAGCCTGTTCCCTGACGGCGGCGGTGATTTCATCTTCTCCCTGGGGTAGGTACCCCCCTGTATCCTCCAGTCTGAAACGGCGCCCGTTCCATTCCACTTCTTCCGCTATTCGATCGCGGGTTATCCCTTCCTGGGGGTGTACGATAGCATGACGCCGTCCCACCAACCGGTTGAACAAGGTGGATTTCCCCACATTTGGCCGACCAACAATAACTACCAGCGGTAATTTCAGCTCCATGGAGCTAATATCTCCACCAGACTTTCATGATGTAAATCTACCGGCAAACCTATTTCCCTTTCCAGTTTCTCCAGGTCCCAATCGTCCAGGGTAAGACCATCGGAATTGAAAATCTTTTCCGGGAGCCAAACCATATCAGCGGGACCATATGCCCGTACTTGCTCGCTAATATCCCGTCCCCCCAGTAATCCCGTGACGGTTACTTCATTAGCTCCCAGCCAGTTATTAGCCACGGGTATCAGCTCCCATTCCAAGTTCTCAATGGAATCCAGGTGGGAACGCAACAACCTTTTCAACCAAGGCGCCACTAAGCGGCCGGTTGGGAATAACAGACGTACCGGTCGGCTTAAACGCGATGGTAGGTCCTCTTTTTCAATTGCCAACGTTTCTGCCAGATTCCGACATTGACCGACCCCGTTTTCCAACAGGGCAAAGTCACCATAATAATCTGTCGGGGGGATGGGCGCGCCCGCCAACAAGAACCACTCGTCACTCAGGAAAATCAGCCGTTGACCGTCAGATCGGCGATATTCCCCTTCCCAGATGGGGACCCGGGCAAGGAATTCCTTGGCATATCCTGCGGTCACTTTCTGTAAAGGGGTCAGGTTTTGACGCCATTTAGTGAGTCCTACCGGTACCAGGGTGATCGATAGGATGCCTGGGGTAAACCGGTGCAAGTCCGCCAAAGTTTGCTCCAGTACCTGTCCATCATTCCACCCGGGACATACTACGATCTGAGTGTGTAGTTCTATTCCATGCGCAACCAGATATTCAATTTTCTCCAGTAAATAATCCTCTTTCTTAAGCCCGAATAGTTTCCGGCGTACATCAGGATTCGTGACGTGCACTGAAATGTATAACGGACTCAATCTTTGTTGAACGACCCGCTCCAAATGTTTTGGTCCCATATTGGTCATGGTGATATAATGCCCGGCCAGAAAACTGAAACGGTAGTCACCATCTTTAAAATTCAGAGATTCCCGTACTCCGGGTGGATTTTGATCGGCGAAACAGAATACGCAATTGTTGGCGCAGGGTCGAATTTTCAGCGGTTCAACCTCCACTCCCAGCTCTTCTTCCGGCAGCTTGTGTATCTGGATGGTGAGCAGCTTACCTTCCCGGGCTATTGCTAGTTCCAGCTGGGAGTCGGCCGCATAGAATTGGTAATCCAGTGCGTCCCTAATGGGATGGCCGTTGATCCGGCGTAAATCATCGCCGGCCCGGAGTCTATATTGGGCGGCAATACTGTTCGGTTCTACTTCCAGAATACGCACGGCGTGAAAATAAACGGCACATACCAGGGTAAGAACGTTTTTGTAGTTCAGGTCAGAAATATCAATCACTTCTCCTGTTTACCGGAAAAATGATAAATGCTTCCCAGACTCGATTTATAAACATGACCTTGTAAGGGGCCGGTTTGGTTCTAAATTCCACTCCCATGTCAGAGCAACAAAACCAAGCGAGGGCGGCATGAATATTTACCCCTTTTGCGGGATTATTTATAATCCGGAGCGATTCCCTAATCTTACAGATGTAATTGCTCCTCCTTATGACATCATTTCCGATGCGGAGAAGCGTTTTTTAAAAGAACGTTCACCTTACAACATCGTCAGGCTGATTCTGGGGGAACAGCGCCACGGGGACTACTTTGAGGATTCCTTTTACCAGGAAGCGGCCCGTTTGTTTAACGAATGGCAGGCAAAGGAGATTCTGACCCGGTTGACAGAGCCGGCGGTGTTTTACCTGCATCAGTTTTTCACCGGTCCTGATGGAGAAAAACACCTCCGCCGGGGCTTCATCGCTTTGGTTAATATTGCCGATTACGGCCCTGATACTGTTCGCGCCCATGAACACACCCTGTCCGGGCCGATTCTGGATCGTCTGCGCTTGGTAACCACTACCCGGGCCAATTTCAGCCAGATCTTTTTCACCTTCGAAGACCCCGAGAACCAGATGACCCAGGTTCTTGATGAGGGAGTGCCCAAAGCAATTCTCAAACTTGAGGGGCAGGATGAAACTTCCGGTGTGGATAACGTGTGCTACGTAATTCAGGATAGTGAGATTTTGGAGACGATCCAGGAAATGATGGCTGATAAGCCATTGTTCATTGCCGATGGGCACCACCGGTACGAGACTTTAAGACAGTACATGCTGCAGCGTCGCAGTGAAACCGGTTTGGAAGAATTGGATGCCAACTATGTGATGGGCTATTTCGTGTCCAGCTCCGATCCGGGGCTGGTGATTTACCCCACCCATCGCACCTTAAAGCCCTTTCCCGGCTTTTCTTCGCGGCAACTGATGGATCGCTTGTACCACAGCTTTGATGTGACCCGGGTTTCAGCTGACGAAATCTCTCTGGGGCACGATTCGCGTATCTTTTTCATGGCGGACGGAAACGACACCATTTACCGCCTGGAAGTCAAACCAGCTGCCCTGCGGGAGTTGGAGCTTACCCTTCCTGATCCGCGGCTGGCTCGCCTGGACACGGTTATTCTAGACAAGTTCATTTTCCAGGATATTCTGGGTTTTAAAGATAATGATCGGGAAAGGGCTCTCCGTCTGGGCTACCACCACGACCTGGATAGCTTCTGGAAAGCGATTCGCCAGGGTGACGTACTGGGCTGGATCCTCAATTATCCTGATCCTCGGTTGATATACGAAATTGCCGGAGGTGGATCGCGCTTACCTCCCAAATCGACTTACTATTATCCTAAGCTACCCACTGGTTTCGTATTGCGGGCACTGGAAGATTGAGCGGTAAAAAGCTGTTCATTCCCGGACCAACCCATGTGCGGCCCGAGATTCTACAGGCCTGTGGCACCTATCCCGTAGGACATCGCAGTTCTGAGTTCCGCCGGTTGCATCAGGAAGTTGTGGATGGAGTACGCTGGCTCCTAGCTACCAGCAGCTGGGTAATCCTGTCCACCTCCAGCGCCACTGGCCTGATGGAAGCAGCGGTGCGCAACTTATGTCGTAAGAAAGTGCTCAACTTGGTGTGTGGCGCTTTTTCTCAGCGCCAGGCAGACATTACCGCCGCCTGCGGTCTGCCCCAAACCACTCTTGAGGTTCCCTGGGGCCGGGCTAACCAGCCCGAAGAAGTGGAGCAGGCCCTCGCTCAAGATGAATACGATGTGGTTACCGTGGTGTACAACGAGACTTCCACCGGACTCACTAACCCCTTGCAGGAAATAGCTGCTGTTGTTCGCAAATTCCCTGAGGTCTTGCTGGTAGTGGATGCTGTAAGTGCCATGGCCGGTTTACCATTGGAAATGGACGCCTGGGGTGTTGATGTGGTTTTTGCCAGTGTTCAAAAAGCCTGGGCCCTTCCACCGGGGTTCGCGATCCTGGCTCTGAATGAACGGGCTTTGCGCCGGGCGGAACAGGTACCCCAATCCCAGCGGGGCTATTACTTCGATTTCCCTCGCCTTGTGCGCGCCGCGGATAAAAATCAGACCCTGGTAACTCCTTCACTACCCCATATCTTTGCCTTACGGGTACAATTGCAGCAAATGCGAGCGGAAGGGAAGACGGAGCGATTCGCCCGCCACCGGGAAATGGCCGATTTTGTTCGCAACTGGGGGGTAAAACGCTTCGGTTTGTTCCCCGATCCCGCTTATGCCTCCGATACACTCACTTGTTTTGCCAATAAAATGGACCTGGATTACGGGGCACTGGTGACCAGCGCTGACCGGCGAGGATTTCAAGTATCCGGAGGGTACGGTCCCCTGAAAGGTAGGACCTTCCGTTTGGCCCATATGGGAGATTTGACCCTCGAGGATATGCAAGAAGTTACGGCTGTGTTAGATGAGATAATTGAGGAACTGAGCCATGAAAGTGCTCATCACTGATCCTTTGGCGGCGGCCGGGCCCCGTCTGCTGGAAGCGGCGGGCCTGGAAGTAGAGCAGATTCCTTTCTCGGAAAGTGACCGCTGGATGAAGATTCTGCCTGAAGTCTCAGCCTGGATCGTCCGGAGTGGAAGTCGAGTTACCGATGAATATATGGCTCTGGCCCCCCGCCTAAAGGTGATTGGCCGGGCGGGGGTAGGGGTGGATAACATCGATGTGGCTGCTGCAACCCGACGGGGAATCCTGGTCATGAATGCTCCGGATGGCAATACCATTGCCGCAGCCGAGCATACCCTGGCTCTGATTTTTGGTTTGATTCGTAAAGTGCACCAGGGACACGCCCAGGTGATACGGGGCTCCTGGGACCGCCACCGTTTGAAGGGGGAAGAATTGGCGGGCAAAACCCTGGGAATAATCGGCCTGGGACGTATCGGTCGGGCGGTGGCTCAGCGCGCTCTGGGGCTGGAAATGCGTCTGCTGGGTTTCGATCCTTACCTTGACCCCCGGGGCTTTCCTTTACGCCAGGTAGCCTTTACCGGGTTGGAAGAACTGCTCCAGCGGGCGGACATCGTGACCTTGCATACCCCCCTGACTCCGGAAACAAGGCATTTAATCGGCGCTGCCGAGTTACGGCTTATGAAATCCACTGCCTATCTGATCAATTGTGCTCGGGGTGGTCTGGTGGACGAGACAGCTTGTGCCGAAGCTCTGCAGGAAGAGCGGCTAGCCGGATATGCCGCTGACAGTTTTGAACAAGAACCTCCACCAGCCGATTATCCGTTACTCAAAGTAACCAATGTGCTTTTCACACCGCACCTTGGAGCTTCCACACGAGAGGCCGGTGAACGAGTCGCCCGCCAGATTTGTGTTCAGATCCGGGATTACTTGCTTGAAGAGCAGCCCCTCAACGCTGTCAATCTACCCATTACCGCCTCCAGTGATATGCGACTGCTTCGACCTCAAGCCCACCTGGCCGGCATTTTGGGACGCATAATGCACCTTTTGCTACCAGGGCCCTGCCAGGAATTGAAACTATATGCCCAGGTCGCCCAGGGGGATCTGGATTATTTAATGGCCTCAGCCCTGCAGGGGTTCCTGGCTCCGCGACGGGAAATTCCGGTAAATCTGGTGAATGCCTCCGCATTAGCCGCGGAGTATGGTTTATGCACTCTGGCATTGAAGCCAGGAAATTCTTCTCCAGAATTGAGACTGGAAGGCCAGGCAGCTGATGGCAAGTACCGACGTCTAAGTGGTGTAGTGGGGGAGAATGGCGAATTTCACCTCAAGATGGTTGACGATTACGCCGTGGAGATGAAACTAGCAGGCACGTTGATTTTTCTGGAGAATGAGGATAAACCGGGCGTAATTGGGGCAGTGGGCACCGTTCTAGGACAGGCGGGGGTAAATATCGCAGCTTATACTTTAAGTCGGAATAGAGCTCAGAACGTAGCTTTGGGAGTTATCCGCTGTGACGAACGACCATCAGCGGAAGTAATTAAGCGTCTGGCGGAAATCCCCGAAGTATTTGAAACCGTTGTGGTTCCGCTGGATTGAGATGCAGAATCGTTCCCCAGACTGATTTTCTGCTTATGGTGAGAGGTGTTTATGGAGTATGAAAGCGTAATAGGATTGGAAGTCCATGCTCAGTTGAGCACCGTCAGCAAGATTTTTTGCGGTTGTAGCACGGAATATGGAGCCGAACCCAACACCCAGGTTTGTCCCATCTGCTTGGGGCTACCGGGTAGTTTACCGGTTCTGAACCGGGAAGTGATACATCTGGCGGTGAAAGCGGGTTTGGCTCTAGGGTGTACCATTCATCATAACAGCCGAATGGCGCGTAAGAACTATTTCTATCCCGATCTCCCCAAGGGCTACCAGATTTCCCAGTACGATGAGCCTTTGGCAACCAATGGGCGATTAAGATTCAAAGTTAATGGTGAAGACCGGGAAGTGGGTATCATCAGGGTGCACATCGAAGAAGACGCAGGGAAATCCCTGCATGGTTACGGAGCTGGCACCGGGGTGGATTTTAATCGTTGCGGGGTAGGTTTGATTGAAATTGTAAGTCGCCCCGATATTCGCTCTCCAGCTGAAGCTCGGGCTTATTTGGCTCGTTTGAAACAGGTTTTGGAGTACACTGCGGTTTCCGATTGTAATATGGAAGAAGGCTCACTGCGAGTGGATGCTAACGTATCGGTCAGGCCGGTGGGACAGGATACCTTGGGAGTTAAGACGGAAGTCAAGAACATGAATTCTTTCAAAGCAGTGGAGCAGGCACTGGCCTATGAAATAAAGCGGCAGATTGAAGTACTGAAACAGGGCGGACGGATTGAGCAGGTTACGTTGCTTTGGAATGACGCCAAGGGCACTGCTGAGATTATGCGGCGTAAAGAGGCTGCCCATGATTACCGCTATTTCCCGGAGCCGGACTTGTTGCCCCTAGCGCTGGAAGAAAAGTTTATTACTGACATCCAGAATGAATTGCCGGAACTGCCTTGGGAAAAGGAGCAGCGTTTTCAAGAGCAGTATGCATTGAACGATGAGATGATCCGCATCCTTACCGGCAGTCTGGAAATAGCCGATTATTTTGAAAAAGTAGCCGCCACTCAGGTTCCCCCCCGTAAAGCTGCCGCCTGGGTTGCTTCCGAGGTATTGCGAATTCAAAAGGAGCGGGATTTACCCCTTTCTGAATTCCCCATCACACCCGAGCGCTTAGGAGAATTGATCAAGGCCGAACAGGCTGGTAAGCTGAATCACCAAGCTGCCCGCCAGATTTTCGAGCAAATGCTGGAGTCTAAGGTCCCGGTTCAGGAGCTGATTGAAAAATCGGGCCTGGCCCAGGTGGACAGCCGGGAAGCCATTGATGAACTGGTGCAAGGAGTACTAGCCGACCATCCCGCAGAGGTGCAGCGTTACCGGGATGGTGAAGAGCGATTATTGGGTTTCTTCATGGGACAGGTAATGAAACGCTCTAAAGGACGCGCCAATCCGCAGCAGGTTAGGGAGATGCTACTTAATCGGTTAAAAGAGGCATAGCTATCGGCTGCTCCGTGATTATATTTTATTTCGTGAGCAAGAGAGACAGGAGCTGGTTATGACAAATTTGTGGGAAGATGTAAAGAAAAGCCTCCGTGATTTCAGCACTCTGGCGGTGGAAAAGGCCGAAGAGTTCGGTAAAATCGCCTCCAATAAGGCCGAAGAACTTACGCGGACCGGCAAATATCGGCTGGAGATGGTCCAGTTGAAGCGGGCCCAAGCTAAACTGTTCACCGACCTGGGAACGGAGGTTTACCAGCAAGCTCTTGCAGGCAAACTGAGTGGTTTTCTGCGAACCAAAAAATTCAAAGAAAAAATCGAAGAGTTACAGCGCCTGGGTAATGAGATCCAGGAAAAAGAAAAGGCGTTGGAGACCATTTTAGCCGCGGAGGAAGGCACCGCCCCCGCCGAACCCTCCGAACCCCAGGAAACGGATAATAACGACTGATCTTCCCCCGGGAGGGGTGGATTATAACTTGCTTGATTAAGCTTGGGGCTCTATACTACTTCCAACCAGACGAGAGGAATTGAGGAGATAATAGGTTTAAGGCCAGTTGGAGGATGAGAAGTAGAGCCACCGATAAGGCCTTTTACGTTAATCTGGACACCCTTGAGGTAAAGGAAAAGGGTGGCCTGAATTTCAGAATGCCCCCCTGGCTGTTGTTTTCCCTGCTTTCGGCAATTCTGATTGCCATAGCGTTAATAAAAATTGACAATTTCGCTTATAGGGCCCGGGTTCAGGCCCTGAAAAGGGAGAACCGGCAGCTGGTGAAATTAATGGAGGATTTGAAGAGCCGCCTGCAGGAGGCGGAACAACAGGTCCAACAACTGTCCTTACGGGATGATGCCTTGCGCAGCTATGCTGCTTTACCGGAACTGGATGAATCGGTTCGCTCCCTGGGGGTAGGAGGTAGCCTCGAAAAAGTCAATGAGAATTTCAAAGAAATCGTACCCCACGGCGACGATTTACTGGAAAATCTCAATATCGAACTTCAGACCCTGAGCCGTTCCCTGAACCTACAGCGAATTAGTTACGAACAGATTTATTCCAAACTTAACAAGGATGTGGATCGTCTCCGCCGTCTACCATCCATTCCGCCGGTAAGAACGGGTTTCTTGGTTTCCGGCTTCGGAATGCGGCCTGATCCTTTCACCGGTGAACCACGCTTCCATTATGGACAGGATTTCGCCGTTTTGACCGGCACACCCGTATATGCCACTGCTGATGGAGTGGTGGTGGTGGAAAACGGACGTACCGGTTATGGCAAGACCATCGTCATTAACCATAGCTATGGTTATAAGACTCTCTACGCCCATTTGAGTCAGTACGTGGTGAAAATAGGTGATCGGGTGAAACGGGGGCAACTTATAGCCTATTCGGGGAATACCGGCCGATCCACGGGGCCCCATCTCCACTATGAAGTGCGGGTTAACAATATTCCGGTTAATCCGCGCAACTATTTCTACACCAATCGCTTAGAGTTATAGCTTAACCGCCGCATTGCCGGTTTTAATTACCCGACTGACCACTCGGGAGGAAGTTATCTTATTCTTGGAGTGAGATAGGGCTGCCGATATATTCTGCGGCCTGTGAAGGCAGTAAAGCAGGAGCGGAAGTGAGAACAAAAAAGAAATATTACATCGAAACTTACGGCTGCCAGATGAACGTGTACGATTCTGAGCTGGTGGCCGGTATTCTGGAAAAATCCGCTTATGAGCGGGCTACCTCACCCGAGGAGGCGGATGTCATCTTCCTGAATACCTGTTCGGTGCGTGAACACGCCCATGAGAAGATCTACGCCCGTTTAGGTGTTTTACAGCGCCACAAAGAAAAAGACCCGCGCAAGGTTCTGGGAGTATTGGGATGCATGGCCCAAACCCTGAAGAATCAGTTATTGGCTTCCAAGCCCTACGTTGATTTCGTTCTGGGACCGGATGCCTACCGGCGGTTACCCCAGTTGCTGGAACATAAAGAGCATCGCCCCGACGCTCCCGTTTTGGATACCCGCCTGAGCCGCATGGAAGTGTACGAAGGAATGTTCCCGGCCAGACGGGAAGGTGTCTCCGCCTGGATTTCCATCATGCGGGGCTGCGACAAATTCTGTACTTTCTGTATTGTGCCCTATGTCCGTGGGCGAGAAAGAAGCCGGGCTCCTCAAAGTATTATTGCTGAAATCGAAAACGCCTTGGCGGAGGGATTCCAGGAAATCACTCTCCTAGGCCAGAATGTGAATTCTTATCGATACGACGGTACCGACTTCAAAGGGCTGCTGGAATTAGTGGCTCAAATCGATGGCTTGAAACGTATTCGTTATACATCACCTCACCCCCAGGATTTCTCCCGAGAATTAATTGAACTACACGCCCGGGAACCGAAGTTGTGCAACCATATTCATTTCCCTTTGCAAGCCGGCAGCAATCGCGTCCTGGAGCGTATGAATCGCACTTATACTCGGGAGCACTATCTGGAATTAGCTCTGGAAATGCGGGAACGTATCCCAGATCTGGCCCTGTCTACCGATCTGATTGTCGGGTTCCCCGGTGAGACTGAGGCTGATTTCGAGGAAACGCTGGATATTATGGAACAGGTCAAATTCGATTCGGCCTTTACTTTCAAATATTCACCGCGGCCGGGAACCAAAGCGGCGCGTTTCCCCGATCAGGTACCGGAAGAAGTGAAGCAGGAACGCCTGGAACGACTAATTCAATTGCAGAAAAAACACACTCTCGAGCGTAACCTGCAATGGGTTGGACGCACCGTAGAGGTGCTGGTGGAAAAGGCCTCCCGGAAATCGGAAGAACAATTGCAGGGGCGAACCCGCAATAATAAACTGGTAATTTTTGCGGCTGAAGATGCCCAACCAGGTCAGTTCCGTTGGGTTAAAATAACTGGCGCTGCGGGGGTTTCTCTTTTTGGAGAGCTCATTCCGACTGCCACTGCAGCTGCCAGTTAAAAAAGATTCATCTCCGTTGGATAATTACTATCTGAGCCCCATTTTTTGAAGGATTCTAATCATGCGTGAAGTAAAGATCTTTTTCAGCATTTTTTTGACCATTATTGCCGTCTGGTTATTGACCCAAAACAGCGTTCCGGTCACCCTGAAGTTCTTTGGGCTCACTTATCCGAATTTGCCCCTTTATACCATCATTCTGGGATGTGTCGCAGTAGGAGTTTTACTGGGATTCGCTGTTACGGTCACCCAGAACATGCGGTTGCGAAAGGCCCTCAAATTGCTTGAGAAAGAATACCGCAAAGTTAAAACCGAGCTGGAGCAGCGGCGCACGGCAGTGTTGGATAACCCACCCATTACCGTGAGTAACCAGAAAAGTTCAACTACCGAAACGGAAGCCGATAAGTCTTCATGAGTCGCAAGTTTTTCTCTTTTCCCAAATTCCGGGTCCCCGGTTTTTCTCTTTTCCGCCGCAAACGCCATCGTAGCCTTAAAGATTTGGAAGTGGAAGCTCTGGGAGCATTACTGGCGGGACGCACCTCCAGGGGATTAAAGCTGTTGTTGGAGATTGCTCACCGGGACACCAGCCGCCTGGAAGTATTCTGGCGGATTGGTGAAATCTATCGGGAACAGGGAGATGCCCTGCGAGCCGCAGGAATCCACCGGGACCTGCTGACCCATGAAGATCTCTCTCCACCATTCCGTCTAATGGTGCTTACCGGTTTGGTGAAAGACTACCAGGAATTGGGTGATCATCATCAGGCTATTGAGTATGCTACTCAAATACTGGAACTGGATCGGAAGAACCGATGGGCTGCGCGAGCCATACGCGAGGCTCGAGTGGCACTGCGGGATTGGGAAGGGGCCGTGGAGGCTTTCCAACAGGAGAAAAAGCTTAATCCCGATTTGGATCCCCAGTTGCCGGCTTTATATAAAACGTATCAGGCGGTGGAACAAATTCGGGCAGGCAATCAATCCGAAGCCAAAAGTCTTTTGCGGCAGGCAATTAAATTAGGTCTCTGTGCCGCTCCGTACTATTACCTGGGCCTGATAAGTCGGGATGAAGGGCAATTCCGCCATGCCGTGGATTATCTCACTACTTTTGCCGAACTTGATCCCCAGCGGGGCGTCTCCATTTTCCCCGAAATAGAGAAGCTCTATTTCGAACTGGGGGAGTTCGAGGAAGTGGAACGTTTTTACCGGCGGTTGCGGCGCAAGCAACCCAATAATCCCGATGTTTTGCTGGGCCTAGCCAGTTACTATGAGCGCAAGGGTGAGGTGCGGGAAGCTCTTAATCTACTGGAAGAAATACCCACTGATAAAGCCGACACGTTGATACTCCTGGCTCTGTTACGACTATATGGTCGACTAGGGAAAACCAAAGAGATGTTGAAAGAGATGGAACAATACCTGCAGGAGCAGGATAAGCAACGTTACCGCACCTGTCATGCGTGTGGTTATACCAGCGATCAATTGTTGTATATTTGTCCTCAATGTGGTCATTTGGAGATACAGTGAGGAAGTGGCTGGCAGTCGGTTTACTGGTCAGTGCTCTGGTTTCAAATGCTTTGTCCCAAGAGCTGACACCTTTGCTGCAAGCTTTGGAGGCGGGACGGTTTAAGGAAGTTCGTCAGGCGCTGGATAGCCTGGCTTTCCGATACCCCGGCCATCCGGGGGTGTTGTATCTCCAGGCCCGTACTACCCGCAATGCGGCCCTGGCGGCTGGGATCTATAAAACCATTGTCCGGAATCACCCTCGCACTCGCTGGGCGGTTTATTCAAATTACTTTCTGGGTCAGTACTATTATGCCCAGGGATTGTACCATCAGTGCCGGCGCTATTTCAAACCTGCCTTGAAAAAACTGAGGCGCACCGATTACATTCAGACCGCCATGAATCAATTGTTACGGGCTGATATCGCGGCCAGGTTATTGGACAGTGGTAAAGTGGATTTGGCCTGGGCGCGACGGCAATTTGTAGGCTATGAATTCGACGTACCCCAGGAGTTGAAAGCTTTCGATCGGGTTCCGGAGGCTGCTCCCGCCCCTGCTCCGGCAGCGGCCCCCCGCAAACTGGGAGAACCCGTAGAACAAGAGCAGCGGAGTGACGGGAATTACGCCCTCCAGGCTGGGGCCTTCAGCAAACGTAATAACGCTGAAGCTCTATTGTCGGAAATCAGGGGCACCGGACGGGATTGCAAAATTGTAGTTCGAACCAGCCATGGGACCCGCCTTTACCTGGTGTGGATAACCGGTTATACTACCCGCAGGGAGGCGGAACAGGATCGTCTGAGACTTCAAAAGGAACTGGGATTGTCCACGTTTCCCGTTCCTTTGAAATAGGGAATGTCTGTAGCCCGGTGGCTACCGCAGCCTTCAAAGCTGTTGTGCCGGTGTGGACCCGGCAGATAGGTTCGACTCCTATACATTCCCGCAAACTCTTTGATCGGTCAGCTTATTTTACCAGCCCCTTTAAGTTGTTAGGGGCTGTTTTGTTCAGTATCCTACTTTTCAATTGCGGTTCCGCCCCAAATCTGAGGCTGGAACACCAACCGGCCCGCAAAATTTCCAGCCTTTCTCAAGTCAAACCCTCCCTGTGGTTTCTGGCCTATCGCTATCAGGGTGTTGTTATTGAAACCACCATGGTAGTCGATCGTACGCTGCGTTTGGAGGGCAATCCCCGGCGCAGACCGGTATGGCGCGCAGCCCCCATGGGGGCGTTGATCATTAAATCCAATGGAGTTGTAATCCTGCGGGATTGGATTTTTCGGGGGGCAACAACCGACACCATGCCGCTGATTCGAGTCGAGGGCGGTTATCTGCGGCTGGAACATTGTGATTTGTCCATCGGTGGCCGCTGGGCCATTGAAGCTACCCCCGGTTCAATAGTGGAAATCAAGGATTGCTTTATAGAAGGTTTTCGCCTGGGTGGGGTCAAAGGTGACAGCCTGAACCTCCGGGCGGAAGATCTGGAAATTACTCACTTGCAGGGGCCGGCAATTCAGCTGAACAGCGGATCAAAACTGAGATTGAGAACCGCAGCTTTTCACGATCTCGAGGGCCCGGCCCTGGTCGCTGAGAATGCTGCGGGGGTATGGGTGGATGAGCTGGGACTGCAACGCGTAAAAACTTTCGGCATACTTCTGCGGCGTGTCGAGCGTGTACGTCTGGTAGGATTGAAGCTAGATGAAATCGGTGCGGATGGAGTGGTATTGACGTCGGTGCCTATTTCCCGATTGGAACAAAGCCGTATCCAGCGTACGGTAGGGAATGGACTGCTGGTTAGCGACGGCGATTCGTTGCTGCTCATGGATGTGGAATTCCATCGGAACGGCGGAGCGGGTGTTTTTTGTCGGGAAGTCAAAGGCATAGAAATGTCTCATATTCAATTTCTTGATGGCCAATCCCACGGGTTGCAGGTGAATCAATTCGGCAGCTTCGCCGGAACCAATCTTCGGAGTGAAAATAATGCCGGTGATGGTTTCAGGTTCGAAAAAGGGGATAGTGTTCTGATTGGTAGATTTAGTGCCATTTTAAATGGTGGTTTGGGGCTGGCTATTAAGCGAATAGCAGGTGCCGACTTGATTGCAGCCGCGCTTAAAAACAACACCGGAGGAGGAGCCTACTTCACAGAGGGGGAGCGGGCTCGTTTGTTTAAAGGGCTGATTGACAGTCCTATGGCCGTAGGCGGCCACGTCAGACAATATGGGCAGGTTTTTATCTGGCGTACAGTTTTCACCGGGGACTCCACCAGCCTGATGGTGGATACCACGCAAACCGCCTATCTTGATTCTAACCGCTTTTTAGGTGGGAGCTACGGCCTAAAGAGTCGGAGTCTCAGAACTATCTCAATGAAAAACAACTTTTTTCAGGGCAACAGGGTTGCGGTTGAATTGGCTGATTTCGAGAAAGGTGAGAGTGTTGAGGATACCGTTTATGGGGCGGATTATGGATTTTTGCTGAAAAACGGTACTTTCCACCTACAGAGTGGAATATTAAATAATGTAAAACATATTGGGCTATCGCTAGTTCAAGGCAATATGTCCATGGAAAAAATGCAGTTTCATACCATACCTTTAGCAGTGAAACTGAGGGAAAACAAACTGGTAGCAGTCAATAACTGCAATTTCACTCAGCTGCAACTGGGAATTGAAGGCGTTGATCTCAAACAATTGAACCTGCGCCATTCCCGATTTCAGGGGGGCTCGAGAGCACTCCGGTTATCTAGAGCGGATAAAGTGATAATTTTCGGCAATCGATTCTATCGCCTCCGGGGACCGGTGGTCAGCTTAAGCCAAACGGCAACTGTCTTTTTCCGACACAATATATTGGCCGGCAGCGGGGAGCTATTTCAGTTTTCCCAACCCGGGAATTTCGCGTTCAATAACAACACCGTAGCGGGCAACGGATTAGTATTCGCGGATGCTTTGACAACTTCCGTTGGAGTTGAGCGGAATATTTTTATTAAAAACCAGAAGTTATTTCGTATCACCCCCTCACGCGGTTTGCCATTGGATTTTAATTGTTTCTGGAGGAATGGTCAGTCCGGCTGGTGGGATACGGCAAGCAATAACTTCCAGGCCGATCCGCGGTTGTCTAAAGAGTTTTTCCTCCAACCAGATTCACCCTGCCTGGCCTATGAACCCTGGATCGGTGCCCTTGGGCCCCAAGACGATTCGGGAACCGAATCCTGGCGCGGGGCTTTACCGACGGAAAAAGAGGAGTAAACATGCAGCGGATACCCCGAATTCATCTGCTATTGTTCTTTGCCACTATTTATACCACTCTGGTGGCTGGGGCAGCTATGCAGGGTTATCAGGGACTGTGGCTGGGAGCAAACGGTATCCGGGCAGGGTTGAATTTTTCTATTCCCCTGTTGATCATTCTGGGCTGTCACGAAACCGGGCATTACCTGATGTCCCGTAAACATCGGGTAGCGGCTACTTTACCTTATTTTATCCCGGCGCCTCCTTTCCTGACTTTCATCGGCACTTTTGGAGCGGTTATTCGCATAAAAGAACCCATTCGGAGGCGCAGGGCATTGATGGAAATCGCCATAGCTGGGCCCATCGCCAGTTATGTGCTGAGCATTCTGGCCATCATCATAGGCTATGCCACCTTACCCGAGGCCACCGAGATAAATGCACGTATCGAACATATTCATCATCTGATGGGCATTGATTCCCACCCGGAGGCGGCCCTGCAGTTGTCCATGGGGTCTTCGTTGTTGTTTCGCTTTTTAAGCAGTTTCTTTCCCGCCACGGTCCCCATGAACGAGATTTACCATTTCCCTTTGATTTTTGCCGGCTGGATCGGACTGTTGGTGACGGCGCTGAATCTCATTCCTGTTTCCCAGCTTGATGGAGGGCACATTGCTTTCGCCGTATGGGGGCGCCATCATGATCTAGTGGGCAAGTACATCATCGGCGGGCTATTTCTGTTGGGACTGGTTTCTTCCAGCTGGTTAATCTGGGCTTTCCTGCTACTCCTTCTGAGCCGTGCCCGGCACCCCCCCGTGTTTGATGCCTTCCTGCCTTTCAGCCGCACAGAGAAATGGATCGCAGCCGCGGCCTTGTTCATGTTGGTAACCAGCTTTATACCCGTACCTTTTTCTATATGATACGACGTCAGTGGTTGCAATTGATAGGGGGCTTACTGCCCTTATTGGTGGCAGCACAGGTGGGTACTTGGGAACACATCCCGACACCCACCCAGGTGCGTGATTTTCTGGTCCTGGGGGATACCCTCTGGCTGGCCACCGATGGTGGCGTATTGGGAGTGGCGCAAACTACCGACAGCGTTTTTATGGCTCCCTGGAACGATTTGTTGCCCAATCCAGACGCCTGGGCTTTGGCCACCGATAACTATGGCCGTTTATGGGTAGGGTTTGGTGCTCCAGGAGAATTGGTCCATATAGTTAGCCCCACCGGAGAGGACGTGGCCGGTGTCAGTCGCCTAGAGGTTGATGGCATCTCGGCCCTGGCCGTTAGCGGCGATTCTCTTTTTGCCGTTTTTAAGCGGGGTGTGGAAGGAGGCTTGCTCTACTTCAGAGCCCAAGCTGGGGAAGTGCGTTACCTGGATATTCTGGAGAATTTTCCCACGGCGGCTACCGGACTGGATGAGATTTTTCAGCTGATAATTACTGGCGACTATTTGGCGTTTATAACCCCAACTTCCCTGGTATGGGCGCCCTTGAAGGGCAGCAACCTTAAAGATCCTTCCGTCTGGCAAGTCCGCACACCTCCTCCGGGACAATCGACTTTTCTGGGAATCGCCCGTTATGAAAACGGATTACTGGTGGCCAGCGATGACAGCCTCTATGTCTTCGATTTCAACGTTCTCAAAAGTGTTGGTTCCCTCCCGGCGGGGGCCGCCGTTTTCCGGCAGGGTGCCGATGGAGCATATTACCTGGCAGCCGATAGCCTCTATCGCCTGGAACCGACTGTCGACTTTGGATTTCATGGGCAAACGGCCCTGCCCGACTACGCGCTGTTTGAGGTGTCTCCTCAGGGGATATGGATTGCCGGAGAAAATTATTTCCTCAAGCACAATTCAGCCGATGGTTGGCGCCTGGTGGCTCCTAATGCTCCCGTCAGCCATACCTTTTTGAAAAGTATCGTTTTGCCCGACGGTCGGTTTGTGGGTGTGTCCCGTAAGGGAATCAGTATCCTTAGCTCTCAGGGGTGGCGCAACATCGTGGCCGGCTCTCGCACTGTTCAGCACTCCTGGCCGGTGGGAAAGTGGTCCAGCCTGATTCTGGACACTCTGGCGGCGCCGGTGAATGTGGTTCCGGAGGATTTAAAGCTCCTGCCCGATGGGGAAATACTGATTTCCCTCCAGGGGAAAGGCGTGTTACGACTGAATGTGGATTCCCTGGAGACCGCTGTGATGTACGATGTGAGGGGAGGTTATTTGAGCCCCACTTACGACAGCGACACATACACTCTACCCCGGGCGGTGGCCGTGGATTCCACCGGTAATATCTGGCTTACTTCCGCTCTCATCCGCAGCGGTGATGCCGCCATTTCTATCGTTACCCCCGAAGACAGCGTATGGTATATCCCGGCCTCCGTTGGGGAAGGAATCGCCACCCGAGCGCCCAACGCCCTGGCCATCGACAGCCGGAACCGGGTCTGGGTCGGTGGGCAGGTGGCGGAACAAGTGTTCTCTGGGGGTGGGCTGTACGTGCTGGAGAATTACCAGGGGCCGGAACAGCTGGATGTGGCCTATTGGGTTTCTTTCGTAGGTTCGCCCCTGGCCCATAATGATATCCGGCAGCTGATAGTGGATCAGAACGACTATTTATGGATTCTCTCAGCAGCGGGGGTACAGGTGATGCCTTTGCCCGAGCGTACCTTAACTGCCGGTGAGTGGAGTTCTTATATCAAAGTCAACCTTTCGCCAACTCTGTGGGAGTTGACGGGCCATGATGTTACTGCCATGGCGCTGGACGGACGTGACAACATCTGGTTCCTCACGGCTGAGGGTGGGGTTTACGGCCGCCAGGAGAACGGCACTTGGATTAATGGGGGATACGGTTATCAGACCGACAACTCCGGGCTGCTGGACAATCAGGTTTTCACCGCCGCTTTTGACGCCGGCACTGGCTACGCTTATTTCTCCACGGCGAAAGGTTTATCCCGCCTGCAAACTCCCTTTGCTAGCCCCCGCACAGATTACTCAGCGGTCAAACTTTTTCCCCAGCCCTTCAGGCCCGCTCTGCACGGCAAGCTCATAATCCAGGGGTTAATGGATAACAGCACCGTCAGAATATTCACCGTCAATGGTGATTTTATCCGAGAGCTATCAGGCTTCGCCGGAACCGTGGAAGGTTTTGAAGCCTGGTGGGACGGCCGAGATTCCCGCGGACGGCTGGTAAATTCGGGGGTTTATCTACTGCTGCTCTACGATGCCGAGGGACACAAACTGGTGACCAAGGCGTTTGTAGCTGGGGAATAGGGCTGACTTTTAGGCGAAATTTTACTTTTTCCGTGCTATTTAGCTAAGCCATAATTTGGTCATACTTCCGACCTGCTTTTTGGGTAAAACTTTAAAGGAACAAGCGGAAGAATGTGCCAAATAATTGTC
>CAYXZO010000002.1:0-87962 GCA_964469505.1 uncultured Lentisphaeria bacterium | reverse complement strand
GTTAATATCGATTTGCTACTATCCTCTCTGATACACGTTTGTTATCATCTGAGTTTCATGTATGGTGCAGTGTGGAGTGGCGAGAATTAGTCAGTCGGTTTCTTGGTGACGGGAGCATTCTGGTTCCCTGAAATTAAATGGCAGAAACCTGGCGATTCTTATATCGGTTCAGTTCTACTCCAATCTTACAATTCCCCTCGGTGTGTTTAAATTGCACCCCATGTGTCGTGTGAGTGGAGATTTGATCATTTTAGGTTTAAAGAGGGCGATGACATAATGGCTGCGTTGCCACCGGAAGAAGCCCCTGTTTGGTCCCGCTTGGAACAATTACCCCGGCAACCAGGTGTCTATTTCTTCAAGAACCGCCAAGGAAAAGTGATTTATGTGGGCAAAGCCAAGGTTTTACGAAACCGGGTGCGGTCTTATTTCCATGGTCGGCCTGACTCCCCCAAAACCGCTAACCTCGTTGAACGCATCTGGGATGTGGAAACACTGGTGACTCGCAACGAGGTGGAAGCCTTGTTGTCCGAAGCTAATTTCATTAAGGCTTATCGGCCGCGGTTCAATGTGGATTTGCGCGATGATAAATCCTTCCCCTACATTCGCATTACCAATGAGGATTTTCCCCAGGTCTTTGTGACCCGTAAGGTGATCAAGGACGGCTCCATATACTACGGCCCTTATACTAATGTCAAAGATCTGCGCGCGGCACTGAGAGTATTAAGGCGCATTTTCCCGGTACGTAGTTGCCGTTACCGCCTGGATGATGCCACCATTGCGGCCCGAAAAATCCCCCTGTGCCTGGATTACCACATCAAGAAATGCGAAGGACCCTGTCAAGGGCTGGTGGATCGTGAGCATTATGCCCGGGTAATACAGGGAGTACAAGATTTTCTCCGGGGCCGCACGGAAAGGGTGGAGGCTTATCTGGAAGAGAGAATGCGTCAGGCGGCAGCCGAATTGGCCTTTGAGGATGCCGCTCGCTATCGAGACCAGCTCCAGGCCGTGCGCCAGTATGCCCAGCGGCAACGACTGAAAACCAGTGATTTCCACGACCGGGATGTAATTGGGGTAGCGGTTCGGGAGGCGCTGGCCTGTGCCACGGTTATACGTATTCGCGGAGGCAAACTCCTGGGTAAAGAGCGCTTCCGTTTCACCAAAGCGGCTGAGGCCCCCATTCCAGCCCTGTTGAGCCGATTGCTTACAGGACTATATGAGCAGGGTATGAATATACCACCGGAGATAGTGCTGCCCACCGAACCCGAGGATGAAGAGATGTTGCAAGCCTGGCTCAAAGAACTGCGGGGCAAAGCGATAAAGTTCCACGTACCCCGGCGCGGGGAAAAGAAAGAGCTGCTGGAGTTGGCCACCCACAACGCTGAGCTGTTCCTGAAAGAGTGGACAGGAGAAGAAGAACAAAAGGCCACCCGCATACCCAAACTGGTCCAGGCATTGCAAGAAGAATTGCAGCTACCAGGTCCACCCCGGCGCATAGAGGGTTTTGACATTTCCCACCTGGGCGGAACCGAAACGGTGGCTTCAATGGTCTGCTTCATCGACGGGAAAGCAGCACGCAAGGAGTACCGGCGCTATAAAATAAAGCAAACCAGCGGGGGTGACGATTTCGCTGCCATGGAGGAAGTGGTGTACCGGCGCTATCGCCGGGTGAAAGAAGAAGGTTTGCCGGAGCCGGATCTGATTCTCATTGATGGCGGTAAAGGACAGTTGGCCGCAGCGGGGAAGGCTCTGGCGCGCATAGGTATGGAACATTTACCCCGGGTGGGATTAGCTAAACGTCTGGAGGAAATATTTAGGCCGGACCATGACGAATCCCTGTTACTGCCCCGCACTTCCCCGGCGCTGATATTGCTGCAACGGGTACGCAATGAAGCCCACCGTTTTGCCCTTTCTTTCCAGCGGCGGCGGCGTAAAATCACATTGCAGCACTCAGTGCTGGAAGATATTCCCGGATTGGGACCTCAACGGCAACGCCTGCTCATGCAACACTTCCAATCGGTAGCTAGATTGAAAAAAGCTCCGGTGGAAGAGATCGCCGCTCTTCCGGGTATCAGCCGTACCTTGGCGGAACGCATTAAAAACACCCTGGAGACCGTATGAAACTGTTTGCTAAGCAATGGAAAAGTCCCCGACCTGTGCTGGAGCTGGAAGGTAAACCTTACCCCGTACGCACAATCTGGTGCTTAGGACGCAATTTTGCCGCCCATGCCCGAGAGCTGAACAATCCAGTGGAGCCGGAACCGCTGGTATTCCAGAAAGGGCTGAATGCACTTATCCCTCTCCAGGGGAAGTTAGCTTTACCTCGGGGAAAGGGACCGGTGCATTACGAATGCGAACTGGTCCTGGCCCTGGCCCGTATTAACGGCAAACCGGAAATTGTGGGAATAGGGGTCGGGCTGGATTTGACTTTGAGAGGCCTACAAACGGAATTAAAAAAACAGGGCAAACCGTGGACACCGGCCAAATCATTCGACGGAGCGGCACCGATCAGTCAGTTGATTCCGGTGGGAGAGGCCCAATCGCTCGGAGAGATTACCTTCTGCCTGCAAGTAAATGACGAACTGGTACAAAAAGGTCGGACGTCAGAAATGTTATTGCCCTGGGAAAAGGTGCCTACTTACTTGAATAATTTTACCGACTTACAAACCGGGGATTTAATTTTTACCGGCTCTCCCTCAGGTGTGGGGCCTTTGCATCCAGGGGACTATGTTAAAGTGTTGTTGAATGGGAAGTTATTGGCTGAGGCGAGATGTATATGAATTCAACTGTCGAGAACCCTAAACAATTGCGGGTGCGTTTTGCTCCCAGCCCCACCGGTGAATTGCATGTGGGAGGAGCCCGGACGGCGTTGTTCAATTATCTGTTGGCCCGGTCCCAGGGGGGAACTTTTCTGCTGCGTTTGGAAGATACTGACCGTCAACGTTCCCGGCCGGAATTTGTCCGGAGCATCCTGGATGGTTTACAATGGCTGGGCCTGTCCTGGGATGAAGAACCTGTTTATCAATCCCATAATGAATCCGCCCATCAACAGGCGGTGGAACTGCTGCTCCGGGGGGGGAAGGCCTATCGTTGTTTCTGCTCGCAGGAGGAGCTGGCCCGTAAAAAGGAAACCGCTCAAGCCGAGGGACGGGCCTACAAGTACGATGGTACCTGTCGTCGACGAACCCCCGAGGAACGAGCTGCTCTGGCGGCCGCCGGTAAGCCCTTTGTAGTGCGCTTTGCCGTGCCTGCCGGAGTCACCCGGTTCAAAGACCTGATCTTCAAGCGTATGGAAGTAAACAACGACACCCTGGAAGATTTCATTTTGCTACGATCAGACGGATCACCTACATACCAGTTGGCAGTGGTGGTTGATGACCACGCTCAGAATGTCACCCACGTTCTCCGGGGGGCCGACCACCTATCCAATACTCCCAAACAGATTCTCCTTTACCTGGCTCTGGGGTATCCGGTTCCTCGCTTTGGTCATCTGCCTTTGATATTAGGGCCCGACGGTAAGCGCCTATCCAAACGACATGGTGCTCGGAGCGTATTGGCCTATGGGGAGGCGGGCATTTTGCCGGAGGCGTTGTTTAATTTCTTGGCGCTGCTGGGATGGTCGCCCAAAAACAACCGGGAATTTCTGACACCGGCGGAATTAATACGCAATTTTACCCTCTCGGCTGTCAGACGAACTCCCGCAATTTTCGATGAGGCTAAACTCCTCTGGTTGAACGGCAAACACCTGCGCTCGCTGGAGCCTGAGGAGCTTTACCCCCTAGTGGAGCCTCGTTTACATTCTCAACTTGGTTCCCTTTTTAAGGCACATTCGGAGACTTATAACCGGCAAGCAGTGGCTTTGCTCCAGGGAAAAATGCATACGCTGAACGATTTTGGTGATCGCGGAGCCTATCTCTGGCGCGATCCAGAAGGGTATGACCCCGAAGGGGTGGAGAAATATTTCAAAGCTCCGGAGACAGCTAAGCGTCTGGAATTGGTGGTGAAACGGCTGGAAACCAGCGCCGATTTTTCCTCTGCCGCAGTGGAACAGATAGTAAGGGGACTGGCGGAAGAATTGGGAGTGAAAGCGGCAGAATTGATTCACCCCTTAAGGCTGGCCTTGACCGGTAGTCAGGTAAGTCCATCTCTGTTCGATCTGATGAGTTTATTAGGAAAAGATGTTTGTCAACGTCGCTTGCAACGTGCTATACTTGCCTTAACCGATGGTGAACTTAAAAATGCGTAGCAAATACTGGCTGCTGATTCTAGTACTTGGTTTGAGCCAGAACCCTCTCCAGGCTCAACCGGCCCCACCCGTCGGAGTGCCCCTAGTATTTATCGCTCCCCTGGCAGCAGATTCCAGTGCTCCCGTCTGGTTGGGACCTACATTGACCACCACTCTTAAACGGGCGGTAGAGAAACAAACCAAGGGTGCCGCTTTTGCCATTAAAGCTTTCCCGAGCGAGCTTCTGGAACGCCCCTTCGCGTTGAAAAAAAGAATCTGGCGCGAACTCTTTCAGCGACCAGCACCTCCAGGGGGAGAAAACTACCTGGTGGTGGGGCGTTTCCGTTATGTCGGAGATGAATTAAATGTATCTCTCCAGCTTTATTTCCTGAACAACCTGCACCTGGTGGATCACTATCAGGATCGATTCCCTCTATCCCGACTGTTGAAATGGGAACGAGCTGTGGGGCAGTGGTTCGCTTTAAACTTGAAGCTGGGACCGGGAGATAAGCGGCCTATGATTCAGCTTCCTGGAACTCCTCCGCCACCCAAAGGTGCAGGTTCGTTGGAATCGACTTTGTCTGAGTTGGAAGCCGCCCGAGCGCGTCGGGAAAGTACTCCTCTATCCCGGGGTTACCGCCAGGCTCAAGAGCAGGAAAAGGCGCTGGCCAAATTCTGGCAGGATATTTCCCATGACCCATATCAAGCCGAAATTCATGATATTCAAACACGGCGCGATCCCGCCCACCCCGACAGTTTGATAATCAGTTTCAAGGTGACTTACTGCATCAACCCTCGGATTCTGGATGCTTTAATGGCTTTTTACGAAAACTATGGTGAAGAACCGGAAAAGACCGGTGGGTACCTGGTTTATACTTTTGAAGATTTGAATTTTATCCCCCCCGATTTTCTGGCGGAACTGAGCCGTGGTTCCTGGAGGCTTTTGCCGATTGTATCCCTGGGGGCACCGGAAAATCCTGAGGGATGTCTGTTTTATCACTCCGCTCCCTTTCAGTTCCAACCCCAGCACTCAAAGGCTAAATATGCCGGCGGCTTCCCCCAACTGATCTTAGCAGTACCCGGAGTCAGCAGCTTGCGGCTTTACGTCAGCGGCAAAGCCCAGACTTTTTCCTACGAAGCCCGTATCGCCCGCCAGGCTCTGGAACAGCTTAAAAAGATTCAGGTGCGTTTCCTGCCGGAAGCGGAACTGGCCCGCTGGTTGTGAACATTCGGTTCTCCGATCCACCGGAAGTCGATTTTCTCATTGATAGAATCGTAAACCACCAACCTGATTGTGAAGCAACAGGTTTTATCGACTGGAGCAGATGATATAAGAATATGAGTGGACTTGAGATACTGTTGATAATCCTGATCCCATTAGCCCTGGGAGTTGGTTATTGGTTGGGGCGTAGCCAAAGTGCTCCGGAGAGGGCGCAGCTCAAAGCGGAGCGGGATCATTTGCAAGGGCAACTGGAGCAGTTACAGGGGGAGCGAAACGAATTACAGAATCAACTTACTGAAGCTCGAGTAAGCTCGGCTGCTCTAGAGACACGCATTGTGGAAACGGAGAAAAGGTTGGAGGAAGAAAAGGCCCGTTTGCTGGAAATGCGGCAGGAGCTGGAAGAATCGTTTAAAAATCTTTCCCAGGAGGTTCTACGGGTTACCCAGAAAGAGTTTTTACAACTGGCTGAAGAAAAATTCAAAGATCAGAGCAAGTTGAACGCTGAACAGCTGGCCCAGCGCGAGAAACTGATCCAGCAGTCCCTGGAGCACATGGATCGCAGCTTGAAGGATATTATTAAACGTTCCACGGAGTTAAAGTCCGAATTAACCGCATCTAAAGAAGAAACCCAACGGCTGCAGGCCACCACCCAGGATTTAAAAATGCTGTTGGCTTCTTCCCAGCGCCGGGGCAAATGGGGTGAGCGAATGGTGGAAGATATTCTGAATTATGTTGGCCTGGTGGAAAACATCAGCTATCAGAAACAGCAGACGGTGGCCAGTGGGGAGCGTCCCGATTATACCTTCTTCCTGCCGAAAGGTCGTAAGCTTCACATGGATGTCAAGTTCCCCATCGAACATTATGAGCATTACCTCCATGCGGAAACCCCGGAGCAACGAGAACGGGAAAAGAAGGAATTTCTACGGGATGTGCGCAATCATATCCGGGCCGTCAGTCGGCGAGAGTACATAGATCCGGCTAATGGTACCCTGGACTACGCTTTGGTTTTCATTCCCAATGAAAGTGTATATGGGTTCATTAATCAGGAGGATCACGAGCTTATCGATGAGGCCCTAAATAAACGGATAGTACTTTGTTCGCCCCTTACCTTATTTGCAGTACTTTCATTGATTCACCAGGCCGCTGCCAGTTTCATGGTGGAGCAACGGGCAGCGGAAATTCTGCTGGAAGTAGAACAGTTTCAAAAACAGTGGGAAAAATTCACTGGCGTGATGGAAAAAGTGGGGCAACATCTGGATCGGGCTTTGTCTCAATTCCAGGCGTTAGTGCGCACCCGAGCCAATGCCTTGGAACGGCCGGTACAGCGTATTCTAGCTTTGCAAAAGTTGGAATTGCCTGCTGCAGCTAAAACCGCCGCTTTACCCGCAGAAAAAAAGTCGGACGACAGCTGACTTTTATCTCTCAGCGTAAATTGCTTACAAACTTTAGTATTCCGAACCGGTGGTAAAGGTTTCCGGTTGGGTGGGATAAGGTTCGGGTTGCATCAACTCCATTTTTGCCAGTCGGTAGCGATGGCGTAGCCAGAAGAGGGAAATGGTGGCGGCAGTACATGAAGAAGCCACCATGGCCCACCATACCCAGTAGTAGGGTTTGTGCAAGACGAAAACGAAAAAGATTGCCAATGGCACGCTTACACCCAGAACCCTAACGGTAGTGATCACCAGGGATGGGATTCCCGTGCCCAGCCCTTGCATACTACGTCCGGAAAGGATGCCGATAGTGATGACCCAATAAACAAATGAAAGGGTTCGAATCACGCTTACAGCCACCGCTTGAACCTCCGGGTCAGGTGTAAAGATGCGGAAGACATAGGGAGCACTGATGAAGAAAACAACTCCACTGACTACGCCGATCAGTACACCTCTGGCCAGGGTGTAGCGTATGACTTTTTTTACCAGGTCCAGCCTGCGGGCTCCATAGTACATGCCTACCAGAGTGACTAACGAATTGCCCAGGGCCATGATGGGGAGAAAAAAGATTTGATCCAACCTGCCTGAGATCTGATAACCAGCCACAACTGCAGCCGAATAGTGTACCAGAATGCGGTTAAAAGCGGCGCTTCCCGATGACATAATAATCATCGCCATTGAAGCGGGTAAGCCGATGCGCAGGATGGCCCGCAATAATTCATGGTCGTATTTAAAATTCCGCAACCTCAACTGTACATAGGTGCGTTTTTTAATCAGCAGAAAATAGGTCAGCACCGATGCGGTGAGTATTTGGCTGATGACGGTAGCTAAAGCCGCGCCGGCGACACCCATTGAGAAACCAAAAATGAACAGTGGATCCAGAGCTATGTTAAGGAGAGTAGAAAAGACCTGGATTTTCATGGGGGTTTTGGTATCTCCCTCGCCGTTGAAGATGGAGCGCAAGAAGATGCCGAACATGGTGAAAAGGAAGCCTCCCGCCAGGATGTAAAAATAACTTACGGCAGCGGGAAGAATATCCGGGGGTACTCCCAGGAAAGACAGGATCCGTTCGCCTAGTAGAAAAGCGGCAATAGTAAAAGCACTCCCTAAACCCAAACCCAGGAACAAACCATGCAAAGCGGTATTTTCAGCTTGGTCCTTCTGTTGGGCTCCGATAAAGCGGGCGATTACAGCAGTGACTCCGCTTCCCAGACCGAAAATGATACCGTAGGAAAACCATAGCAAAGGCATATTGAATGCCAGGGCGGCGATGGCGGAGGCCGATATGCGGCCTACAAAAATCATATCGGCTACACTGTAAATGGTCTGCACCGCCATCCCCATCATAATGGGCACCGCCAGGGTCCAGACTGCCCGGTAAGGCTGTTTTAAAAACTGTTCAATGCGTTCGTTTCGGGGGGGCTTGCCTGAGTTACTTGACATGCCGCACAATATCCCCTTTGGTAAGAAATATCCAACCCGTCACTTGAGTGTTGCTCGTTGTTGGGCCTAATGAAGTTTGTTACCGATAATACAAAACCCGCCCTTTTCTCGGCGGGTTTGTATTATCAATAAAGGGTTGTCTAGTACCGGGAAAGTATTCGAAAACTAATTCAGTTAGGTAAGTCGGAGCCGGGAAAATTAGCCAGATGGGGGGCTTCCAATAAGCGGATTTCCCCATTCTGAGCTTCGTATTTAGCCACATTTTGCTCCAAAGCCCGAAGCAGAGCTTTGGTGTGCATTGGGGTCATGATAATCCTGGCCTGTACATTGGCTTTTGGAGTACCGGGCACTACCCGGACAAAATCCAGTACGAATTCCGCTTGGGAATGGGTTATCAAAGCTAAGTTGGCATATAAACCTTCTGCAATATCTTCCTTAAGGTGAATCTGGATTTGTTGCTGCGGAGGTTTAGGATTATCCATCACTGCCCACCTTTCACCACTGGGGTTGCTCCTCTTCGTTCCAATCTTCGTCGCCCTCTTCTTCAGTATCCCAGGTCAGTTTTTCTGGAGGAGGTTCAGGCAAATCACTGTCATCGAATTCAGAGGCTTCATAACGGTTATATTCGTCACCAAAAATGGATTCGTCGAAGAAATCGATATCGGAGACTATTTCAGCTTCCATGAGATATTCGAGGAAACCCATATACTTCTTATCTTTAAGATTGGTTTTACAATGGGGACATAGCAGAGATTTTGCCAATTGCTCTTCGTCCAGGGGTTCACCGCATTCAGGACATACTAACGCTTCCATGGTTTACCCTTTCTATTTAAATAACACGCAGTTATAGTCAAGTCCTTCAAAGCGGCGAAATATATGCGGGGCCCTAGGTTGCACCAAATGATTTTTAACACGGCAAAATGCTTGTATTTCAAGGACTAAGCCATATATTGCGCCTTGCTGAAAGGAGACCGGAACGAAAATGGAACACAGCAAACAACCGGAAGAAGTCCTTACCCGCTTTAAAGAAATTTTGTTGGCCGAACGCCAAAAAGTTCTGGAAGATCTTGAGTATCAAACTGCTGCTCTGAACGAAACCATAGCCAGTAGCGCCGGTGATGTTTCCACTGCAGCATACCACATGGCTGATCTAGGTACTGATATGCAGGAGCGGGAAAAAACCAGCTTGTTCGCTCATCGTCAGGCTAAGTATTTGAAAGAAATCGATGCAGCTCTGGAACGTATTGAAAACGGCACTTACGGTATCTGCACTATTTGTCACAAACCCATTGAGATCGAGCGCTTGCAGGCGGTCCCAATTGCGAAATATCACGTGGCTTGTAAAGAAACGGTTAATCAACGCAAAAACAACCAGTAACCCGGTTCCTCAAGACCTCCGATTCAACAGCCCAATAAGGTTAAGAATAGATTTTTCATAAAAACTAAGCCCATTAAATAGGTGGGCGATGTTAAATATTTCCAGATCTTCTCCCAACCCAGCTTTCAACGGTGTCGGGATCTGCTTTACCAGTTTCAACAAACCAGAAGGTGGGTCCGGTTCCAGCTGCAGGAGCAAATCGGGCCGAAAATTCTCAATGGGGTTTCTCAAAGAGTTCCATTCCATGCGTTTCCCGTCCCCGGGAATAAGCCAGATTTTCCCAGAATCCCATTCCACATATTGTGTTACTTTGGGATTTACCACTAACCGGATTTCCAGGTTCCCTTGGTGGTTTTTCAAACGTTGGAGAGCATAGCGAGCCACGCGGGCTTGTTTCGTAGCCAGCGGGAAAAAGATCACCAAACGATGAACTTGCTTCAATTGAGCGCCAAACTTCAGGGGCCCATCAGGCAAGGAGCGGTTTTTAGTTTTTATAAACATTGCGTCCCAAACTTAACTCTACCATCTGCTTTTCCCAATGGCAGCCGATGGCTCGCCTTAATATTCTTCTTCCTGGTTGGGACTGGATTTCGTTCCTTACTAGCCCATTCCTCCACGTATAGTTGGCCTATTCGAACCGATCGTTTCCTGTCCGCCACTTTTGGTGAACCCCGCGTGGGCCATTTTCACAGCGGTGTGGATATTAAAACCTGGGGTGCTTTGGATATTCCCTGCCAAGCGGTGGCCAATGGCTATATACAGCGGGTGAGGGTGGGGTACACCGGCTACGGTAAGGTGTTGTATCTCAAGCTGAATGATGGTCGGACAGCCGTATACGCCCATCTGGACCGATTTACCTGGGCAATAGAACGGCTGATAATTCAGGAACAACAAAAAACCGGGCGCTACGCGGTGGAACTCACCTTCCCGCCGGAGCGCTTTCCGGTGAAAAAGAATGCCGTTTTAGCCTATTCGGGAACTTCCGGCACTCGCTATCCCCATTTACATTTCGAAATTCGGGACTCCACCGGCGCTGTGCTCAATCCTTTGCAGTTCTTCCACGGAATTCAAGACCGAAAACCACCGGAAATAAAAGGGCTGTACCTCATCCCTTTGGATGATAATTCGCGTCTTAATGGAGGTTGGTTGCCGTTGCGGTTACCGTTGATAAAAAGAGGCGCCAAGTATCGTTCTGCTTTTATCCCCTATGTATCCGGTCCAGTGGGATTGGCAGTGGCCACCTTTGATAGAGCAGATGGAACCAGTAATTGGTATTCCATATATAACTTGCGTCTGACTGTCGATGATTCCTTGGCTTTTGCGCTTACCTTTAATCGGGAACCTCTCAGTTATGCTCATCAGGTTGAAGTTGTTTACGAAGTAGGACTTGCGGATGAACGCAAACCAGTACTGAACCTGTATTTGCCGGAGAATTCTCCTGGTTTGCCCTTTATACACGATGGATTGGATGGACGTTTACAGTTATCTCCGGGGTTGCACCGCTTGCGAGCTGAGTTTAAAGACTTCCATGGTAATACCGCCGATCTCACGTTTTATTTAACAACCTTAACAACTTGGCCAGTTTGGAAAATAGAAGCTCAAGACAATCGAGTCTGGTTCATTTCCAGCTCCCTTGGTACGAGTCCTATTTTTTACGATCTGCGCCATAATCCCGTAAAACCTCATCAAGTCCTTTACGATCTAAGTAATGCCCGCTGGGAGTTCTTGCTGGAAGAACTGAGACAAGGGCTAACTGTGGCTCCATTAAAAAGTTTACCCCTGGTGGGTTTGTACTTTCCCCAGCCGGTGAATCTTCCAGACCTTGAGGCAGATTGGGAGAAAAGTCCTAGAGGATGGGTATTAAAGTTAGAATCCCTGGCTCCAGTACCCTTTCCCATTAAAATTCAGTTTGTGTTACCCTATAAAAATCTTTTTATCCCCCTTATACGGGTGACACCCACCCAAAGCCAAACGGAGCCGGTAAGCGGAGACATAAGGGGAGCCGTAAAAGATGCGGTATTGCATTTTGGGCCTAGGCAGGAACTCCATTTCCCACAACGACCATGGTTAAAACTGGGCCCTGGAGATAGCTATTCGGACGTGGTCAGCGGTTTCAACGTGTCTTTTAGAGTTGAAGCGACATCTGATTCCTTCCATTTGCAAGTGGATACCGCTCTGGCTTCCTATAATGACCTTCATTTTAGTGGGTTGGGATTGTTTACCCTGGAGGAGGGAGTGAATTTTACGGCCCAAATGGCTTTTCGGATACCAACCGGACAGGAAGAGCGCCATTGGGGTATTTACCGGCAAGCTCACGGGCTACGATTGTTACCTGGCAGTATTAAGGAAGCTGGCTACATCACTGTTGAGGTTAACAAGCCAGGGCGCTATTTCCTAATAGCCGATGATAATCCCCCCAGGATACGCTTGTTAACCAAACGACGAGTCTATCGGCCCGGTCAAAGGGTGGTGTGGCGGATCAGAGATAATGCTGGTCCCATCGCTAGACCTGAACAGAACATAATTATGCGCTGGGACGGACAAATAGTATTCCCCAATTGGAACCCTCTTCGGCAGGAACTGACCTATCATTTGCCCTGGGAAAGCAAATCGGGAGTGCATATTGTTGACCTAAAGGTGGTAGATCAACAAGGTCATATTGCAAAAAAGAGATACCGCTTCAGATTGCACCGATAGGACTTGATCCATGTTCATTCCTTTGCACGACACAAATCCACCCTTGCGTTATCCTACGGTCACCTATGGACTAATCGTCACTAATGTGATTATGTTCTTGCTCACGTTAAGTATGCCAGGCATGGAAGTTTTAGGTTTCTGGAAAGCAACCTGGTTTGACGCGCCTTCCCTGGGAATTATCCAGCTATTCACTTATCAGTTCATTCATGGTGGATTCGGTCACCTGGCCTTCAATTTGTGGTTTCTTTACATCTTTGGTGACAATGTGGAGGGCTCGCTGGGTCATGGGGTTTTTCTCGTTTTTTATCTCCTGTGCGGTGTTGGGGCAGCATTAACTGAAGTTTATCTAGATCCTTTTTTCGGAGTCCAATCCCCTGGGGTACTGGTCGGGGCCTCCGGAGCCATCTCGGGTGTGTTGGGAGCCTATGCTGTGCGCTATCCCCGGGCGCGAGTTTTAACCTGGGTGTTTTTCTTCTTTTTCTGGGAAATACCCGCCGGTTGGTTCATTGGCGCCTGGATTGTCAGCCAGTTCCTTTACCAATTGTCGGCTGCTGGAGGTAATGTAGCCTATATGGCCCACATCGGAGGCTTCATCTGCGGATTGGTGCTGTATTATCTCTACCATAATTTTAAACTAAGCCGCCGCCCATGATGGAGCTTAAAGAACTAATCGCTGCTGCTTTGGAAGTCCGAAAGCGGGCTTATGCCCCTTACTCCAAATATCGGGTCGGAACGGCTCTAGAAAGCGAGGACGGGCGCATTATTACTGGCTGCAATGTGGAAAATGCCAGCTATGGTTTGGCTTGCTGTGCCGAGCGCGTAGCCCTATTCCGGGCGGTGGCTGAGGGAGCAACCAAAATAAAAAAACTGGTACTGGCGACCGAAAATGGCGCTTCTCCTTGCGGGGCCTGCCGTCAGGTTATTTATGAGCTATGTGGGGATATCCCGATCATATTGGTGGATGATGCCGGTCGCATTGTTCAGGAAACTACTAGCTTGGCTCTGTTGCCGGCTCCTTTTGACTCCGATGAACTGGGGGCCGATTGAGTTATCCTGATATTTCTGTGGATTCTGACGAATTATTCCCCGTGTCCACAAAGCTTCAGCAAAATACCCCGGTTATAAGGTTTTCTACTCTTCTGGACTTATGCTTTTGTCTAATTTCTCCTGGCTATTCTATTTGAAATCCAGAAAAGGAGTAATGGAATGCACCGCTTAATAGGACTTCTGGGAATAGTTACTCTGCTGGGGATCGCCTACGCCATGTCCAATAATCGCAAGGCCATCGACCGTCGAGTAGTGATTTGGGGATTAGGTCTCCAGATAGTTTTTGCCCTCTTTATTTTAAAAACTCCTGTCGGACGTCCTTTATTCGAACTTTTCGATAAAGTGATTCGCAAACTTCTTTCTTTCTCCGATGAAGGTGCCCGGTTCGTATTCGGTAATCTGGCGGTGGGTCCCGGCCATGAGGGGTCGTTGGGGTTCTTTTTCGCATTTCAGGTTTTACCTACAATAATTTTTTTCAGTGCTTTCATGGCAATTCTATACCACTTGGGTATCATGCAAGTGATAGTAAAGGCTGTAGCGCGTCTTATGCAACGCACCATGGGCACCAGCGGCTCCGAGACTCTTTCGGCTTCAGCCAACATTTTTGTAGGCCAAACGGAAGCACCCCTCGTAATCAGACCTTTTCTCCATGACATGACCAAGAGCGAGTTGATGGCCATAATGACCGGGGGGTTTGCCACTATCGCTGGAGGGGTAATGGCCGTTTACGTGAAGTGGCTGTCTAATATTCCCAACATCGCCGGACATTTAATGGCCGCCTCCGTTATGAGTGCGCCCGCTGCCCTGGTAATGGCTAAGATTGTTTTTCCCGAAACGGAAGAATCAGTTACCAGGGGAGATCTAAAAATTGATATCCCCCGGCAATCTGATAATGTAATGGAAGCCGTCACCCAGGGGGCCACCGATGGTATGCGTCTGGCTGCCAATGTGGCTGCCTTGCTCATCGCCATTGTGGCCTTATTGGCAGGGATCAATTACATCCTGGGCTTGGCCCATACCAGCCTGCAAGAGATTCTGGGCTGGATCTTCTCTCCCTTGGCTTTTGTAATGGGCGTACCATATCAGGACATACTAAAAATTGGCGGCTTAATGGGAGAAAAGCTGGTTTTGACAGAGCTTATAGCCTATGGTCACCTCCAGGAAACGTTGGGGACGCTACAAACGAAGTCAGCTATCATTGCGTCATATGCTTTGTGCGGTTTTGCTAACTTCGCCTCCATTGGTATTCAAATCGGTGGTATTGGAGCTCTGGCTCCGGAACGCCGGAAAGATCTTTCCCGCCTGGCAGTCAAGGCCATGTTCGCCGGAGCTCTGGCTTCCTGGCTGACCGCCACTATTGCGGGAATTATGCTTTAGAAGGAAGGGAATCGGTCATGGCATGGCATCTGATATTTCTGGGACCACCTGGGGCCGGTAAAGGCACCCAGGCCAAACGTATCATGGAGACCTACGGACTGGTGCAGCTATCCACTGGAGATATTCTCAGGGAGAATCGTCGCCTTAAAACCCCGTTGGGTCAGAAAGCACAAGCCTATATGGATGCCGGTGAATTGGTGCCGGATGAAATAATCCTGGATATGGTAGCGGCCGAGCTGGACAAGCCGGAATTAGCCCGTGGGTATATCCTGGATGGTTTCCCCCGGACGGTCAGACAGGCGGAAGGGTTGCAGGAGCTTTTGGCGGCCCGGGGGCAGCAAATAGATCACGTTTTGGTTTTGCAGGTTCCCCGGGAAGAGTTGATTAAGAGGCTCACCTCCCGGCGCACCTGCCGTACATGCGGACACATCTACAACCTGCTGTTTAATCCACCCAAAGAAGCTGGTAAGTGTGATTATGATGGGGGGGAGTTATATCAACGGCCCGACGACTCGGAAGAGACGGTGCTTAACCGGCTGAAAGTGTATCAGAATCAGACCGAACCCCTCATTGAATATTATGAGAGCCGGGGATTGGTGCGGCCCATCGATGGTACCGGAACGGTGGGTGAGGTTTTTCAGCGCATTCAGGCCGTACTGAGGGATTAGGTAAATATTCATGGTTACTCTGGGTATCACGGGCAGCATCGGAGCCGGTAAGTCTACTGCAACAGCCTGGTTTGCCAAGAAAGGAGCGGTAGTAGTAGAGGCAGATAAAGTGGCCAAGGAAATATTAAGCACCCGCCTGGACATCCAGCGACGTTTGAAGGAAGCGTTCGGGTCTGGCATTCTCGATACTGAGGGGCGAGTTGATTTCGCTAGTTTGGCCAAAGTGGCTTTTGCTGATGCCGGTTCCCAGCAGATTCTCAATGGTCTGATTCATCCCCCGGTGTTGGAGAATTTACAGCAACGACGGGAGTTGGCCGCAAGCCGTCAGGAGCGTCTTTTTGTAGTGGATGCGCCCCTGATATTCGAAGCTGGGCTGGAGCAAAATCTGGATGCAGTGATTGTAGTGGTGGCGCCCCTGGAAATTCGCTACGCCCGGGTGTCCCAACGGAGTGGATTGGGATGGGAAGATTTCAAAAGAAGGGATAATCTGCAACTACCCCAGGAGGATAAGGCCCAGCGGGCGGATTATGTAGTGCATAACGATGGTGATAAACCTCATCTGGAACATCAGCTGGAAAAGATTTTCCAGCAACTGATGACCCGCTTCCCCGAGCTACAATCCGGTGACATAAGCCGGTGAAGTGCTTTTAGGCCCGGCCATTCGCGTATGAAAATTCCTGCCGCCGATGTGGCGGCCATTTTTGAATCATATGTCTGAATATTGGGTGTGGAAGGTAGTTAAAGAGCGACTGAATATTTCGGCAGGAGAAGCTTGGAATTAGGGGGCTAACCTTATGGTAGGAGAAATAGAGACTTTTCCTTATCAGCGCATATTAATCACTGGAGCCTCCAGCGGAATCGGTCGCTATGTGGCTCAGGAGCTGGCCCGGCCCGGGGTAAGGATTTATTTGATAGCTCGTCGCCGGAAAGCGTTGGAAGAAACTGCGGCTATGGTATCCGCTCGCGGAGGGGAAGGGCTGGTTTGCCCTTGTGACCTGCGGAACCTGGGCCAGACAGCAGAGGTTTTCTCGCGAATTGAAGCTGAAACGGGTCCCCTAGACCTGGTTATCGCCAACGCAGGAGCTAATTTCTTCCTGAAATATCCTAGCGATGATAATCCTGACAAGGCGCTGATGATTGTCGATTTAAATTTCAGGGCCGCCATTTACACCCTGGAATTTTTTGCCCGCGGCATGTTACGGCAAGGCCGAGGTCATCTGGTAGGCATCTCCAGCATTGCCGGTTATCGGGGATTAGCTGGGGCTGTAGTTTACAGCGCCACGAAAGCAGGATTCCGAACCTATCTGGAGGCTTTGCGCTTTAGGGTGAGCTACAAGGGGATCAAAGTGACGGATATTCGCCCCGGCTATATTCGTACCCCCATGACCGCTGAAAATCGCTATCCCATGCCTTTTCTGATGGATGTGGAGCCGGCAGCCCGCAAAATTGTCACTGCTATTCTAAAGGGGAAAAAACGCTACACCTTCCCCTGGCCCATGGCTCTTTTTGGCAAAATTCTGTATCACCTACCCGATACTGTGTATGATTATCTGGGCTCAAAGGCGTTAGGACCCCGCCGGAAAAGCACACCTGCACCAAAAGCTACCGAAAAAGCAGGCTGAGGTGTCGCAGCTGCGTCCGAATAGACTTTTTCGTCTTCACCGACTGGACCGGTATTTGTTCGGTGAGTTGTTGCCCCCCTTTACTCTCTCTTTGGTAGTTCTAACCCTGATATTTGTAGTTAACTTCCTAATCCGTTCCATGGACCGGATTCTGGGAAAAGGTCTACCATTATGGGTGGTGATCAAATTAATTGTCCTCAACCTGGCGTGGATGCTGGCACTGGCCCTGCCCATGTCAGTGCTGGTGGCGGTCTTGCTGGCTTACGGGCGTTTGGCGGCGGATCATGAAGTTACGGCCCTGAGAGCCAGCGGAGTGGCCTTACCGCGCATAATGGCGCCGGCTTTGATTTTTGCTCTGTTAGTTGGGGCTTTTACGGCCTATTTCAACGATCGCATCCTGCCTGATGTAAACCACCAAGCCCGCCTCCTAAGCTCCGATATTTATCGCAAGCGACCGGATTTGGATATTGTACCTGGGTATTTCATAGAAGATTTGCCGGAATATAACCTTAGGGTGGACAAAGTGACCCCCGCCGGCTTTGAGGGAGTGATGATTTTCTCCAAAGGCGACCGTCAACAACAGGTGTCTATCTTTGCCCGAAGGGGACGGTTGACTACTAAAGGCGATTGGGTGATTCTGCACCTGTACGATGGTGAGAAACATGTTTTGCAGGTGGGTAAACTGGGCGATTACCAACGGGAATTTTTTGATTCGACCCGCTTAGCCATCAAGGTCAGTAATTTGCAGCTCAAACATTATCGCTCCAGCATTCGGGGAGATCGGGAGATGTCTATCTCCATGATGCAGGCTAAAATCAAACGTTACCGGGAGCGCATTGAAAAAGTCCAACGACGAATGGAGGATATCTTCCTGAAAAGTCCCCTGTTCAAAGGGGATACACTACATTCTTTCGCAGCATTGCTGGACACCGTTCACCTTTTTACTCCAGGCCAACCTAAACCGGAAGGACTTAACTGGCGGGCTTGGAATCGAGCTGTCAATCAATTGCGGGTGCAGCAGAAGGTGTTGCACAGCTACCGGCGACAGATCAACAAGTACGGAGTGGAAATTCACAAAAAGTTAGCCATGCCTGTGGCTTGCCTGGTCTTTGCCTTGATGGGGGTTCCGCTGGGGGTTATGACTCGTAAATCCTCAGCAGCTATTATAGCAGCCATGGCCATGTTCTTCTTTTATTGGGCATTCATGATCGCCGGGGAGGAGTTGGCGGACCGACTTGTGATCAGTCCGGTGACCGCCATGTGGACTCCAGATGTCCTGTTCGGATTATTGGGAATCTGGGTGACTTATGAAACCACCCGGGAGCGCCACGTTTTCCGCTGGGAGTTGATCCGGGAGTTCGGTTACCGCCTTATCCCACGATATCTTCGCCGCCGTCAACCCGAATAACGTTTCCCGTAAGCCACACCGGCCCCCGAGCCAGGTGGTATAGAGCTTCCGCAATATCTTCCGGTGTGGTTAATCTCCCGCCGGGATTCATTTTCTGGGCATATTCCAGCATTCCTTCATGGCCGGGGATTTTCCGCAGAGCCGGAGTATCGGTTACCCCTGCTTGTAGGGCATTCACGGCGATTTGTAGGGGAGCCAGTTCCAAAGCCAACTGGCGAGTATGAGATTCCAGGGCGGCTTTAGCTGCTGAAACCGCTCCGTAATTGGGCCAGACTCGATGCCCCCCGGCGCTGGTCATACTGAATATGTGTGCTCCGGCAGCCAACAGCTCATGCTGTACCAGCTCCTGGACCCAATACACCAGGGTATGGGCCATGACATCCAGGGTCATGTCCATCTGTTTTTGAGTAATGCGCCGAGGATTAGAGGGATCGTAAACCAAAGGCAACAAGGAGCCAAAAGCCAGTGAATGTAGGACCACTTGTAATGCTTGATCGCCAGGTTCCAGAGTTCGAGCCATTTCCTCCACTACTTTATGACGGGCTTCACTATCGGCGGCATTGATGTTGAAAAAGCGGGCTTGACGCCCCTGATCTTCGATATCAGCTACGATTTTTTCCACGTTGGGTAAGGTCGCTTTACGATCCAAATGTACTCCGAAGATATTGTATCCCCCACGAGCCAGCCGACGGCAAACCGCCGCGCCAAAACCGCTGGATGCACCTAAAATCAACGCCCAGTATTGCATTATCTGACCTCCTCGTTATCTGTTTTTTCAAATGGATGAGAAAATGTTTTAGTCATTTTTATAAAATTTTCCCTGCCAGCTATCGCGTTGCTCCAAAGCTTTCTGGACTTGCTGCTGAAACCAGGGAGCGCCCACGCCCCAATGGGGGGCTATCAGTAATTGCGGCGGTGTATGGCCCAGCAGGCGCTCAATCACAATAGTAGGGTTCAAACATTCCAGGATATCAACCACCAGTTCAAGATACTCGGTGAGACTGAGCAGGGGAAAAGGAGACTGACGATAACGACGCCCCAGCTCGGTACCTTTCACGATGTACAGGTGGTGGATTTTTAGTCCATTAAGTCCCAGCTTGTTGGCAGCCAGTGCTGTGGCTACCATCTGTTCCCTGGTTTCAACCGGTAAGCCCAGGATGATATGGCCGGTGACTCGCAAGCCCCTGTTTTTCAATGCCGCCACTGCCTGTTCCACTTCAGCAAATGCATGTCCCCGGTTCATCCATTTCAGGGTGGGGTCGTGAATGGATTCGATGCCGATTTCCACAGTCAGCGGCACCTGAGTGGCGAATTCAACCAGCAAATCCAGCACCGGTTCGGATAGACAATCAGCCCGGGTGCCGATGTTCAGGGCTACGATGTTGGGGTGGGCTATGATTTCAGAATAGCACTGTCTTAGATAATCGATTGAAGCATAGGTGTTGGTGTAGGCCTGGAGATAGCCGATGAAAGAATCTACCCCATAGCGTTGCTGAAGGTGGGGCATCGCCGTTTGGATTTGAGCTGATAAACTTTGACGCGGGTCCAGATCCGGTGGCAGAAAAGCGGCATTGTTGCAGTAAATACAGCCTCCCGTGCCTTTGCTGCCATCACGATTGGGACAGGTAAAACCAGCGGAGAGGGAAATTTTTTGGACGCGCTTGCCGAAGGTTTTATACAAATATCGACTGTAGCGGTAATACCGTTCTTCCAGAGGGAAGGGCAGATTATCGCTTGAAATGGCTACCGTTGCAGGCACTGACTGGGTAATCATTCGGTTTAAAGATTAGCTGAGATGTTTGAATTTCTCACTGGAGAAAATTAAGGTGTCGTAGGGATCGGCAATGGAGCTAGGGGCTTTTACCAAACAGAGTCGGGCTTGCTTACCAGGTTCCAACGAACCCAGGTGCTTGTCGAATCCCAAGGCCCGGGCTCCATTGATGGTGGCCATGGTCAGGACTTCTTGAGGAGAAAAACCGTATTCAGCCGCCGCGGACTGCATCTCACGGCGCATATCGGTGTGTTCGGCGAAGGTGCCCAGGCAAAGGGTGAAGCCTTTCTCTAAAATGCGCCGCGCTGGAGGCAGCCCCAACTCCCACTTGCGATTGAAACGGGGAGAGAGGGCGAAATAGAAGGTTTGCTCCCGTTCCGCCAGCCAATCCAGGTCTTCCTCAGTAATGTGAATTGTTTGGAAAAGGATATTGTGGGATACGGGATAACCTGCAGTGGAGTAATATTTACCGACACTGTTTGTAGTAGGCTTCCAGCGGTAATCCATGTCGTCCCGACTTAAAAGGAATTGATATAAGGGGCCCTGACGCTTTTCCAGGAATAGCGTTTCCTCCGGGCCGGTGGCGATTGGCAAAGCGGTACGCCATTCTTGTTTGGAGAGTAGCATGAATAAGCGAGGGGAAACAGTAAACAACAATTCCCCGGCAAAGTGGTGATGCAAAGTGGTTTCGTTAGAGAATTGTTCTGAATACTGGAGAGTTTTTTTCCAGATCAAATCCGCTTCACTGGACCTGAAACCGTGTATTAGATAGAACAAAGCTAAAAACAGCCCGGACGGTTTCATTAACTCGGCAATCTCGAGATGTACAGTTCTGAGCCCCACAGCCGCCGTTCCAGAGTCATAGAAGCCCTTGACTGCGCTCAGGACCCGGGATTCTAATTCCGATGCTGAAAGGGTTTGGGCCTGTTGCCAGGCGAACCGCCACCAGGAGAGAAAAGAACCTTTAGGCAAATGTTCTTCGTTGACGACGATCAATTCCGGATGGTAGACGGTGTTTACCAAGGCTGGGAAAACCACAGCATGCCCGAGATCTTCCACGATACGTTGCGAGCCGCGGTAGGATTTCTGGGGGCCAATAAACCGCAGTTGATCATCTTCGATGATTAGAGCTCCATTATGAATCGCGGGACGGGTGATAGGTAGAATCCATTCTGCAAATACGACACGTTTCATGGAAGGCTAATCTAAAGCGGTTTCTAGAAAAGCCAAGGCAGACGCAGGGAGGGAGGCTATTGGCTTGCGGGGATTTCTCTCCGATAAAAAACCTACAAACATATCTTCTTTGGGGGAGGGAAGAGAGTGGTTGGCATAGAAATTGACGGCTATACAGATACGGACTAAAACACATACAATAAAGGAGGTGTAAGATATGGCCCGTAAGAAGATAGCTCTCATCGGTGGTGGCCAGATTGGACAAATCCTAGCTTTGCTGGCTACCCAGAAAGAGCTGGGGGATGTGGTTATACTCGATATTCCAGAACTGGAGAATCCAGTGAAAGGTAAAGCTCTGGATCTTATGGAGCTGCGTCCCCATGACGGATATGATGTGAACATCACAGGCACCAGTGACTACAATGAAATTGAAGGCTCCGATGTAGTCATTATTACGGCTGGTGTTCCCCGCAAACCTGGAATGTCCCGAGATGATTTATTGGAAGTGAACCTGGGAATTATCAAGAATGTAGCGAACCAGGTCAAGGAACATGCCCCTGATGCTTTTACCATCATCCTCACTAACCCACTGGATGCCATGGTGTATGCATTCTACAAAATAAGTGGTTTCCCGAAGAACCGGGTAGTAGGGATGGCAGGGGCCCTGGATACGGCTCGTTTTAAAGCCTTCATCTCCATGGAAACGGGGTATTCAGTGCAGGATATCACGTGTCTGGTTCTAGGCGGACATGGTGATACCATGGTGCCACTCCCACGCTTGGCGACGGTGGGGGGAATTCCCGTGACCGAACTTATTCCCCCGGATCGTTTGGAAGCCATTGTCCAGCGTACACGCATGGCAGGCGGTGAGATAGTCAAACTCCTGGGCAAAGGCTCAGCTTTCTTCAGTCCTGCCCAATCGGCAATAGAAATGGCCGAGGCTTATTTAAAGGATAAGAAGCGCGTGATCCCCAGTGCGGCTCTTTGTGAAGGTGAGTATGGCATAAACGGTTTGTTCATTGGTGTCCCCTGCGTGATCGGCGCGGGCGGTGTGGAGAAAATTCTGGAAGTTAAGCTGACACCGGAAGAAAAAGCGGCGCTGGAACTCACCCGTGAGCACGTAGCCAAGGTAGTCGCAGCTACCGGATTGTAAATTTTAGTCCCCGGTTGGTATCCGCAACCGGGGACATTTTCCTCCCTGTAAAACGTAGTCATATTAAGACGTTGAGGGCATAAATTTTGCTCTTTCTGGGAGCGATTTTAAAATCGTAGTGGATGGTGGGGATTAAGATACCCCCTAAAGAGCATGAACCCTCTACTAGAAATACTATCCGAAATCGGGGGCGGGGTCGATAAGCCTCAGGAGGAGATCACTAGGTTCATTCTGGCCTTATTTTTTTGGCTGGTTCTAGCCTGGGTTAGTGCAGCTGAATGGAGATCGTACCGCAATCGAAAGGATGGCTTGGTACTTCTCAGCGCGGTAGTTGGTATAGCGCGGGAGGCTATTATGCTTTTCTCCCACTATACCGCTTATAGAGGATGGATACCGTTGGAATATACCCATCCAATTTTTCCTCCTGTAGAGCATGCTTTGGTTCTGGGTTCGGAAGTGTTACTGGGAGCGGCTTTTCTGAATCTTGTGCAAGGGAAGGCTTATTTTGTTAACCGCTTTATTCTGGTGGGCTTAGCAGTCGATGCGGTACTCTGGATAGCGACAGGAGTAGCCTGGCCCCTCTATCTTGCAGGTCATCCTGATGCCACTTTCGGAGTTTTTTGGGGAGATCTCCTTTTCAGATCAATAGCCACTATCATAACCGGCACAATATTGGTTTCTTGCCTGATTTGCCGCAAACGGGGTAGATATATTTCCTGGCTTATCGTGTCCGCCTTTATGTTCCTTTTTATGGACGAGGCCCTTATGGTCATATCTTTGTTGCAACACGAGGTCCATAAACATGTTTTTAACCCTATCCGACATAATCTGCACATCTGGGCGATTCCGATGGTTATTGCAGCATACGTGATAGATCTACGCAAGCGGGTACAGCAACTTGCTGAGCGCGAGCGAAACCTTTATCGACTCAGCCCCAATGTTCTGGGAGTCGTAGGTCTTGATCATCGCTTTGTTGCTGTTAGTCCGGCTTCAAAACGCGTTTTCCTCAGAGATCCTGAGGAGGTCATTGGACTTACAGTTGAAGAATTTGGGATGGATTCCCAGTGTTTCAATGAACTAGTGCATCAATTACAATCCTCTCCGGAAACGGAGATCAGCTCGTACGTTTTTCCACATGACACTTTGGTAGGAAGGCGCTGGTTGCGCTGGCGATTTCGCCCCCTTGACGATCACAAAGTTTTTTTTGTAAGCGTCGAAGATATAACCGAGCAGCGTAAAGCACATGAAGCCTTGAGTGCCTACAGCATTCAGCTTGAAAGGTCTGTTCAAGAACGAAATGCAGAATTGGAAGCGTTTACCTACTCAGTATCCCATGATCTACAAGCACCGTTAAGAGCTATTGAAGGTTTCGCCAGTATTATTGAAGAAGAATATGCAGATAAGCTTTCAGCCGAAGCTCAAGACTATATAAATCGGATTCGACTCGCTGCCAAAAGTACAATGAATTTAATTAGAGCGCTACTAAAGCTTTCCAGACTGGGGCACAAAACCCTTGAGATAACCGAATTGGACATGCAAGAATTGGTAGGTATCGCGAGGGAAGAATTAGAACCGCAGCTTCGTGGCCGCCTTGTAAATTGGCGTATTGCCGAACTGCCCCGCTTGGCTGGCGATTACTCGATGTTGTTGGAGGTTTGGCGTAATCTGCTCAGCAATGCTGTCAAGTACACTCAGGATCGACAACCGGCAGTAATTGAGATCGGAGTGGTTGAAAACGAGGATGGATTTCAGTTCTGGGTGAAAGACAACGGCTGCGGGTTTGATATGAATTATGCCGATAAACTTTTCGTACCTTTTCAGCGTTTGCATGCCGCCGCCGACTATCCTGGTTCAGGGGTGGGATTAAGTATTGTCAAACGCATCATTGAACGTCACGGAGGCACTATCACCGCCAGAAGTTCTCCCGGGGAAGGTGCAACTTTTATTTTCACTCTACCACGCCATCCGGTAAGTAGCACCGTTCCTTCCGGCCACTGGCCTGGTGAAATTGATTCAACGTAAAATACTCAGCGACAGGGGAAGGGAGCTATTGTATCTATTTTGACCAATTCCCTTACTGTAAGCTGATAGGGGTAGGCCCCTAAATGACCATAACTACCCTTGTTACTGCGCTCACCTTTTAATTCGACATAAACTTCAGTATAGGGTGCTACACCCAAACTTTGGTAAGCATTAGCCAACTCATTGTCGGGAATCACCCACCAACTCTCGTCACTTCCGCACATTCTGAAAGAGGTTTTTTCAAAACCCTGGATGTAAAGTCCTTGGTAAAGTTCAGGTTCCGAGCAGCTATTAAAAACTAGGATTGCTAATAATGGTATGCCCATTAGAGCTGCCACCGCCATACCTTTTTTCTTCAAAATGGAGATCATGGGGGCTTGTGGAAGCGTTGATTTTTCCCGATTACACGTTGAAATGAAAATAGACCACATCATCCTCCTGCAAAACGTAATCGCGCCCTTCCAGAGCAACCAGTCCTTTTTCTCGGAGAGCTTTTTCGCTTCCATAACGTATTAGGTCATCGTATTTGTAAATCTCGGCTTTGATGAAGCCGCGCTGGAAATCGGTGTGGATCTCACCGGCAGCTTCCCAGGCTGTGGTCCCCCGGCGGATAGACCAGGCTCGAACTTCCTTTGGCCCTCCTGTATAGAATGATTGTAAGCCCAGCAGATGGTAAGCTCGGTGAATCAGCTTATCAAGGCCGGGTTCCGGCAAATTGTATTCTTTGCAAAACTCAAGCTGCTCTTCGCGCGGTAGTAGAGCCATTTCCGCTTCCAGACGGGCACATAAACGCAAGGCCTCGTCGCCTGTTTCCGCGGCATACTCGAAAACTTCCCGAGCTAATGGTCCTCGTTCGGGTGATTGAATTTCCTCTTCATCTACATTGGCCACATAGAGAATGGGTTTAGCCGAGAGCAGGAAAAATTCTTTAAGTAAAGCGTGCTCCTCCGGAGGCAACGGCAGGGTTCGAGCTGGTTTTAATTCTTCCAGGTGCGGAATCAACTTTTCCAACAAGGCCACTTTGCGGGCCAATTGGCGATCTCCGGACCGATAACGTTTCTGCAAGGGAGCCAACTGTTTCTGCACCGAGTCGAGGTCTTTAATAACCAGTTCGGCGGTAATGGTTTCCATATCCCGCCGGGGATTCACCGTACCTTCCACATGGGCTACATTCTTGTCCTCAAAACAGCGGACAGTTTCAATAATTAGGGTTACTTCTCGGATTTGAGCTAAAAACTGATTCCCCAAGCCTTCCCCCTTGTTAGCCCCCCGCACCAGACCGGCAATATCCACGAAACGCACCGTGGCAGGGGTCACTTTCTCCGGGTGGTAGATTTCGGCTAAACGCTCCAACCGTTCATCTGGGACCGGGACCACCCCCACGTTGGGCTCAATGGTGCAGAACGGATAATTTTCTGCAGGAATTTCAGCAGCAGTCAATGCGTTAAACAGGGTGGATTTTCCCACGTTCGGCAATCCAACGATACCACAACTTAAAGCCATTTCACTGGGCTCCTTGCAATTCTGTTATATTCGAATCCGGTGCGAAAAGGGCGTTAACATTTTCCATAGTAATCTCCGGATGGTACTTGGGACGCAAGCGCTCAAGCAAAATCCCCCGTACTACAGGGTGGCGATTCTGCTCCATGGCTTGAAAAACTTTAGATCGAACCTCGGCGAAAGGCCGACTCCAACGCTTTCTCACACGGAGAAAAATCACTTTCCAACCGGTGGGAGAATTATAGGGCCCCAGAGGAACGTCTATTTTAGAGCGCAAGGCACGCTGGTAATCCAGAGAGTCATTTCCGCTGGGAGTCACCAACCACGGCGTAACCTCTACTTTTATAGGTTTCAAGCCCTCGGTTTCTGGTTTGCGCCCCAGCCGGACCAGGTTACAGAACCGAACGGCCTGGGCACTGTCGCTGAAAAAGATTCTTTCAATTCGCAAACTGTCCGGCCCCCGGTAACGTTTGAACTTTTCGCGTTCATAATACTGACGGGCCAGCTCCTCGTTGAACCGGAGGGTATCAGCCACTGCAGCCACGTAAAGTTGTGCCAGAAAATGATCCAGGCGATCCTGAACTTCTTCTTTAACGGCCGGATCAGTATCATAACCCAGGCGGTAGCCTTCCTTTGCTAAAGCTGCATCGCGTATCAAATAGGCTGTTCCCACGTAAAGATTACGGTATAACCAGCGCGGTTTCATTTCCGGCAGATGATTCAGGAAATGGGCTACGGTCCAAGCACCGTCCTTGAATGTAACCAGGGTGTCCCGCAAGTGGGGCTGTAGTTCCTGACGCAGGTCGGTGAGAGCACCGGGAGTAAGTTCCGGTGAGCCAAGTTTCAGTGGTTGTTTGCGGCGCGGCAAACGCTGGAGCACGGCAGCCCAGACTTTTCGGGCCAGAGGACGGTTGAATTGTATCCGTTGCGCCTTCATAAAATCGTTGATTATCTTGCGCCCCAACGCGTATTCCCGCCTTTCCAGGATACGATAACGCAGGTTCTTACGGGCCTGCTGAAAAGCGTCTTCGGTGACGATCAACTGTCTCTGGGCATCATCAACCTGGAGAATGTGCCAGCCATATATGCTTTTAGTGGGATGAGAAATTCGGCCGGGGGGTAGGTGATACAAGGTATCTTCCAGCGTTTCATCCAGATCACCGAAGCTGATCCAGCCCAATTCGCCGCCGTTGTAGCGCAATACCGAATCCCGGAACACATTACGGGCCAATTCCTGGAAAGTAGCCTGACCTGTAGTCAATAATTGAAATAGGGAATCGGCTTCATGTTTGGTGCGGGCGAAGAGATGACGCACCCGCAATTTGACATTGCTCCGCCTGAATGCCTCCCGTAGTTCCTTTTCGGTTACTGGGCCCACCTGATCAGCCACCCACTCCTGGTACAGTTTCCGGGCCAGGGCTTTCTGCTCTGCCAGGCGTTTAAGCCGCTGCACCGCACGGAAGGTGTCCAAACGGCAACGCTCCGCTTCCTGTGCCAATATTTTATCGCCTATGAGAGTGTTAAGGACCTCGCGCCTGGTTTGGGGGCTGTCGAATTTGTCCGAATACATGATGACCGGTAGATAGGCCCGCTGGAAGGCAATGGTGGTAATGGTACGATCTCCCACTTTAGCCGCCACCGGCGCATACGGTTCGGGTTTGCTACAGTAGACAAGAAGGAGTATAAGTACCCCAGGGAGAATACATTTAATCTGGCCGGTAATTAGCTTCCCGTTCACGCGGCAAGTATAGCAAGTCATCCAGTTTGTAATCAGGAAAAAGTTAGGTGAGCCAGGGGTATTTTAAGTGCTTCGGATATAAGCTCACTCTGACCTGAAAAGATCATCTTGGAAGCGCTGGCTAAGGAGAACCAAGCCCCGCATCCAGCATGCGCACTAATCTCCGCTTGGGGATGGAGTGTCCCAAACTGTCCAGGGCTTTTGCTTTGGCTTTAGCCACCTCGCCGGCCACGCCGGACTGGCGAATTTCCAACGACCCTAATTGGCTTCCGTCTGGTCCCACCAGCTGTAATTCCATAACAGCTTGCACTTGATATCGTTTGCGACCCCCCAGGGTCAGTTGACGCGGTTCCTGTAGTCGCACCTGACCCGTTAAGCGGTATCGAGCATTAGGCGCTACGGTGTAACCGGCATTGGTCAGAGCTCTTTTAACTGCTACCATGAGTTTGGGTAAAGCTAGGCCATCGGCATCCTTGACTTCCACCGCCAGGGGCTGGGAAGGTCTCTGTAATTCGTAGGTTATGATCTGCTCCAGATTTTCCACCGTTGAAGCGAAAATTTCCGGTAGGCGAAGGAGATTCAATCGAATGCGAATTTGACCTCGGGTGATTGCAATTCCGGGAACTGCGGTAAAATGAAACACGGCTCGACCATCGTCGCCTGTGACGGCTTTCCCAGCTGTTTTTCCGTTTTCATAGGTAGCCTTTAGAGGCAACTGGGCTACGGGAAGGACGCGGCCTTTTTGTTCCAGATAGGCTTGAATGACGACAGGTTTGGGCAGAATAGCACCCGGAGCTGCCGTTTGTCGATCACCTTCCTCCACGCGCAAATGCAGTTGGGCCAGGAGTTCCCGGGCTTTGGCTACGATGGCTGGGCCGGAATATTGCTCTTCAACCAGGTAAGGCATAGGAGATAGAGCATTGTAAAAAGCCAGTTGAGCAGATAGATCGGGAATCTGCTCTGCTGCTTCCAACAGATTGTTAACTGCTGGTACTAGTCGTCCCTGACTCAATAGCTGGGAGGTTTGCTCCATAAGTTTGGAAATGTGGTCGTATTGGACATCCAGTTTATTGCGGAGATTATTCAGATAACGGTTTTTATTCAAAACCACCAGCACGTAAAATTCATCACCCTTATGTTCCGTCTCGGCCACTTCCACTCCTTCAATGGTTTGATCCACCAGAGCCTGGGTCCGTTTGGTGAGTTCATCCCGGAAATACTCCCGATCGTCGACGGTGAAACTCTGAACCATTTGTTGCGAGACGCTTTTGATGTTGACCTTAAGCTGGCGGGCCAGGTCAGCGATGGCGTCTTCCTTGGCAGCAGAGAGGCTGCTACCGCTCCCAACTCCCAGCCAGTAAAGCGTAGTGGGATATGAGGGATGTTTGCCCGTAAGGTACCACTGAGCCTTTTGACCACTTTTCGGCGCCGGCGCCGAACCACAGGAGCTGACCACCACTCCCGCTAGTAAGAGATATGGTAACCAATAGCGGAGTTTCATCTTTCTACCCTCAAGCCGGAGTCATTTTGAGTAATAATAGTTTTTTATTCAAACTGGTGCGTACCAAACGCACCCCAGATATTTTCCGTCTTACCGCTCGTTTCAAGTCACGGTATAAGGAAGTGGCCTTTGAATATTTTTCTGGTGCACACCAGGCCAGTATATCCAGGGTATAATCCGTGAGGGCTATTTCTTTAGTTTTATTGGAAATTTCCCCCAGTAGGTCTTCCAGCTGAAAGATGATATCTTCCGCTTCGTCTTGATCGAATTCCTGGGATATTTGGATAACTAGTTTGTAGCGGATACCCTGCTGTAGATCGTCCTTCCAATAAGCATTGATGCGCGCTAAAACTTTATCCACGGCGTCGTTTACGGCTTCTTCGATGACCACGGCATCCATGGTTGGCCGTTCTACGGAGTAGCCCGTCTCAGTACCCAATAAACGGGCAGTGGTTGATTCGAAGGCCCGAACCCCCACCACCGCTTTTTTAACTGTGCGTGAACCAATCCGGCGGCTGGATATTTGGACATTGTAAGTCAAATAGATGTCTGCACCTATGCTTAAGGCCAGCAAATACGCTGGGTCTTCCGGTTCGCCTTTCAGTTCCTGCACGGCTAAGGTTAGTTCTTCTAACTCCGCTCCCTGTTCGGGAACTACCACATCATACCGGCGAGCTGTAAGGTAGCTTTCAATAACTTCCGCCGCTTTTTTCAGATTAGGATCCGTGCTGAGGAGGTCCAAGGGGGCCTTACCTTTAGGAGCCTCGGGTATGACCATCAAAAAAGGCAAACCCAGGGTATCGGTTATTTCCTCTCGGGCCTTGAGCACACCCTGTTTTACCAGGTCTTCCCGAATGATGCGCTTGTTGATCTTAAAAGCTTTTTTGATCCGCAGCTTTTTACCGCCTTCAATTTTGCGACGTTGTTCGAAATCTGAGGCCTCCCAGGCGATATAGCGTTGGATATTATCGGCCCGGAAAAACTCTTCAGCGATCTTTTCGAAAGCTTCTTTCTCTTGAGAGGTGGTGAGCATGGGGTCGCTGCCGCCGAGGAGAACAAACCAAACGGCGGCCCGGCGAGCATCTAGCTCAGCGGAAGCCGTGAGTTTCTTTTGGTCCACTCTACCAAGCCAGTTGGGCTTAGCGGTCCCGATACCAGTAGCTAACACCAGTACTTCTGCCGGTCCGGTGCTTTCTACTAAGACTGCCTCCCGGGAGCGGGGTTGATTGGTACCTTGGCCGAAGCCCATGCATTGCAAGGCTAAAACGGCCACCAGAAAGGAACGCTTTATTTGCCACGATTTCATATCATCACATCCTCTATTTTTATTTGTTGAATACTTCATTATTCTACGAGAAGAGAGTTTAGATTCCAGCTAATCCTCGAATTGCATCTAGGGGGTCGATACCAAGGGTAGGTGGATTCCAGCTTATTTCCAAAAGCCAGGCCCCCCCACTAATTTTCAATTCGGGCCCGTCATAGTCTGCTGAGCCTTCTGAATTTGTGACAGTCCACACATCGTTGGATCCAAATGTCAGGCGGTAATGAAGGCCGACAGTCCAGTCAATATCCAGGGCATAATCAAGACCAAGCCCCAGTACGAAAGCGGATGCTATTATGTTGAGAGTATCACTGTCACTGATAGCCGGAACATCATTGATGGTAATTGAGCGTCCCCCCAGCAAGACCTGCCCAACGGCTGCAAATCGGCGGAATTGCGTGCGTTTGCTCAGGCCCACACCGAACCCGAAAATGAACGTGTCCCGCGTATCGCTGGCGTACCAGTTTTCGATAGTGGCAGAAGCGGAACCAACCTGGAATTCAAGCAATGTCAATAATTGAGGAATGCTTAACCAACGTCCTAGATCATAAGATACACCTATTCCTAGCTCCACCGATGAGGATAAGTTAGTTACAGGAATGTTTGAAGCGTAGTCAGGTTGGGTCAATCGGTAGGGGAATGAGCCCGCTATAAAGTAGAGTTCTAACGGCAAACGTGGGTGTTCGTTAAGGAGCATACCGGGCGCCCAATCTTGTACAATGACACCTTGTCCTACTGAAAGGGCTTCACGGTCAGTTTTGTTATTTGCCACCTGAGTAACTCGAATGAAACCTTGTGATTCGAAGGTGACTCCCCCGGTGTCGTCCTCCATTAGCTCGCCGACGATGAATTTATCATCCACATGCAATCCTTCTTTGCTTCCCAGCGAGAAGCGTACTGTGGCACCCTCTACTTCAGCGATGGGTATGGAGAGGGTAAAGGCGGGATATGAACGGGTAATTATTTCCAGATTACGAGCAAAATTTCGAACAGCACTACGGTAGGCAAAAGTCTCGGCACCCACATATTGCCCCTCACTCAGAAAGTGTTTTTCCGTCAGGGCCATACCCATACTGGTTGTTTTAGATTTTATGATTGATCTGACTCTGGTGCGATTGTTTTCGAAGTCGATTTTGAACCATATAATCCCGCCTTCCAGTGAATAGTTGACGGTAGACTTTTTTTCATTACTACTATTGTAGGATATGTAGCGTTTGACGCCGTTGAGGTACGGTAAGTAGATATAAGCCGAATTGTAGATCTGCTCCAGATTCTCAGCCGTTATGCCCAACTCCTTGGCCTTGGTTGCAATGAAAGCAGCCCTGGAAGTCTCATCGACTAATTCGGAAGCGCGTTTCTCAGCATATTCGTCTATAATGGCAGCAATTTTGGGTACGAAGGTCGTATTCAGTAGCTCGGCAATATCATCTAGTGCGAGGGAATCTCGGTTGTTGGCCTGCTGGATGAAGTCGTACATCAATTTACTGTCCGGTGGTAATGGATTCTCGTCGAAGCGTGGTAAACTCAAACGTTGCTTGATGGTCTGGAGTAAGTATTCGGTCTGTTCTGGAGTCAGTTTGCGAGCTTGTGGACCGGCCAGGTACACAGTGTTGATGAAGGTTATGGATTTACGAGTGTACTTGCCTTCCCCGCCCAAAGCCTGGACGATTCCTAAGCATAAGAGTAGAATGATTAGTCTGATCTTCATAAGTCCCTGCTAAATTCTCTTAAAAATAAACTTTATCGTAAGTTGCATTGGATAGCCAATTAGTCCCATCCTCCCTCCTTTTTGGTCCCAGGTTCATCTCATTACCTACCTGATACAATTCCCAATCACTAGTTTCTGCCAGAATTATCAGCTGAACAAGACAATTATACCCAAGTCCAAGGGAACTTGAAACCCCACTTTCAGTCGCCAGTTCTAGCAAGAATTTTAAGATATATAAGTTTAGTATGCACGGTCAAATAACGTCGGGAATCCGACGGATAATAATTTTTTACTTGGTGACGTAACACGGTGATCCCATTTTCGTCAAAGAAATGATGTCAAAGAAAGGAAATAAAATGAAACGTAATCAGTACTTCTTTATTGGCTTTGTGGTATTGCTTATCGGTTTTGGTGCATTTTTGTTTGGGACCAGTACTGATGGTTCCCAGAGTAAAGCTCCAGATTTTACTCTCCCCGGGATTGGAAAAACTACCGTGCGCTTATCTGATTATAAAGGGAAAGTGATAATTCTGGATTTCTGGGCGACTTGGTGTCCCCCTTGTCGGGCTGAAATTCCCGGTTTTATTAAGCTGCAAGAGAAGTATGGCGATCGGTTGCAAATCATCGGCGTATCGGTTGATCAGAACGGTCCTGCGGCTGTGGAACCCTTTGCTAGGAAGTACGGTATCAACTATCCCATTGCTTACGCTGATGGCCGGGTGGTTCAGGCCTATGGCGGAATCACAGGTATTCCCACCACGTTCGTCATCGATCCCGATTTCAAGATCCGTCGTAAATATGTGGGTTACCAAAGCCTTGAGGTGTTCGAGAGAGATATTCAAGCTCTAGCTCCCCAAGCAAAGTAAATTTACTTGGCGGTAGCGGGGGTGGCGATTACCTTACGCGCCGCTTACGAAGGAGGTTAAGGCATGGCCAAAGCACAAGCGTTCGGAGACAAGGTTAAGGGCAAGATAAAAACCCACAAAAAGATGGTTAAGTATATCCTGCCGATTATGAAAAAAGATGGTACTGGAATTCGTTTTAAAGAAGGTATGTTGTCGGTTCCCGAAAGCAAGGATTACGCTGAATACGTCAAGGAGAAATTGCCCGAACTTTTGAATTCCTGAACGAGACGTTAGACGGCGCCCCCTCGCGGGGCGTTTTTTATTTTAGGCTGCCCCTGCTAAATTTGAAATTATGACTCACCTATCACCGGCGGAAGAAATCGCCCGTTTAACCGCTGAGCTTAATGAGCACAACTACCGCTATTATATCCTCAATGAACCCGTTATTTCTGATGCCGAATATGACCGGCTGTTACGCCGTCTGGAGGAGCTGGAGTCCCAATATCCCCACCTCCGCAGACCCGATTCTCCCACCCAAAGGGTGGGTAGTCCGCCTTTAGAAAGCTTCAACACCTTAAGACACCGTACCCCTATGCTCTCCCTGGCTAATGCCATGAACGCCGGAGAGCTACGGGAGTTTCATCTACGCGTTTTAAAGGAGCTGGGGGTTGATAAAGTCACCTATGTGTTAGAGCCCAAGCTGGACGGATTAGGTGTTGAGCTAATTTACGAGAATGGCATTTTCACTGCCGGGGCAACTCGGGGAGATGGTTTCGTAGGAGAGGATATAACCGTAAACCTCAAAACCATCCGGACCCTTCCCTTAAGGTTGCGGGAAAGACGATATGCCCGGCCTTCCATTCTGGAAATACGTGGCGAGGTGTTTATGTACCGGGAGGACTTCGAGCGCCTGAACGCTCAACGACTGGAAGCCGGTGAGACGCCTTTTGCCAATCCCCGCAACGCTGCTGCTGGAAGTTTGCGCCAGTTGGATTCCCGGATCACCGCCGGCCGACCACTTCAGTTAAACGTTTATGCTCACGGCGTCCTGGAAGGAGTTGAATTCACCACTCATTTCGAGTTTCTCCAGGCGTTGAAAGAATGGGGTTTCCCGGTTAACGAAAATATTGAGCGTACTGACGACTTCGACCACGTGCTGGAATACTATGAGCGAATGGAGCATTTAAGGGATAGATTGCCCTATGAGATTGATGGTATCGTGGTCAAGGTTGACCGTTTTGACTATCGGGAACGCCTGGGGGCCAGGAGTCGGTCGCCCCGGTGGGCGGTGGCCGGCAAATTCAAGGCCCGTCAGGAAGTTACGGTAATCGAAGATATCGAAGCCAGTGTGGGCCGCACTGGAGCTATTACCCCTGTAGCCCATCTCCGACCGGTGGAACTGGGAGGGGTCACGGTCAGCCGCGCTACCCTACACAATCAGGATGAAATCGACCGCAAGGACATCCGTATTGGAGACACGGTCTGGGTCCAACGAGCCGGCGATGTTATCCCCGAGGTTGTGAAAGTCGTTTTAGAGAAACGTCCTCCTGATGCCAAGCCCTATCATTTGCCTGATCGATGCCCCGTTTGTGGCGGTAAAGTAGAGCGTCTGCCTGGGGAAGCGCGACACTACTGTCTGAATGCTTCCTGCCCGGCCCAGGTTCAGGGACGCATTGAGCACTTTGCTGCCAAGTCCTGTATGGACATTGACGGCCTGGGTCCTAAGTTGGTGAAACAGCTGGTGGATAAAGGGTTGGTGCACTCCATTGCCGATTTGTACCAGCTCACTGAAAGCGATCTGGCAGCGTTGGAGCGGATGGGACCCAAATCGGCCCGTAATATTCTGGATGCCCTGGAACAAGCCAAACATCGTCCCCTCTGGCGCTTCATCCACGCTCTGGGGATCCGCAATGTGGGGGAACACCTGGCTCAGGTATTGGCAAAGCATTTCGGTTCTTTAGAAAAATTAGCCTCTGCCACCAGGGAAGAGTTAGAGCAGATTCCGGAGGTTGGGCCCATCGTGGCTGAAGCTGTGGTGCGCTTTTTTCAAGAGCCCCATAATCGGGAGCTGCTGAAAAAGCTTGCCGCAGCGGGGGTAAAACCGGAAGCCGAAACTACGGCTGATCAGAGCGAAAAGGGACCTTTGACCGGGGAAGTTTTTGTTTTTACCGGCAAGCTGGAGCAGTTTACCCGCCCCCAAGCCCGTGAACTGGTGGAGAGATTGGGGGCTCAAACCGCCGATTCGGTTTCCAAGCGGGTGACCCGGGTGATAGCTGGCCCGGGTGCCGGTTCTAAATTGGCCAAAGCGCAGAAGCTGGGGATCACGGTGATGGATGAAGGTGAATTCCTGGAGTTGTTAAAGCGCTACCAAGGAGAGTGAGTTTGAAAAAGAAAATACGTAAAGTGCTGATTGCTAACCGGGGCGAAATTGCTGTGCGGGTGATTCGCACCTGCCATGAACTGGGGATGGAGGCGGTGGCAGTCTATTCGGAAGTGGATCGCACCGAACTGCCGGTTCTACTGGCTGATGAGGCCTATCCCCTGGGACCTCCCCCGGCGCGGGAAAGCTATCTGGCCATGGACAAGATCATCGAAGTGGCCCGGAAAGCTCAGTGTGATGCCATTCATCCCGGTTATGGTTTTTTGGCAGAGAATCCTGAATTTGCCCGAAGGGTAGCGCAGGCGGGGTTAATTTTTATCGGCCCACCACCGGAAGTCATGGAACTGATGGGGGACAAGACCCGGGCGCGGGCGGCGATGCAAAAAGCGGGGGTGCCGGTAGTACCTGGTTCTCTGGCCCCCTTACACGATCTGGAAGAGGCTAAAAAAACAGGCAACTCCTTGGGCTATCCCTTGTTGATCAAGGCCGCTGGAGGAGGGGGCGGCAAAGGAATGCGTTTGGTTCGTTCAGCGGAGGAGTTGGGGCCGGCGTTGGAACGAGCCCGCAGCGAGGCTTTGAGTGCCTTCGGCGACGAACGGGTTTATCTGGAACGCTTTCTGGAGGAACCCCACCATATCGAGGTTCAAATTCTAGCTGATAACTACGGCCATGTGATTCATCTGGGCGAACGGGAATGTTCCATCCAACGACGTTATCAGAAAATTATTGAAGAATCGCCCAGTCCGGTGGTGGATGACACATTGAGACAAAAATTGACTGCGGCAGCCGTACGGGCAGCTCAGGGCTGCAACTATCGCGGAGCCGGAACGGTGGAGTTTCTACTGGATCGGGCCGGTCACTTCTACTTTTTGGAAATGAATACCCGGTTGCAGGTAGAACACCCGGTTACTGAAATGCGAACCGGTCTGGATCTAGTAGCCTGGCAACTGCACATCGCTGCCGGTGAGCCGTTGGAACTATCCCAGGAGTCAATAAATTTTCAAGGTCACGCCATAGAATGCCGGATTTATGCCGAAGATCCCCAGCAGAATTTCGCTCCCTCCATTGGAGAGATCAGATTTCTCCACCTGCCTTCAGGACCGGGAACTCGTTTTGATGGCGGCATTCACTCAGGGAGCGTGATCACTCCCTATTACGATCCGTTACTCGGTAAATTAATAACCTGGAGCCAGTCCCGTTTGGAAGCGCTGGCTAGAATGGATCGGGCGCTCAAGGAACTTCAAATCGCTGGAGTGGTTACCAGCAGCGCCTTTTGCCGAGAGGTAATCCGACACCCTCAATTTCAAGCCGGTCGGTATTCCACCAGTTTTCTGGCTGATCACCAGGAGTTGTTTCAAGCGCTGCAACAGGTCGATCAATTGGCGCTTCTGGGCGCTGGGGCTTTAGCTGCTTTGCAAGCGAAAAACGGATCAACTAGTGAAATTAAAAAGGAAGCCGTGAATACGATTTCACCGTGGGTGTTGGCTGCGCGGAAAGGAGACTGGGATTGAGATTCAAAATAACCAACGGCTCTTTTCAAACTGAGCTGGAGCTGAAGCAGGTAAATGATCACTGGATAATGGTTAATGGTGACCGGGAATTGGAAGTGGATGTGGCTGTATTATCCCCGAACGTCTTCAGTTTGCGTCTAGGAGGGCACTCCCTGCTGCTGACCCGGGAAGGTCAGAATTCTTTTACAACCACCGGTAAGGTTTTTCAGCTAAAAGTGGAAGATGATCTCCAGTTGATGTTGAAAGAATTGGGGTGGGATCGCCTGAAGAATAAACAGACCGGCAAAGTGGTAGCCCAGATTCCAGGCTTGATAATCAAGCTCAAACATCAGGTTGGGGATAAAATTCAGCAGGGAGAGCCGTTGCTCATTATGGAAGCCATGAAAATGGAGAACGAAATAAAAGCCCCCTGCGATGGCATCATTGCCGCGATTCACGTTCAAGAAGGTCAAACAGTGGAGAAGGGGACTCCCCTGGTGGATATCAAATAGTTTCATTTGTTGAAGCTATCCGCTGGAAATCAGTTTCAGCTTTTCAAAAGCTAAAGATTCACGTTCCAAAAGGGTGTAAAATTTGCTGACCACATGGGGGTCGCCATGTATATTTCGGGACTTTGATGGGCACAGGCAACACAGTTTTCAACCTCATATTCTTAATCATCAATCAGCCACCAAATACGTTAGAAACTAAGGAGAATTTTCAATGAAGGAGTATCATCAGACCGATATCCGGAATATTGCCTTAGTGGGACATGCCTCCAGCGGTAAGACCATGCTGTCTGAGGCAATGTTTTACACCGCTGGGGGCACAAATCGTCTAGGCACCATTGCTGAGGGAACCACCCATTCCGATTACCGGCGCAAAGAGATTGAGCGCCAGCATTCCATCAGTGCCGCTGTGCTCCAGATGGAATTTGAGGGGGTGAAAATCAATCTGATTGATACTCCCGGGTATGCCGATTTCGTGGGAGAAGCCCTGAGCGGATTGCGGGTGGCCGATGTGGGATTGCTGGTGGTGAACGGATTGCACGGTCCTGAAATGGGCACCGAGGTAATGTGGGACTTTTCCGCGGGGCACGACATTCCTCGGGCTTTTTTCATCAACCAGTTGGACAAGGAGCACTGCGACTTCAAGAAAAGTTTTCAGCAACTTCGGGATCAGTTCGGAAATCATGTAACTGCTTTACAGATCCCTGTGGAGGAGGGAATCGGTTTTCACAAACTGGTGGATGTTTTGCGGCGGAAGTTGTTGGTGTTTGACACCCAAAAGGGCACCTATACTGAGGAGGAAGTTCCCGCCAACCTAGCCGATGAAGTTGAACATTGGTATACCGAGTTACAAGAACAGGTGGCGGAGTCTGACGAAACCCTGATGGAGAAATATTTCGAGGATGGGGAGCTTTCGGCGGAGGATTTGAGGACCGGCCTACGGACTGCCATTGCCCGCAAGGACATCTTTCCCGTTTTTGCAGGTGCAGCTCCGGTACTGGTGGGGGTGCGGCGCCTCATGGAGATCATCGCCAAATACTTCCCCTCTCCGGCGGATATGCCGGGCCTAACCGATAGCGAGGGCAATCCCATTCCCACCGGTGAAGATGCCCCCACCGTGGCTTTTGTTTTTAAGACCACCAGCGAAGCCCATGTGGGCGAACTGAGTTTTTTCCGCACCTATGCGGGTAAGGTTTCTTCGGGCATGGATCTGGTTAATAAAGGGCGCAATATCACTGAGCGAATCGGCCATGTTTACAGTGTCAGTGGCCACGACCGCAATGAAATTCACGCCATTAACGCCGGTGATATCGGAGCTACGGTAAAACTGAAGGATACCCATACCGGTGACACCCTCTCTGATCCTAAAAATCCAGTGATCCTTAAACCTATCGAATTTCCTCCACCCAACATTCAGGCAGCAATTGTTTCCAAGGTGAAGGGTGAGGAAGACAAGATCACCACCGGCTTGAATCTAATTCACGAGGAAGACCCCACCTTTTTCTACGAGGTGGATCCAGATCTCCATCAGACCATTATCAGCGGTCAGGGCGAATTACAGCTTCTGATTGCCTTCGAACGGCTCAAAGAACGCTTTAAGGTCGATGTGGAGATGGTGGAACCCAAGATTCCCTATCGGGAAACTATTCAGACCAAGGGTGATTCCAAGTTCCGCCATAAAAAACAGACTGGCGGAGCCGGGCAATTTGCGGAAGTTTGGATGACGGTGGAGCCTTTACCCCGCGGTTCCGGCCTGCAGTTCGAGCAAACCCTGGTGGGTCAGAACGTGGACCGGGTGTTTGTGCCCTCCGTGGAGAAAGGAGTCCAAGCTGCTGCCAAAGAAGGCGTTTTAGCCGGTTATCCCATCGTGGATGTAAAGGCCGTGTTTTACGACGGTAAACAACACCCGGTGGATTCCAAAGACATCGCCTTCCAGATTGCGGGGCGTGGAGCTTTTCTGGAAGCTTGTAAAGCGGCCAAACCCTGCCTGTTGGAACCCATCTATGAGGTTGAGATCAAGGTGCCTGAAGAGTTCATGGGAGATGTTATGGGTGACCTGACGGCCCGCCGGGGACGTATTGAAGGGATGGAAGCTCAGGGACGTTTCCAAATAATCCGAGCTAAAGTCCCCCAGGCGAATCTGTATAAATACTCCTCCGCCTTACGTTCACTAACCCAGGGTAGAGCCTCGCACCGGCAGAAATTCTCCCATTACGAACAGATGCCCCATGATGAGGAGGCCAAGGTAATCGCCGCCGCCCAAGCGGAGAAAGAGAAGGACTAAGCGGTCCGTGGCCTCTGACGGCAAAACCCTGGAACGCCTATGGGCTCCGTGGCGGATGGAATACATTCGGGCCAAACAGCAGGGTGCCGATGAAGGCTGCATTTTTTGTGATAAGCCTGCGGAACGGAAGGATCGGGAGAATCTACTGCTCTACCGCGGACGCTTAAGTGCAGTGTTCATGAATCTTTACCCGTACAACAACGGTCATCTAATGATTGCGCCCTATCAACACACGGCCAGCCTAGAAGAAGTTCCGCCGGAAACCCTGACCGAAATGATGCAACTGATGCAGACCAGTATGAAAATTCTCCGTCGGACGATGTCGCCGCAGGGTTTCAACGTGGGGTTGAATCAGGGGGAGATAGCCGGGGCCGGCATTGAAGATCATATCCATTTCCATCTGGTGCCCCGCTGGGCCGGTGACACTAATTTCATGCCCATAACCGGTCACGCCAAGGTTTTAGTCCAAGGGTTACTGGAAACCTACGACTTGCTTAAAGCTGAGTTTGATCAGTTAGGCGAGTAGCTTCCCTGTACTTACCGCGGGTGGAGCCATAACTGGTCTCACCCGCGGTAAGGATTTCTATTTATCGCCAACATACCGCAATAGCGTAAGGATATACTGAGCGGGATATTGTCCCGGCCGGTCCTTGTTGTTCTTTTTTTAGCTACGTACCAGGTTGCCGAAAAGGTTTGATACGCGGCCAGGCGTGCAGAATGAAGCTGGCTACCGCGATCACAAAAAGTACGTGGGCGTATGCCAATAGTCGCTCAGATGTGTGAGAGTCAGTGGTAAAAGGGGTGCCCAGAACCAGAATTACGCCCACGTTCAGTGATACATAAGAACTCCAGGCCAGAATAGGACGCCCCCGTTCACCTTTAAAGCGAGGGAAAATCCAATATCCCACTCCCATGATGAACTGTATCAGCCAGCCGTAAAGCATAAGTTCGATATGAACTGTCCGTAACCGCCAGGCAGTAGGCCACCAGGGCCAACCCTTGACGCTCAGCACCAAAGCGCCGAGGGTGAAGCCCAAAACCAGTGAAACAAAGGCCGATTTTATCATCCAGCGGCTGAGGGGGGGTATGTTCATTTGCCTCTTACCCGGCGCCAGTTAATCCCTACAAACAGCATTCCTGAAGCCCACTGGGTTAGGCTGGAAATCATTAGCAGGAGAGCACTAAGCCAGCCCGGATTGCACTGCTGCCACGGTTCTCCGATTATCCGCAGTAGTAAGCCGATATTAATCAGCCAAAAAATCGCCTCCCAGACAGCCTCTGGTCCCCGGGGATGGGAGACGCTGGCTTTAGGAAACATCCAGTAGACGATTCCGAAAATCAGTTGGGTGATCCAACCCACCAGCAGCAGGTGGTAATAAACCACAGCCCCCAGGCAAAGGAACTGGCCATGGGTAAAGCTTTGAATGCCTTTTAGAGTCAGGGCGACCAGAAAATAAATAAAGGCCACTTTTATGAAGCGACGGGTTATGGGAGGCATACTTTGGCTCTACTCCTTAGTTACTGGAATTATTTGCCTAGCTACATAAAACATTTTCGGTTCTAAAGATATCTAATGGTGATAAAAAAAGATTGTCTTTTAACCTGCCCAATTCGTCGGTCAGGTTAAACCAGATTTAACCCTGCGAGTAACAGGAGTGGCAGAAAAAGTTTAGAAGAGGGATTTAAGGCAGCTTGAGTGAGCTACCGGCGATAGTAAATGGGGCCGCTCATGTTGTGAGCGGCCCCTTACTGGACTTAGTAGGCTTTAGAGCCGTAGGAACGCTGCTGCCGTTCCCGGGCTACATCGACCCGTAGGGCCCGGCCTTTGACCTCCATGCCGTTAAGGGCCTGGATTGCGCTTTGTCCCGCCTCCTGGTTGCTCATTTCGACGAACCCGAATCCCCGGGAACGTCCGGTGAACTTATCGGTCATTACTTTAGCGCTGACCACTTCACCGTACTGGGCGAATAGGTTTTTCAGCTCATCTTCATTGAGGCTGAAGGGCAGGTTCCCAACGTAAATGTTCATTTAAGAACTCCTTGCTGCGTGTGCTATTTTAGTACCAACTCCCACGCGCGACTAGCACACCTGTCGTTGCACGAGAGACCCTATAAGGGCATTGAAAATTGCTAGCTAAGACTATCAAGGGATAAAACCCTCTGACAACGTCCTTGGTTCTATGCTGACTAAAGCCATTATTCGGCCCCTCAAAATTGATGTTATTAATATCTGCTGAGGGAGAAAAACGGAGTGGAGAAGAATTAAGCATTGATGGGCTTCAGTATGGAATGATGGGTAAAAAATTAGGCAGTCATAAAATGGTAGGTCCGGAGCTTAGCATGCGGGCCTAATGTGACCGGGCCCGGGGGGATTTGCAAGGAGATAATGGAAAAGGCTCAAAAAATATTTTCTATGGAGAATCGAGCTCCTGCCTTGAGAAAGTGACTGAGAGACCTTGCAAATACAGGTGAAATTGAGACATTAGTTTATGCCTTATATTTCCAGTGAATGGGGTAGCCCCTGGAATTTCAATCTGGAAATATTAAATAAACGTTTCCCCTCGTTGGGAGAGCAAATACAGGAAACGGAGCCGGCTCAGGTGTTCGTTCGGGCTGCATCCAATGGTGAAGCTTATGCCGAAACTTCTAAAATTTTGATTCATAGCCGCTTTGATCCTTCTCGAGAAGCTTGGCTCCAGGCCAAGTTGATTCCCGATTCGGCCCCCGAAGCGGTGGTTTATGGCTTGGGATGTGGGCACTTGCCCCGCGTTTTATTGCAACGTCCCGGCATACGGAAGATCAAAGTCTATTTATTGAACTTGCCCCTATTGCGGGCGATCCTGGAACAATTACCCCTGGAGATTCTTGGTGATGAGCGACTTGAGCTAGCGGTTCCAGAGCATGAGAAACCCCGGCCGCCGTTCACAATTGTTCCGGCCGAGGTATTATTGGCCGAAGCCGAGTATTTCCCTTTGCGGGACCGGATCTTCCTGCAACTACGCCAGGCATGGCTCAATAGCCGCTGGGCTGAGATGCAGCAACAAATAACCCACCGGATTCAGGCCCATTCTGAGCTTTATCGGGACCGCGCCACAGTGGCTGATTTTATCCGCGACCTTAAGCCCCTTCGTCGCCCCGCAGTTATTTTCGGTGCCGGCCCCTCCTTAGACCTTGTTTTACCGCTCTTGACCGGCTGGCAGGAGCACTACTTCTCCATTGTACTGGACGCTGCTCTCGTACCCGTCTTACAGCAGGGGTTAAAGCCTGACGTAGTGTTGAGTTTGGACCCTGCTGAGAAGGTTTTGTCTTACTTCCCCTCGGAGTATTTAGCCCAGTTACCTCCCGCAACAGCTCTAGTTGCTTATCCGGCGGTGCACCCGGATCTGTTACGCCGTTGGCCGAGAAGACTCTACCTGGCGTATCAGCCTGGGGATGAAATGCGAGTGCCTGAATTTAAAGCTGAGGCGGTCCTGCCTACGGAGAGTTCTGTGCTTCATCCTGCCCTGGAATTGGCGATACGACTGGAGGTTCCAAATCTGGCACTGGTGGGAGTCGATCTAGGTTTCCCGGGCGACCGAACCCACGCGTCCCAATCGGCAGCGGGCAATCTCCTCGGTTCGGGAAAACTGAACCTGTTGGAGGTTGAAGCCAATGATGGCCGCCGACTTACTACCCGTCCTGATTTCGTGGAGCATTTGCGAGCTACTGAAGCTTTTTTAGCTGCCCATCCGGAGTTAAAAGCCGTAAATCTTTCTCCCAATGGGGCCTTGATCAAAGGGTGCCAAGTGATGGGGGTCGAAGAGTATATCAATGCAATCATATCGAAGGAATAACCCATGAGTGAGGACGTACGCGACTTGGCCCGCGAAATAGCCGTAGCATATCGCACCGGTCGTTTCGAGGAAGGTTTTGATAAAGTGCGGCTATTTGCCGAGGCGCTGCAAGAGACCATCAGAGCCGGGCAGTTGGAAGAGGTGCTGCAATTACAATCTCTGCAGGAGATTCAGACCTTATTGGAGCGGCTCTTGGCTGCCATGGATGCCAATGACTTTATCCGCTGTGCCGATATTCTGGAATATGAATTTCCCTGGAAACGACCGCCGACCTTGTCGGACTGACCAATGCTGGTGACCATCTCTAATTATTTTCCCCATTCACCTCCTCAGCGAACTTTTTCAAAATTGTAAGAACCGAGTAAAAGATGGATACTCCCCGGATTTTTATCCTGGAAGATGAACCGGATATCCGGGAGGTAATGACGTTCCGTCTTAGCAGGGAAGGGTTCAAAGTGCAATCGGCCGGTGATGGGGAAGTGGGGTTAAAGGGTATTCAAACCCTACTCCCAGAGCTGGTGTTGTTGGATATCATGCTCCCCGGGCTGGATGGCCTGGAGATTTGTCGCCGCTTGCGTCAAGACCCGCGCACACGGGATATCAGAATAATCATGGTAACTGCCAAAGGTGAGGAAGACGACGTGGTGCTGGGACTGGAGGCCGGGGCCGACGATTATCTCATCAAACCATTCAGTGCCAAGGAATTGGTAGCCCGGGTGCGAGCAGTTCTGCGCCGAGGGCCAATCCAAACCAATATCCCTGATAATACACTACAATTCACTTTTGCTCACGGACCACAATCCATATTCCTGCGAATCGACCCTCTGCGTATGGAAGTCTTGGTAGGGGCCCAGAAAGTGGACTTAACGGCTACCCAATTCCGGCTGTTGTACGTAATAGCTTCCGCACCCGGGCGGGTGTTTACCCGCAAGCAGTTATTGCAGCGCCTACTGGAACCGGGGGTAATTGTGGCTCCCCGTACGGTGGACGTCCACATCAGAGCTTTGCGTAAGAAACTGGGGCCGGCTGCGGTTTTACTGGAAACGATCCGTGGCGTGGGATATCGTTTTAAAGGCGAATCATGAAACGGCACTTTTTCTGGAAATTGTGGCTGGCTACGGCGATTCCGACAATTGTCAGCGTGGGGCTGTTGATCTGGCTGCTGGACAGACAGATTGCTCATACCGGACGGGAACAGCTCCAACTACGGCTCAAACGAACTTTACAGCGAATAAACGAGCTGGATTCATTGGGAGTGCCGGGTATGGACGCAAGCTGGCGCCGACACATATCCGGAATTGCAGCTCAAAACGGGGTGCTGGTTGTGGTTTCCGATTCAGTAGGGCAGGTTCTTTTCTGGAAAGCCCCAGCGAATTTGCTAAATCCCCCTGACCAGCCCCCGTCCCGAATTCCCACCGTAATAACTTCGCGTAAAGCCCAATTCAGTCCCTGGTGGCAACGGCCGGTTTATCGCTTGCGACAAGAACTGAATCATGGTCAGGGCTGGATACTCCTTGAGATTCCGGCCCAATTACCACCGGGGTTCAGCAGCTTGCGCCGGCGCCTGTGGGCGTTTGGGTGGCCTTTGAGTCTGGGGGTAGGCATTGGGTTGGCGGCACTGTTGGCTTGGCTGGTTAATCTGCCCTTACAAAATCTGGCTCAGAAAGTGCGGCAACTGATTCCAGCCCCTGATGCTCCCTTAGCGACGTTACGAGAAGATGAATTCGGTTGGATAGCGGCAGCCTTCAACCAATTGCGTCGGCGCCATGAAAAACGTCTGCGACAGTTGGCAGCCGAGCGACGGAAATTGCCGGCAATGTTGGACGCCCTGCAAGAGGGGGTGCTGTTGATCGATTCCCATGGATCTGTCGTCATGATGAACAAGCCGGCGGCTGAGTTTCTCAACTGCAATTGGCCTTTCTCTGCTCCCCGCTCGTATTTTGAAATACTGCGCTTTGCTGAGCTCCAGGAATTGGTGCGAAAAGGGCTGGAGGAAAAACAGACCCTGGCTCGGGAGTTGCGACTGGAAACGGAAGCCGGAGAAAAAGTTCTTAGTGTTTTAGTCCGCCCGCTCCAAAAAGCTCCCGGAAAGCTGGAGGGCATATTGCTGGTTCTGGATGATAAAACCCATCAGATCCAGCTGGAGACCATTCGGCGGGACTTTGTGGCCAACGTTTCCCACGAGCTGAAAACCCCCATCACTGCCATGCAGGGCATAGTGGAAACGCTGCTGGAGACCTCCGATTTAACGGTTGAGCAACAACGTGAATTCTTAAGCCGTCTCCATAAGCAAATTGAGCGGATGACACGCCTGGTCCGGGATCTGCTGACTTTGGCGCGCTGGGAAGCAAGACCGGATATCCAAACAGTTGCCAGTGATTTGGGCCTGATTCTTAAGAATGTGTACCGAGCGTTGAAACCCCAAGCTGAAGATCGTGGGTTGGAAATAATCCTGGAAATTCCCTCCAAGCCTTTGCCGGTGTTGTTGGAAGATGATGCCCTGGAGGAAGTTGGATTTAACCTGGTGGACAATGCTATAAAATACACTCCCGCTCCTGGGAGGATCACCCTTGCCGCTTTCCGGAAAGGAAAAGAAGCCGTTTTGGAGGTGAAGGACACCGGCATTGGGATTGAGCCCCGGCATCAGGAACGCATTTTCGAGCGCTTTTACCGGGTTGATCCGGCTCGCTCTCGGGAACTGGGGGGTACCGGATTGGGGCTGGCAATTGTGAAACATATCGTGGAAAGTAGCGGTGGTAGAGTGGAAGTCGAAAGCACGCCGGGCCACGGCAGCACTTTTCGGGTGATGGTACCCCTGGCTATTAATGAGGATTCTGCCTCCTAGCTCAGATCATTTCAATAAGCATTCTTACTGAATTCGTAGTGTAGCTGATAGATTAACTGAAACTTAACAGCCTTTTAACACTGTCTTAACATTTGCGGATTAAACTTTATGATGTGAAAAGCATTTATAGCCTGACATGCACGTTAATTTCTTTACAGATAACCACAAATAAGGGGAAATCATGATTAGGGTTATCGTCAGTTTGTGGCTGGCCGGTATGTTGACCGGAGTTTGGGGTCAGGTGAACAGCCTGACCGGTGCCGGAGCCACTTTCCCATATCCAATATATTCACGGTGGGCTTATCAGTACTATCGGGAGACAGGTATTCGGATCAACTATCAATCTATCGGCTCCGGTGGAGGAGTTAAGCAGATCAAATCACGCACGGTGGACTTTGGAGCTTCCGATGCCCCCCTGAAGCCGGAAAAATTGAAGGAGTACGGTTTAACACAATGGCCCATGGTTCTGGGGGGAGTGGTCCCAGTTGTGAATATTCAAGGAATTGCTCCGGGCAAACTTCGTCTAACGCCGGAAGTATTATCTGATATCTTTCTGGGCAAGATCACCCGATGGGATGATCCGATAATAAGGCAGCTCAACCCTGGGGTAGAACTTCCAGATCAAAAAATAACGGTGATTCACCGCGCCGACGGGAGCGGTACCACCTGGATTTTTACCCATTACCTTGCCCAAGTCAGCTCAGAGTGGGCAAGTAAAGTGGGGTACGGTAAGGCTGTCGCCTGGCCGGCAGGTTTGGGGGGTAAAGGTAACGAGGGTGTGGCAGCCTTCGTCAGAAAAATCCCCGGTGCCCTGGGGTATGTGGAGTATGCTTACGCAGTCCAGAGCCACATGAGTTATGTTCAGCTGAAAAATTTGGCTGGAAAGTTTGTTAATCCCTCCTCGACCACCTTTCAGGTTGCGGCTGCCCACGCTCGCTGGGACCGAGCCCGGGATTTCTATCTGGTACTCACGAATCAACCAGGCGAGCAAGCCTGGCCCATCACCGGTGCCACTTTTATTCTGATGCCGCGGACGGTTGCCAAACCTGCAAAGGCTAAGGCGGTCCTGGAGTTTTTCCACTGGTGTTTCATGAATGGGGGCCAAGCGGCTCTAGAGCTGGATTACGTGCCTTTGCCGAGGAAAGTGATTCAACTGGTGGAACAAAGCTGGCGTAAAACATTGCGTTCAACCAGTGGAGAACCGATTTGGAAATAGACCAATGATTTTCCTCCCATACTGGAGACTTATGAGTTTGTAGAGGACACGACCAACTGATCACATGCGATATTCTTGTGGAGTGATTGAGATTAGAGGAAAGATGACTTGGATGGGGGCTGGGCTGTTAGGGAAGTAACTGAACCGAAGTCATGAAAGGGATAAGAATGAATCGCTGGTTGGTATTTGTATTGGGGGGAATATTGATTGGATATCAATTAGTCTTTAGTGCTGCCAATCCACAATCAAATTACCAGATCAGTGGTAGAGCCTATTTTAATTATTCCTACAACCTCACCACCGATGGCCCCCGCACTGAAGGTAATTTCAACAGCTTCGCCTTTACCAGGTTCTATATGACCATAGACAGACAAATGACTGACGATTTTGCAGTCCGCTTCCGCACCGATGTGGACCGCAAGGCCGATGACAAACTGCGACCTTTCGTTAAGGCGGCATATCTGAGATGGGAAAATTTGTGGCCACACACAACAGCATACATCGGAATAGTTGGTACTCCCACGTGGAGCATTTCTGAACATTGGTGGGGGTACCGGGGGTTGGCGAAAACTGTTTGGGATAACTTCAAAAGGGTAACCGGAGTATCCAACAGCTCCAGTTCCGCTGATGTTGGGTTTGGATTCAAAGGTGTCTTCCTGAATGGAAGACTGTCGTATCGGGCAGTTATTGCAAACGGAACACACTACTCTGCTCCTGAAAATGACCAATACAAAAAAGTGTATTTGTCAGCGGCTTATGATCTTGGCAGCTTGCTGGTAGAAGGTTATGTGGATTATGAGCCTAAAGGAGCAGGGGCTAAAAATTTTACTTATAAGACCTTCGTAGGATACAAACTGGCTGGTCTGATAATGGGATTGGATTACTATTCGTTCACCCAAGGAAGCTCCGTGGTTGGGATCAATGGTACGCATATGAATGCCGTTTCCGGTTTTATACGGTACGGCCTCACAAGTGCCACCACTGTGGTGTTGCGTTATGACCGTTATGATCCAGACACTGATACGGGCGACACTGAAACTTCCCTGGTGATTGGAGCCCTGGATTACCGTCCCATTCCTGCGGTACACGTAATGCCGAATGTCTATGTCTACCTTAACGGTAATAATCAGAATAATGCTAGCCGGAATGACGTGATCGGTAACCTGACCTTTCAGTGGGACTTTAAGTAAAAGGCAACGACCTGAATTGGTAGGGGGTGAGAGAAAATGCTGGTTAAGGCTAGGCGCCTGATGCAGAGCCAGGTATTTTCTCCCGTCGAGCCATGAATCTGCGTTGGTTTAGAAAATCAAATTCCCGCGTCCAAAGCTGGGGCGATAGGCTCTTTCAGGGAGTATCGGAAATTTCCGCCCAGTTAGTGGTCTTGTTTTTCGCCGCCCTGCTAGTAGTGCTGACGGTGGCTTCCTGGCCGTCTATAAAGCAATTCGGTATAAAGTTCTTTCTCTCCGCGGAATGGAATCCGGTCACCGACAAGTTCGGAGCCTTGATCCCACTGCTGGGAACTTGTCTTACGACCATTATCGCCCTGTTGGTGGCAGTTCCCTTGAGCCTGGGTATTGCCATGTTTCTCACCGAAATAGCTCCCGATTGGCTCCGCTTTCCGTTAGGCACGGCCATAGAGCTTCTAGCAGCCATCCCCAGTATTGTTTACGGTATGTGGGGCTTATTTGTGTTTGCTCCCCTAGTGGCTGAAATTCTGGAACCGCCGCTGGCTAAATACTTGGGATGGCTACCTCTTTTCTCCGGTCCGCCTCTGGGAGTGGGAATCTTGCCGGCGGGATTGGTATTGGCATTGATGATTTTGCCATTTATTTCCTCGGTGATTCGGGATGTGTTTTTACTGGTACCTCAACGATTAAAAGAAGCGGCCTATGGCCTCGGGAGCACAACCTGGGAGGTCATCAGGTCCATCATAATTCCCTACGGTCGCAAGGGTATTGTAGGAGCCATTTTGTTGGGGTTAGGGCGGGCCCTGGGTGAGACCATGGCCGTTACTTTCGTCATCGGCAATACCTACCATCTTTCCTGGTCCCTGTTTGCTCCCGGGAATAGTATCGCCTCCACGCTGGCCAATGAGTTCACCGAAGCCGATGGCGATTTATACTTGTCGGCGTTGATCGAATTGGGCTTGGTGCTTTTCCTGCTGGCGACGCTTATTCTGGGATTAGCCCAATGGTGGCTGAAACGTAGTATGGAAAAGAGTGGTGAGGTATGACCCGCACCCTTATGCGCCGTTGGAAAAGTAGAATCGTATTGGCTTGTTCAGCTATTGCCGCTCTGCTGGGCCTGGTGATGTTGCTCTGGATTCTTTATGAAATTACGGCCCGCGGTTTGGCGGCCTGGAACAAAGATTTTTTTACTCAGCTACCGGCACCGCCAGGAATGCCGGGTGGTGGTCTAGCCAACGCCATCCTGGGGACATTGCTGATGACCATGGCAGCCACGGTGATGGCCGTTCCCCTGGGATTGTGGGCCGGGGCATACCTGGCTGAGTTTGGTAAGGAAAGTCGTCCGGCAGCGGTAGTACGTTTCGTCTCTGATCTTTTGGTTTCAGCGCCTTCAATTGTAATTGGAGTATTTGTTTATCTGATCCTGGTGCGTCCCCGGGGTCATTTTTCCGGTTGGGCTGGGAGCGTGTCACTGGCTCTTATTATGCTGCCGGTAGTCACCCGCACTACCGAGGAAATGCTCCGGTTGGTACCCACCACCCTGCGCGAAGCGGCCCTGGCGCTGGGGGCACCTTACTGGCATGTAATGTGGAAAGTGGTTCGTCCCGCCGCGGCGGGAGGTCTTTTGACTGGTATTATGTTGGCCATAGCCCGGGTGGCGGGTGAAACGGCTCCCTTGCTGTTCACCGCCCTCAACAGTCCTTTTTGGCCCCGGGGATTGGATGAACCCACGGCCAATCTTACAGTTACTCTATTCAATTATGCCATGTCGCCCTATGATGACTGGCACACCCAGGCCTGGGGTGCAGCTTTGCTCATCACCACCGGCGTTTTGGGGATCACCTTGTTTACCCGCTTTTTCGTCAAGCGGAGGAAAGTATGAGCGAATACCTTTTGCCACCTGAAGAACGCAAAATCGCCGTCCGGCATCTAAATTTTTTCTACGGTCCGCAGCAAGTGTTGTTCGACAATACTCTGGACATCGCCCGCAACAAAGTCACGGCATTCATTGGACCTTCGGGGTGTGGTAAATCCACTCACATCAGAACCTATAATCGGATGTTTGAGCTGTACAAAGGGCATCGGGCTGAAGGGGAAATCATCATGGACGGCCAGAATATCTTGGACCCTTCAGTCTCGGCCCAGGAACTCCGCCATCGGATTGGTATGATTTTCCAGCAGCCTACGCCTTTTCCAATGAGCATTTTTGAAAACATTGCCTATGGGTTGCGCCTGTACAAAAAGCTGAATCGGAGCGAGCTGGAGGGACGGGTGGAACAGGCGCTGCGAGACGCTGCTCTATGGGACGAAGTTAAGGATAAATTAAAAAAGCCCGGAACGGCCCTCTCGGGCGGTCAACAGCAACGGTTATGCATCGCCCGGGCCCTGGCGGTGGAACCGGAGGTTTTGTTGATGGACGAACCGTGTTCGGCGCTGGACCCGGTGGCCACTGGCAAAATCGAAGAGCTGGTGGATAATTTAAAGACCAACTACACGGTGGTTTTCGTAACCCACAACATGCAACAAGCCGCCCGGGTATCGGATTACACTGCTTTCTTCTATCTGGGGCGCTTAGTGGAGTTCGGTCCCACTGAAGAGCTTTTTACCCGTCCCAAAGAACCTCAGACCGAAGCTTACCTGACAGGTAGATTCGGCTAAATAGAAAGGAGCCCTAAATGCCCATTCATTTAACCCGTGATCTGAACAAATTGAAGCAAGCATTGTTGGGGGTGGGGGCATTAGTGGAAGAAGCTATAAATCGTTCGTTGCGCGCCCTAAAGGAACGGCGGCCGGAGCTGGCCCGGTTAGTAATGGAAGGGGACGCAATAATCGATCAGCGGGAAGTGGAAGTGGAAGAGGAATGCCTGAAAATTCTGGCTTTGCATCAACCCGTGGCCAATGATCTGCGGTTCATCATTACCGCGTTGAAAGTAAACAACGATTTGGAACGCATGGGGGATCTGGCGGTCAATATCGCCGAGCGCACCGCTTACTTGGCCACCCATGAACCTTTGACCCTGGAAGTAGATGTGACCGAGATGGCCGATGCCGTGCGGGAAATGGCCCGGATGGCCTTGAACGCCCTGATTGAACAAGATGTTCAGCTGGCCCGGGAAGTGCTCGAAAGAGACGATGCAGTGGATGATATGAATCGACAGATGTTCAAGGTCCTCCAAGCCCGAATGGCCGCTGAGCCCGCGACGATGGAGCGGGGGCTGCACCTACTGTCGGTTTCGCGCTATCTGGAACGTATCGCCGACCTAGCTACTAATATTGCCGAGGATATCGTTTTTCTGGTGGAGGGAGAACTGATTCGCCATCAACCACGGCCGGCAGCCGATTCCGACTCCTGACCTCCTACTAAGTCAAAGCATCCGACTCTGCTGATTTTTTCTTGAACCGTTTTTCAATGCCGGAGCATTTCAAGGTTTCAGACGATCTAAAATAAGCCAAATGTGGTATATATCATTTGCTCACTTGGATTAACCTTTTTTACTGGCCATTGGGAATGGCGAATTGTAAGCTAAGATTAATATGCGCCGAGCAAACAGCGTAAATCCAATAGGAGGTGATTAGCATGTTAAAAATCAGGAAAGGTCTAATTGTATTCTTAGCATTAGGCCTTAGTGTGAGCTATGGGCAAGATTTAAAAGAAAGCCTTAGGCGTCTGTTGAAGGATAATGCTACAAGTTATGTCCAGCCCGTTGGCGACGCTTTAGGTACTAATCTGAATACCAACTGGTTCCATCGAGGCAATTTGCACCACTTCCTGGGATTTGATGTGGGCGTAAAGCTATCCCTGGTCATGATTCCGGATTCGGTTAAAACTTTCAATTTCAATTTGGGAGACCAGCAGATGGCCTTCGCCCTGAACCCCATCACGGGCACCAATGATACCATCATGTTGTCCTACAGTGACATTTACTATGGATCTAATACGGAAATGCCCACCATTGCCAGTGATGAAAGCAGGACCATGGCTGCCAATCCCTCTCATATCACCGACGTGCTGGTAGACAGTCTCAATGCCCGCGGGCTTCCAGGGGAGAATTTTCGGGCCGCCATTGCCAACGCGGCAGCGGAAATCCCCGATTTCACGCTGAAGGGCTTGGGGTTAGCCAGCGTCCCGTTTGGAGTGCCCCAGGTTTCAGTAGGTCTCCCCGGAGGCATGGAAGTGACGGCTCGTTTCTTGCCGAAATTGAATCTGCCCAAGATCGGAGATAAACTGGGTAAGGTGGACCTTTTGGGGTTAGGAGTCCGGATGAGCCTGGATCAGTACATCCCAATTCCCATGTTTCCTTTCACGATCAACCTCTACGGCAATTACCAAAAAATCGGTATTGGAGATGTGCTCACGGCGAAGAGCACCAGCTATGGTGTGCAGGTTGGTAAGTCCATTAACTTGCTGGTAATTGCCTTCGGAGTTTATGCCAACGCCGGTTTTGAAACCAGCAGCTTCGATCTGGACTATACTTATCAACGGGGCGATGTTGAAGTGCCCGTTAAATTATCCCTTGATGGACCCAGCGGCACGGATATGGGGGCCGGGGTCTGGTTTCGCATTGTTCCCCTTACCTACATCAGCGTGGGGGTTACTAAATCGCCCACCAGTACCGCTTATACTGCGGGAATTGGTTTAAGCTTAAGGTAAGCAAGAAGCTGATTCTTACGTTAAGCCCGGCAACCGCCGGGCTTTTTATTTAATACATAACGACTAGGGTTTATTCCGCCTTTTAATATTGCTTGAAAAGGCTCTTTCTGGTTTTCTGGTTGGGTAATGCTATTAAGACAATCGAGATCTGTGGCTAGCCCCCGCCGACGGGTGAACTCAGCATTAAAGGGTTTGCCTGCTTTTTTATTTCCTTAAGAAAAAGGCGCCCATGTCGGCGTTTAGCGTTCTTTCTCGTTTCGAGGGGCCCGGTTGCCCATGGAAGCTGTAACCAAGAAGGCCAGATCCCGATTAATGAACCTCAGGTATCTGAGGAATTTTTATGACGTTAATCCAATCAAAGGTGCCACTACAGCTTTTCATAGCAGTTTTTTCTTAAGAATGTGGAGGAGCTCTATAAAGTCATTCACCAATAGATGCGGTTTTAGAGGCGACAGTATGTCTTTGGTGAAAAAGCCATGCAAGACTCCTACGGCCACTGCTCCGGCTCCCAGAGCGGCCTCCAGATCAGCCTGGCTGTCACCCACAAACCAAATGGTACCGCTGACTAGGAGGCGATCGGCGGCTTCCGCCACCGCCCGTGGATCCGGTTTGGGATGGGAAACGTCTTCCCGGCCCCAAGCGAACTTGAAATATTCCTCAAGTTTAAAGTGTGAAATCACTTTCCGGACTTGGGGGCGCGGCTTGTTGGAAACCACTCCCAGGGCAATCTGGTGATTCCTTAAAAAGGTCAATAGCTCGCGAGTTCCGGGATACAATCGCGCCTTTACCACCGGCTCTTTTTCGTAGCGGGAACGAAACAAATTTAAAACTCGAGGGACAAGTTTTTCACGTTCCCCCGCAGGCACTTGCAGCTTCTCTAAAGTGTGCTCCACCAGGTATGGGGCGCCGAATCCCACATGTTGCAGTATCTCCGCTCTGGTTAGAGCCGGTAGGGCGAAATCGGCGAGGGCCTTATTGAGGTGATGGGTTATATCGTCCCCGGTGTCCACCAAGGTTCCATCCAGGTCGAATAACATCCCGGCCGGGGCGGGTAACTGGTTAATTTCCATCAGTAAGCTTTTCCTTTAATGCAAAAAAGGGTGGACTGCTGTCCACCCTTGTCTCCTGTAACTGTAAGCGTCAAGCTTCTTTTAGCTTTTTTATCTCAGCGTCTAGTGCGGGAACCACTTCGAACAGATCGCCCACGATGCCGTAATCCGCCACCTGGAAAATAGGAGCATCGGGATCGGTGTTGATGGCCACGATGACTTTCGAGGAGGACATACCAGCCAGATGTTGAATGGCGCCGGATATACCACAGGCGATGTACAGATCGGGCGAGACCGTTTTACCCGTTTGCCCAACTTGGTCGGAGTGGGGGCGCCAGCCGGCATCCACAGCGGCCCGGGAAGCTCCTACAGCTGCCCCCAGAGTATCCGCCAGGGCTTCAATAACGGTGTAGTTCTCAGGTCCGCCCATGCCCCGTCCGCCGGAAACAATGATGGAAGCTTCCGTCAATTCCGGTCGGGTAGAGGCTTTCATTTCGGTTTTTATCACTACCGCTTTGGGATCAATAGACGGAGCAGTGAAAGAGCGCACTTCCCCAGCAGCGTTGTGCTCTTCGAAGGGAAAGACATTGGGACGCAGGGTAACTATCGCTGGCATCTTGACAGCAGCGATTTTCAGGAAAGCCTTACCGGCATAGACCGGGCGTGTTACCGTGAGCTGGTCTCCTTCCCAATCAACAGCGGTCACGTCACTTAGAACGGCGGTTTGATATTTAGCGGCGACCAGGGGGGCCAGCTCCTTTCCCATGGCGGAAGCTGAGAAAAGAATAACCTCCGGTTGGAGCTGGTCCAGGGCGGCTTGTATTAAAGCAGCATATCCATCGGGGCTGTAGGCGGCCAGTTGGGCATTCTCAGGAACCCAGATTTCACCTGCACCGGCGGCGGCTAACTGGGCCCGATTTTCGTCGCTTAATTCTCCCACGTAAACTATGGCCGGATTTTCACCTTTGGCCTGGGCAAGGCGATATCCAGTGGAAACCGCTTCCAGAGCGAATTTTTTCAGCTTTTGCTCCCGCTGCTCAGCGAATACTACGATTTTAGCCATGACTACCCCCTTATATCACTTTAGCTTCTTGGTGTAACATGCGAACTAATTCCGGTACAGCATCCGGACCTTCTCCCACGATTCGCCCGGGTGGTTTCTGTTGGGGATAGGTCATTTCAAGAATCTGAATACTTTCGCCTTCAATAGAAACGGCCCTAGTATCCAACGGTTTACGTTTGGCCTGCATTATACCGCGTAGTGAAGGATAGCGCGGTTCATTCAGCCCTTTTTCAGCGGTAATGACACAGGGCAGGGCAGCTTTCAGTGTTTCACGACCGCCTTCAATGTCTCTTTCTACAACTACTTGGTTCTCCTCTAAAGTGATTTGCCGCGCCAGAGTAATCAAAGGCCAATCTAGTAGAGCGGCTACCATGGCTGGGACCTGGTGACCGTAATCATCAATGGCTATTTTGCCGGCCAGAACTAAGTCCGGCGCCAGCTCGCGAATTTCGGCCGCCAGTAAATTGGCCAGTTGGTAACTGTCCCGCATGGCGAAATCGTCCAGTTCCAGAAGAATCCCCCTGTCGGCCCCCATGGCCAGGGCTGAGCGTAGGGCCGAGGCTGAATCGGCATTGCCGATGCCCAGGACAATTACTTCACCTTCGCCAGTTTTTTCTTTAATGCGGAGGGCTTCTTCCACAGCGAATTCATCATATGGATTAAGAATCATTTTTACCCCCGCGGGGTCCAGCCGTTTCCCGGTGGAATCAATGACCACCTTTGTTTCCGTGTCAGGAACCTGTTTGGCAGTGACCACGATTTTCATTTTAAAACTCCTTTGTTACAAACCGACATGGATGGCAAAATTAAACGGATTATGATGGGAGACAACTGTTGCGGCCGAAGAATTAGCTGAGATGGCAAAGGAGCACTACCGTCCAGTCGTCCCGTTCTGATGGATTGACCGTGGTGGATTCTAGAGCTATCAGCTTTTCAAGATTTCCTGCCTGCAAATGCTGGATGTGCTGGGACAAAGCTGAGCCGTATGGATGAAATTCAAATCCATCAGTAAATAGGAGCAGTGCTTGCCACCCTTCCGGCAAAGGGGTCCAATGGGGTTGCAATTCCGGGAAAACTCCCAGGGGAGGGTGGCCCGAAATATCCAGCGTTTGTAATTCTTCATTTGCGTTCAATAACCAGGGGGCTGGGTTACCAGCCAGAAAGATGCGACTTTTCTTGGTATAAGTTTCATACTCCAAAATGGTCAGGGCGATGTTTAGCCCCTGCTTTTGCACCAGATATAATTTGCGATTCAAGTGGGACAACCATTCATCCAAGGAATGTCGTTTGTCCCTTACTTCTTGCAGGTCAATTTTTACAAAGGTATTGAGGTAACTCGTCTCAAGCCCATGGCCGGCAACGTCCCCCAATACAAGGGCAAAGCGGTCATTCCCGAGGTTTAACAGTACATAAAAATCGCCACTGAATTCTTCCCGCGGATGAGTTACGACGGAGACTTTTAACCCGGGGATAGATTTCTCTTCAAGGGGAAGTAGGCCTTGATTAAAGATTCGGGCTAATTGAATCTGCTCACTTTGCCGACGTAATAATTCTTGTCGTCGCCTGTTTTCTGTTAGGGCTGCGGAGATTTCTAGGGTCAAAAGTGCTACTATTAAGGCTAATAAGGTTTGGAACCAGCCACGTTGCCACAAGGGCGGTGCTACGGCAAAAGCTGGTAAATTAGTGATAGGTCCCCAGCGACGACCATCTCCAGCCTGAACCTGGGGCTGGTAATGGCCGGGAGAGAGAGCTGAGAGTTGTAGTTGGTGAGCATTCTTAAGTTCTATCCATTGGGATTCCTGCGGGTTTAGTCGCCAGCGGAAAACCGGGCGGGGACATAGGAAATCGTCGGTTCCCAGGTCCACTTTTAAAGTAGGCGGATCGGACGGATATTCGGAGGCCCAGGTTCTCACCGATTCTTCGTTCTCATAAAAACGGGTGGGGTAACAGCGGGGAATCGGGTGATTGAGCGCAGCCAGGTTGGAAATACAGGTGAGACCTTTTATGCCACCCGCCCATAGTTTTGAGTCGTGATAAGCCAAAGCGTTACTGTTGAATTCATTCTGCGGTAGTCCGTCATTGAAATCAAACAATTCCCAGTGGAATTTGGTCAGGTGTAAAAGCCCTTTGGCTGACCCACACCATAAATCGCGGGGACCGATCAACACCAGCGAATAGATAATATCCGAGGGAAATCCGGAGCCAGCTTCCGTAAACCAGCTGGCTCCCTGCAGGTCCTCTCTTATTCTCATGAGGCCGCCGTCGGTTCCAACCCACAGGTAGCCCTGCCCATCGGCCACCACATCCCAAACCATGTTGCGGGCTTGGTTGGTGGAGTCCCTCCATCTGGTGATTTCGTTCCCCTGAATCAGCAACAAACCATCAGCGGTAGCAAACCAGATGCCCCGCAGCCCCCGAGTTAAGGCGTGGCAATAGACACCGGTAATAACTGGAACGCCAGAAACTGGTTGCCATTTTCCATTGACTTCCATCCAGGGACCTCGTTCTGTAGCGGCCCATACGGTATCACCATCTGTCAGGGCGTCAAGTAGTGCGAAAGGCCAGATCTTTCGTTCCTTTTTACCGGACTTTGACAGGATGAAGGTGCCTTCGTCGGTGCCCATCAGGAATCTGCCGCCATAGTAAGGAACGCAAGCCCATACCCGGGAACCAGAAGATTCCTCTAAGAGTTTGAAATCAACTTTGTCATGGCTGATGTAAACGCCTTCATCAGTACTCACCACTACCCAGTTTTCCGGGGTAAATGAGATGTAGTTTACCATTGAGTTGCTTAAACCTGAGGTAGGCCCATAATTAACGATGGGGTAGGGTAGAATCTGGATCAAACCGATACCATCGGTTCCCAACCATATGCTTCCCTGGTGATCTATCAATACGGCTTTATAAAAAGTTTCCGGGAGGCCGTTATGGGAGTCGTAGTTATGCCATTGACCATTTTCCAACGTCAGCAAGCCGCTGAAATAAGAGCTAATCAGCAGTTTATCAGAACCAGAGGTCATGTCGGGGATAATCATCTCCCCTTTCACTTTTTGGGCCTTATCGCTGACTATCCGGAACAAGCCGTCGGTGGTGCCAGCCCAGATAGCTTTACGCCAATATTCCAGGGAAAGAACTATCTGTTGAGGAAGCAAACGCGTGATCGTTGTATCATGATATTCAATAATCCCCTGGTAGGTAGCCAGCCATAAAGTGTCTTTATTTGAACAGAGGTCATAGACAGGATAACCAGAAAGGTTACCGGCTTGGGACCAGGGAACTAGACTATCTTGTTCTGCCTGAAAGATGCCCTTCTGAAAAGTACCCGCCAGAACTTTTCCCTGAAATACTCCCAGCGAGCGGATTTCCAGAGCAGTGCTACCTCGAATGAGCAGCACCGCTTGGGGCTGGTCAACAGTGACCTTCGCCAGTCCGCCTTTGGTGCCGATCCAAACCACCCCGTCGGGATACTCAAGTAGGGCGTTTATCCAGCCACTGGGCAGGCCATCTTTGGTGGTCAATTGGTAGTTGCTTCCTCCGGTGAAAATGTTGATTCCCCCCAGCGTCCCGACCCAGATCTGGTGATTGCTGGTTTCCAACAGGCATTTGACCTGCGATTGAACCAGATATTTTTCCGGATCGTAAATCCTGAGCGGCAATTCTTTGCCGAAGGTAGGCAAGGTTCCTAGCAATGTTGCGCAAAGAATGGCAGTGCTCTGGAAAAGCTTGGTAAATGGAGTTTTAGCGATTCTTGAGATGGTAACGGTCATGAAGTGAGCTTGAGATTGAAAGCGGCAAATTGGTATTGAACGTAACTGTCGGTCATCCCGGCGATATGGTCGCAAATTCTGCGCATGGCTTCCGGTTCCGACAGTTTCGGAGTTGCCAAAACCTGCTTCAAGTAGGGAGGGAGAGGTAGTAGTGAGGGCCAGGGACGCTGCTCATAGTACACTTCTTGATAGGCTTTAAACACGGCTTCGAGAATCGCAACCCCCTCCTGTTCTTGTTCTCTGACCAGGGGTGAGTGATATATCAGCTGGAAATTCATTTTGCGTAACATTTCCAGTACTACCCGTGCTTCTTCCCGCATTTTAGGGCAGTAACGGTAGCGATTACTGACCAAGGGTGGATTGTGAATTTCTTCCAGATAGCAGGAGGTGATGAAAAATCCAACCAAACCTGCCACGGTTCTTTCCAAGGATTTTTCCCGGCGAAAGACTTGTTCGAGGGCTTCTCTAAGATATTCCACCCCAGGTGCGCTTCCCTGTTTTTCAAAGAAAGCGGCTACTGTTGTAGGAGTTACCAGCCCTTGTTTGTAACCATCGAACAAATCCGAAGTGCAGTAGGCTATATCATCACTCAGATCCATAATGGCACATTCTAGGCTGCGCTCCGTTAGTTCCTGGCCGTTGTGAACCCATTCCAGAATTTCCCGCTGGTCAGGATATAAAAATTTGGTTTGGGTTGACTGGGGACCTGTCCGGAGTACCTTGTATTTTAGAACCCCATCGAGAAAAGCACGGGTTGGTGCCAACCCACCCCGTTTGCCCCGGTGTGATTCACCCCGAATGATCCTGGTTAAAATACGTAGGCTTTGCGCATTACCCTCAAACCCTCCCCAGGGGGCCATAAGCTGGTTAAGACGAGCTTCTCCTTTATGTCCCATGGGCGGATTACCCAGATCGTGGGCCAGACATGCTGCCTCTACCAGGGCTCCATCAATGGCGAACTCCAACCCGCCTTTCAGGTGTACTCGGTTAAGGTAATTCACCATTGAGCGACCTATTTGGGCCACTTCGATGGAGTGGGTAAGACGGGTGCGGTATTGGTCGCCGCGGCCGGTGATGTAAACCTGAGTTTTCCCCTGAAGCCGGCGAAAGGCGGTGGAATGAATTACGCGATCGCGATCGATTTCAAAGGGGGTACGGTATTCACCCGGTGCGATGTGGCGCGTACCGTAAGTTTCCTCATCAAATTGTGCGTAAAAGGAGTTATGCATTACTTCCCTTGCCTGGGTATAATTTACGTAACTCCCGGAAAAAAAAGAAAAAGGGAGATTGGTAAACCGTTTCAGCTTCTTAGAGCACTAAATGAGGTTAGTGTTGTTAGGGCTTATGAACTGAAATGATTGTGGTAATGACTTAGCGCAGTTATACTTGGGCCGCGATGAACGGAATGTTTCAAAGTACATAAACTTCAAGATCAATAAGAAAGGGAATAAGATGTCGCGTAAGTTCAAATTGGTCACGCCTGTATTGACAGCCGTGCTGGGATTGGCCCTACTGGTAGGATGTGGGGGAAAAGGTGACAAGCAAGAAGCTGCACCCAAACCGCAAGCGGCCGAAACGCAGAAACCTGCACCGCCTCACACGCCGGATGCGGCTAATGGCAAATCTCTCTATTTGCAGACCTGTGCTGCATGTCATGGCCCGGATGCCAAGGGGTTGCCCAACCTGGGTAAAGACCTCACCCGCAGCAAGTTCGTTAGCGAGAAAACCGATGCCGAGTTGGTTGAATTTGTTAAACAAGGTAGGGGTCCTAGCGATCCCCTCAATACCACTGGCATCGCTATGCCTCCCAAGGGTGGTAATCCCTCGCTGAAAGATGCTGATATTCAGGATATAATCGCTTACGTACGAACAATTCACGTTCAAGATTCGGTAAAAACCAACTCCTAAAACCGGTCCACAAGAATGCTTTGTGAGCGGGGCGCCAAAGTGCGCCCCGCTATTTAATACATTTTAATGACTTCATAGGGGGCATTTGATTACGACTTAATTCCCTGACTCGGGTGCGTATATTTCCGGCAGCTAAACCGCTGGAGGCCGGGAAGGGAGCAAATAACATGACTGATCCGTTAGTTGGCCTGGGGGTATTGCTGGGCGGGATGTTAACCTGGCTGGGCTGGGAGCGGGTAGAACTAGATCGGGCCGTAAGACGGATACCTTATCGAATTCATGTGAATGGAACTCGTGGGAAATCAAGTGTAACCAGACTGATTGCCGCCGGACTTAGAGCCGGAGGTATGGCAACCTGGGCTAAAACCACCGGCTCTCAACCCCGAATAATTGACCTCCTGGGAAAGGATCATCCCATTCAGCGCCTTGGAGGAGCGGGAATTGGAGAGCAAACGCGTTTCCTGCGGTATTTCGGACGGTTCTATCCCCAGGCGGTGGTCATGGAATGCATGGCGGTTCAACCTGCTTACCAGTGGATAACGGAGCATCAAATGATCCGAGCCACTCATGGGGTTATTACCAATGTACGGCCGGACCACCTGGAAGAAATGGGCCCCACCCTGGAGCAGATCGCCCGCAGCCTTGCCAATACCATCCCTCGTCGGGGGCATTTTTTTACTACCGAAAAGCATTTCGCCGATTTATACCGCCGCATTGCAGACCAAAGAGGAACTTCTTTCCACCTGGTCGATCCCGCTGAATTGCCTGAAGAAGTTTTAAGAGATTTCACCTATTTGGAACATCGGGACAATGTGGCTTTGGCGCTGGCCGTGTGTACCCATTTAGGGGTTGACGCGGAGCAAGCCCTGGAAGGAATGCGGAAGATGGCTCCGGATCCGGGTGCCCTACGCATCATGCGATTCACTTCACTTACGGGTGAACCTTTGTACTTCGCGAATGCCTTCGCCGCTAATGATCCCCAATCTACAGCTCAGATTTGGGAGCTGGTTACTTCCCGCCCCGATTTCGATCCTCACCATATCGCGGTTTTACTCAACACGCGCACTGATAGACGCTCCCGCACCAGGCAATTACTGGAGCTGGTAACCGACGCCATTCGTCCGCAGCGATTGATTTACATTGGAGAAGCCTCCGCGAAATTAAGGAAAGAATTGGAAAAGCAATTCGGCGCCAACCTGTATCTTTTCCCGGAGGAATCACAGCCTGAGGAAGTGGTGAAAACCCTCCGTCAGCTCCCGCCCCACACGTTAGTGTTTGGGATGGGAAATATCGTGGGGCGTGGTTTTGCCTTATTGGAAAAGTTGGAGCAGCACCAGGCAGCATGATTGAACTGGCGGTCGGATTAGGGATTGTGCTCTCCCTGGCCTTTGCTGAGGGATACGGAGTAGCGGCCGGGGGTATAGTTGTGCCGGGGTATATTGCCCTCAATCTCCATTACCCGTCACGAGTAGTGGCCACTTTTCTGGCTGCTTTACTAGTCTATTTGGTGATAAAGTCTCTGGCCCGATGGCTTTTGATTTATGGGCGCCGGCGACTGGTGTTAGCGCTGCTGCTGGGTTTCATCTTCGGATTTGTTTTCCGGAACTATTTAGGACAAATGCCAGCACTGGCAGGAGTAGACCTAACTTCCATCGGGTATATAATCCCCGGTTTAATTGCCAGCTGGATGGATCGCCAGGGCGTATTGCGTACCTTGAGCATGTTGTTTATTGCCGCCGCTATCGTCCAGATGGTGCTGATGTTAGTGGAGGGAGGAAAGATTTTTGTATAGACCCGCCCTCCAGCGCACCGAGGTCCTGGTGGTCATGGCCATCGTTACCGCCATTGTTTTTTATGGAACTAGTGCTTTACGGGTGGAACGCAAAGCTCCTGGCTATGAAGTAAAAATAAGGGCCGTCAAGCGCATGGCCCGGGCTTTGGAGGTCCTGAAGAATTACCATTTGCAGCAGGCGGTAATGGTAGATCCGGTCAACGATCCCAATGAGACAGGACTAATTGGGCACCAGTACAGCCTTATTACCACTGATCAGGGGGATTTAGACGCGAAAATCTCCGTGCTGGACCCCAACATGGCGGCGATGGTGGTGGATCTCCTCCTTCGAACGGGGGTAAAAGCTGGAGACACGATTGTGGTCACTTTAACCGGCTCCATGCCGGGAGCTAACCTAGCGGTTTATTGCGCGGCTTATGAAATGGATCTGGTGCCCATTATCGTAACCTCCCTGGGAGCTTCCCAGTGGGGAGCTAATGACGAGAATTTTACCTGGCTGGATATGGAGCGGGTTCTTCGTGACAGTGGAGTAGTGGATTATCATAGCCGGGCGGCGACCCTGGGGGGTGGGGGTGATATTGGCCGCCGTCTAAGTCCTAAAGGCCGCCGTTTGTTGAGACAAGCGGCAAAGCGCAACCAGGTCCCTCTTTTAGAAGCCAAGTCCTTGAATGAAATAATTCGTAAGCGATTGGCATTACTGGAATCTTTTACCCCGCTTAAAAATTATCGGGCATACGTAAATGTGGGTGGGGGGGCTGCCGCTCTGGGAGGTGCTCAACCGGCCCGTCTATTAAAACCGGGATTGCTGACAGTGCGGGATCTCCAGGAATTACCTGGACGCGGATTGATTCACCGTCTGGGAAGCAGGGGAATTCCAGTAATCCATTTGCTGAACATTAAGAGACTGTTTAAGCAGTTCAACTACCCCTATGCCGCGGTGCCTTCGCCCCCACCGGGTGTAGGCCCCCTTTTTGCTGAGGAGCGTTATAACCTGACGGCGGTGAGCCTTGGTTTAGCTTTTATCCTAACCATGGTAGTGGGCGTGGCTCTCTACAGCCGTTATCACATCCGACTTTCATACCGGCCGGAGGAAATTGATGGCTACTTATAAGGCGGTGCTTTTATGGGTTCTGGCTCCCCTGATTCTATGGGGTCAGGTGATTAAACCTCAGGAACCCCGCCAGTCCCGGGAAATACTGCTCATCCAAGGCAAGCGCCGGATTTACCATTTTACGAAAAACAAGGAGCTGGTTTATCAAGTTCACGGACCAGCTACCCTGAAGCTGTACTCACGGGCGGTGGCATTGTCCCGCAAAGGCGATTCAGAGGTGTCTTACAGTTTTGAAGTGACTGTTGATCAATCACCCCCCCGTCAGATCAAACATCAGACCCGACTTTCAGGGATTCGATCCTCTCAGCATCCCAATCATCGGTACACCAGAGCTTCCCTGGACTACTTTCAGGTTGGAGATGGAGTACATACCATCCGAGTGCGACGTAAAGAGAGCCCAGGTCCCTTATTGTTCCGACTTGTCAAACACAGCCAAGGGAAAAAGTCTCGGCGCCGACTCAAAGCGCAGATTTTAGCGCCAGCTGATACGGCCTACATACTTATTGGTCAGAAGAGACTGCCGTATTTCAAAGTCACTCCCGAAAAACCGCTTTTGTTGGAAGTGGAAGGCCCTAAAACCATCGAATTGCTCAGTCGCCTAGCGCTAGAATACTGGATGAATGGAGCTCAGGATTATCGCCTGCAGATAAGGGACAATGGACGATTGGTGGGGACTTACCATTACTCTACCACCAGTTCCGACACAGCTACGGTGGAAGGACACGAAGAATTGGTCCCCGGGAAATGGCGCACCTGCCGCCTTCAACTGAAATCCGGTTCCCATCGTTTAAAAATCTCTCTGCTGGACTCCAACCGGCAGGTTTTTGTGCGCTTTTTCGAGGAGACGACTTCGTCCCGTGGCAAAAAACAAAAATAAATGGGCGATCTTTTGCCTGAGTCTTGGCTTAGGTTTAGGGCCTGGCCAGGACCTGTCGGGGGCGACTTCGGTTGTGAGCAAATTCATGGCTCCCCTGGAGTTTTCCTTTGGCCTGGCTTCGGCGTTTCATCACAACCCACTGAATTTGGCCCCTGCGGAGGAAGCACGGCTGCGGTACGAACCAGATTACCTGCCGGGAGTCACCTATCGCGACAGCTGGGAACAACAACTGACATTGAGTTTGACATATCGACTGAGGTTATGGCGGGGACACACTACCCGGCTGCGAGTAAGCGCTGTGCAGCATTTTTTTCAACAAATTCCCCAGCGAAATTACCATACGTTTACGGTGCGCCTGGATCAATGGTTTGGGCGTCACCGGCGATTAGTGGTGCGCTACGACCAGTTGCCCGACCTTTTTACCAGAGGTTATTTGGCTCAATTCCCCTTGTTGCCCACCGGGGCCAGGGAGGAATGCTACTATAATCGCGAAACGGGAAGCATCGAACTGCGTTTCCCGTTTGAGCGACGCGTAGAGTCACAATGGGGGGTTGAAGTCGGTCGGGAGGTATATAATGCCGTTTTTAGTCGCTTCAATTTACAGAGTGCGGAAGTATTCACCGGGTTTAACGGCAAGCTGAGAAGCTGCCGGTGGCGCTTGGTTTCTCACCTGGGTAGAACATTTAATGCTAATCATCTGGACGACATTGATCGCAGTTACTGGTATCTTAAGACCAATTTCAGTTTTACGTTGAGGCCCCCCAGGGTAGTGTGGCCGTTGACGATAAATGGATATTGGCAGGAACGTCGCTACCGCAGTGATAACGCGGTGGATCCCATTCATGCGGGGCGTTATCAGCAGGAATGGCGATTGGAGATTTTTACCCGTTGGAGCCTAGGGCCTAATTTGAGTCTCGAACCTTATTGGGGCCGGCGGCAAAGGCGGGTTTTCTCGGCCTACCCTTTAGCTGAAGAACTTAAGTCCTTCACGCGCTGGTGGGGAGGGCTTCGCTTGGAGTACAACTTTATCTGGGATATGTATCTATGATGAACAAAAAAGATTACTCACCCGTAGATAAAATCAGATGGATTTATGTTGATTGGAAGCATGTATTACTGCTGCTGTTGGTTCTGTTGCTGAATAGCTGCTTGAATCCCGGTCGCTTGAGTACTAGTGGTAATTTGCTGCTGGTTCTGGAAGATAGTCTCTCCACGGTTGGCTTTGCCAGAGACGTATCTGTGGTGGGAGAGCAAGTTTATGTGGCAGCCTCACTGGCGGGAGTTGAGATCTGGTCCAGAAATGGGGGCAGCTATCAAGAAACTTACCAAGATCCGCTAACCGGTGATGTGGCCCAGTACATCTTAACTGTTCCCAGCCAAAGATTACTGATGGTAGCGGACCGCAAAACGGTGCATTACCGGTTCCTTAATAATTCTTTGACGACTATTGACTCGACTTACTATTCCGATCCGTGGGTCTATTCTCTGGATCCCCTCCAGTTTTCTGACGCCAATTGCAAAGACCTGGCGGTAATCAGCGGTGACACGCTAGGTAGCCTGACGGTGTTTGTCGCCGATGGAGACTGGGGTGACGGGTTGAAGAAGATCCAGCTGGACCTGAAATATGAACCGGTCTTTCAAGTCAACTATTGGCAGCCTCAAGGGGTTAAATTGGTTCAAGGGCACATAGTTGGATTAGCTCTCAAGGATTCGCTGCTGGCGGTTACCATGGGCGAACTGGGCATTGCATTATACCGTGTTCATACCGATAGCCTGGAGTTATTGGCTCAGGCGGATACTCCGGGAGAAGCTCTGGAAGCCGAGTTTGCGGGTGAGTTCCTACTGGTGGCCGACAATTGGGCCGGGGTGGAAGTTTACTCGGTGAGTGGAGATCAATTAACCTGGCTCAGCAACATAGCTTTACGGGGGTGGGCCAAACACATTGCAGTATGGCAACAATTTGCCCTGGTGGCTTGTGGAGAAAATTCATTGTACATAGTGGATATTTCGGACCCGGCTCAGCCCCGATTGGATGGATATCTGGAAACGGGTTATATCTACCGGGGGGTGGTTTCCGGTGATCGCTACTTTGCCGCCACCCGGCGCGGCGTGAAGATTTATCAGCTACTGGAGCGCTGATCTCCCCATGCGGGGCCCGCTCTGGGGAATGATCTTAATCGGGGCGGCACTGCTGGCCCCTCCCGCCCTACCACAAAATATCCCTAAACCTTCACTATCACTCAAAACGCGCCATGATACGCTGAAAGTGGAAGTTACTTTTAATCGGACGACTGATACCCTGGTGTGGCACGCGCTGCTCTCCCTTGAGCCGGGTCCTGGTGGGGGCCCGTTCTCATTTACGCAGCTACCCGACGGACCTATGTTACCACAACTGACGCTTTTCGTCCCCTGTCGCAATTCTCGAGCGCCTCAGGTGGTTTGGGAAGAGGGATCCGGTGATTCGGTAGTATTGCATCGGCCGCAATTGAGAACCGGAATCTCCGCTGGCTTTGATGGCCAATCCGAACGCCCTGAAAACCGATTTCAGTGGCTGCGGTTGAGAGGGCGGGCCTCAAGCCGGCCGCGGACACAAGTAATCACCTGGTTGGGCAAGTATTACCTGGTGATTGATTTACCCATAGCGGTGGTGGATTATCAGCGCCAGCGGGTGATCGTGAAGAAACATTTACGGTTTTCCATAACTCCCAGTCACCTGGTGACAGGTAGTCCGCAGTGGACCTTGACACCAGAGCTTGAGGACTCTCTCTCAACTACATTACCCCCTTATCTGATTATTACTCCTCCCGGTTTTGAACCCTATTTGCAGGAATTGGTGGACTGGAAACGGCGCAAAGGTCACCAGGTAACCGTGGTCACAACTGCCGAGACTGGATCCGGTAGAAACAGCATAAAGAACTTTATTCAGAGTTACTGGACTACCCACGAACCGCGCCCGTTGTATTTATTGCTCATTGGTGATGAAGACCGTGGTATTCCGGGGTTTTACATCAACAACCCCGAGGGTGATCCTCAAGTCACCGACTTGCCTTATACCCTGTTAGAGGGCGATGACGTGTTCCCCGAAATGTATGTCGGCCGGCTCTCAGTGGATTCTTATGCTCAGTTGCTCACGGTCATCAACAAAATCGTGCATTATGAAAGCACTCCCTGGGTAAGTGATTCGACCTGGTACCGGCGAGCACTGATGGTGGGGAACGCTTCCTATGCCCCCAGCATCCAACAGGTTAAAAATTGGGTTCGGCAGGAGCTGTTGCAGCACGGCTTCACCCAGGTGGATACGGTCTATTATCCCTACCAACAGGCTACTGCACTCATAAATACCGCCATAAACAACGGGGTCAATTTCGTCAATTACCGGGGGTTTGGTTCCTACGGCGGCTGGTCCGGGCCTTATTATGGTACGGAGGATTTGTATAGCTCCTTGAACAACGGCTGGCGTTTGCCTGTGGTTACCAGTATTGTCTGCGGTGGGGGAAATTATGCCGCTCCCGGTGATCCCTGTTTCGGTGAAGCCTGGTTACGGCTGGGAACTTCGGGAGTACCACGTGGTGCCGTGGCCTTTTTTGGTCCCAGTGAGCTCTATACCCATACCATGTTCAACAACATTATCGACATGGGGCTTTATGGTGGTATTCTAGACGGAGGGCTCCACGTATTGGGACCGGCCACCTGGGCCGGGAAATTGGAACTCTGGCGGGAGTTTCACGACAACGCTTTTGCCCCTTTCGGTCAAACACCGGAGTTTTATTTCCACATCTACAACATTCTGGGGGATCCCGGACTTAGTTTATGGACCGCGGCTCCCCGTCGGCTGCAGGTTGAAGTCGAATCTCCCATACCCCCCGGAACACGCAATCTGGCGATCCGGGTTACTGACACCACGGGCAATCCGGTGGCCAAGGCATTTGTCTTTCTATACAATGACACTAATGCCCAGGGAGCCTATACCGATGCTTCCGGCTGGGCTTATGTCGCGTTCCGGCCAGATTCCGAATCCAGCGTCCACCTCACTGTAACCGGTGACAACCTATTGCCGTACGAGATCGATTTGCCGGTCCTGAATGCCAGCAACTGGTTACAAGCGGACAGCATTTTTCTGGCACGACCATTACGGGCCGGGCACGCGGAATTTCTCAACCTGCGACTCCAGGTGGGTTCGGTTCCACTGCACGATTTGCAGCTCGAGTTTTCTTCTTCAGCGACCTTTTTACAGTTTGATCCGGTGACTTTGAATTTTCCCTTCTTGAATCCGGGGCAACTGCTAATACTACCACAAGCTACCCGGGTGAGCTGTGCCGCCGATATCCCCCACGGTACCACGACCGCCATTGCTGTGAGAGCCGTAGCCGGGAGTTTGGATTATAACTGGTATTTGCCCCTGGGGATTCAAGCCCCCCGGGCTGAACTATCCCACCCGCAAATCGTGGAATGGTCTTTTGAGCCAGGCGATTCTTTAAAGCTGCGATTCGAGCTTTACAATACTGGGGGCGACACTCTGCCGGCCACCTTCCTGAGCTTCCAAACCGATTCTTTGTTGAGCACGCCTGAAACGCTGGCCGTGCCAGCTCTCCCCCCAGGGAGCAACATTGAGTTGGCGTCCCTTTCCTTTGCGATCCGCACCCGTTTGTTTCCCCAAGAGCCCCTATCTCTGACTGCAGCTGTGGGCAACAATGAATTTGTGTTTCCCATGGAGATTCGGGGCGGTCAGTTGATGCCCTTTGCTCCTTTGCCCCCCGATGAGTACGGCTACCGGGCTTTCGATGATGATGACTGGGGTTATTCGGAACGTCCCGCGTATCACTGGCTGGAAGTAGATCCGGCCTTGGGGGGCCATGGTGTGCCTTTACCCATAGTTGATATCCAGGAGGGCGCGGATGCTGCAACGGCCTATTCCATACCGATTCCCATCACGTTTTATGGTCAGACGTACCATGAAATCACCATTTGTTCCAACGGCTGGCTGGCTATGGGCAGTCAGGGTGGGCGGGTGGACTTTCACAACCGGCGTCTGCCATCTTTGCTGGCTCCCCCGGCTTTAATTGCTCCTTTTTGGGATGATTTGCGGGCGCCTGGTGATGCAGTTTTTGCTTACCTAAGTTCCGATAGTAGTCGCTTTGTGGTGGAGTGGTCACGCCTTCACAACGCCGCTTCCCTGGACACTCTAAGCTTCCAGGTTGTGTTTCTGCTGGATGAAGAAACACCTACCGGCGACACTCCTTTTCTTTTTCAGTACCGCCGTATCGCCGACACGGATAGCTGGCAGAATTTTGCTACCATTGGAATTCAAGGGCCCCAGCGTCGGCGGGGAGTGCAACTGAGTTATAATCATATTCTATCGCCTGCCATGTCGCCTCTAAGAGCCGGAAAAGCGATAAAATTCACCACTGGCAGAGGGGTGCGGGCTGCGCCACCTCGATTGGAGTGGCCCGGGGCTTCTTTCACTTATCAGCTTAACCCCTGGTCTGAAACGCGGGATTCCCTGTTGCTGCACAACGGAGGCCAGACTCCCCTGGTGTACGTTATCCAGAGGGCAGATTTGGACGCTCCCCGGCTAGATCCGGGACCGCTACCTGAGCAGCGGACCAAAGAAGCTCCCGACGAAATATTATTCGTGCATCGTCGTCCCGCGGAACAGGGTGACACCTATGGCTATACCTGGAAGGGAAGCTGGGAGCCGGGCGGACCGGTTTACCAGTGGATAGACATTGCCGAGCCTGCCAACTACGTGAGCTACCCGGGTGATCCCGATGATATTGCTATCGGGCCTTTTGAATTGGGATTCCCGTTCCCCTTTTATGATAGTTTGTTCAGCCGATTGAATATCTGTAGCAACGGCTTTGTAGAATTCTTGACCAGAGACGCGCCCTGGCGGAATCAACCTTTGCCATACCCTCTGGCGCCCCCTGCCATGATTGCCCCCTGGTGGGATGATCTTAATCTGGACAGTGGCACACAGGGTTCGATCTATTTCTGGACCAACCAGGAAGATTCGGCGGTGGTTTCTTTCATCAACATGCCTAAATGGGGAACCTCTCAGCACTATACTTTCCAGGTTTTGTTGACCGCCGATGGAAATATCTTGTTCCAGTATCAGCACCTGGATGAACCCCGAACCAGTGCCACGGTAGGTATGCAAAACGCCACTCGAGACCGGGGGTTTGCAGTGGTATACAACGGTGCCAGCATGATCAACGATCAAACTGCCGTCAGGATTCAGCGGCCATATCGATGGTTCCGGGCGGGACAATGGACGGGCTTGATCCCCCCTGATAGTACGGCTTATTTCACTTTTACGCTGAATTCCGACGGTTTGGCCACCGGTACTTACTCAATGCCCCTGAAATTGTTGACCAACGCGGTTAATGTGCCGGATACCAGTTTCACCATTCAACTACAGGTAGTGGAGGGAGTCCATCCGGTAGGGGATGTAAACCTCGACTATCGGATCAACGTTACGGATGTAACGCTTTTGTTAGAGTTTATTCTTTTGGAAGAATCGCCTGAACCGGAACAATTTAGCGTAGCAGACCTTAATGGAGATGACCGCCTGGATATTCTGGACGCGGTGCTCCTGGTGGAACAGATACTGGAAGGGATTTGATTGGATGAGAAGTGATAAGGTTTTGACAGGAATCATATTCATTTTGGCACTCTGGATGAGTGCGCTGTACGCTGGAGAAACGTTGGTTTGGCCCCATAACGGAGTGCCGGTGCGGCAGGGAGTGCATATCGAATGGCAGCGAGCGGTGGCAGTTGCCGAACCGGGATATCTATTGCTGGCCTGGTCGGATGCCCGCACCGGGGATCGAGATGTGTACGTGCAGAAAATCGACACCACCGGCCAACCACTGTGGGATTCCACCGGTGTGCAGGTAGTATCCGTGACCGGGCGCCAGGAAGATCCGCTGGTGCTCCCCGATGGCTTAGGTGGCGCTTATGTGGCCTGGATCGACTATCGTGAGGATGAGTACGGGGATGTCTACGCCCAGCATGTCAATGCCCAGGGAGAATTAGAATGGGATCCCACGGGTGTACCGGTGGCCGTGAACTCTGGAGCTCAACAAGGACTCAACGGAACACGTGGCCCGGCCGGCTACGCTTACCTTATCTGGTGGGATACCCACCTCTCCGAACAGGGTGATGTTTTTGGGACGGTGTTGACTCCTGACGGGCCCCTGGCGACAGGCGGCACCGATGGACTGCCTTTGATCACCGCTACCGGAACCCAAACAGCCTACAGCATTGAAACGGTGGGGCAAGAGGCGGTGGTTGTCTGGGAAGACGGTCGCGACGCCGGTAACCTGGATATTTACGGCCAGCGAGTGGATCTTGCTTTCCAACGCCTATGGGGTGAACAGGGGATTTTGATTTGTGGAGCCGGTGGCGCTCAGCAGCAACCTAAAGTCTTTGGTTTGCCCGAGGGCCGAGCAGCAATTTGCTGGAAAGATGGTCGTAACCACACTCTGGGTGATATTTACCTTCAGGTAGTGGACAGCACTGGTCAAGCCCTTTGGGCTACCGATGGTATTGCCGTGACTGACTTGATGTACGGTCAGGAAAAGGCGCGGATCAAAGCTAATTCCAGCCGTATTTATTTGGTCTGGGAGGATTACCGCAACAATCCCCAGGAGGCTGATATCTACGCCCAGGCCTATGATTTCACCGGTCAAGCCCTATGGGAAGAGGGGGGCAAACCCCTGGTCTCCGCCCCCTTGGATCAAGGGGCAGTGCGCCTGACCCTTTCATCCCAGGGAGGTATTGATGTGGTATGGCAGGACGAACGCCAAGGCGGATACCCCCTTTCCGATATCTATTTCCAACATGTCTCACCCACAGGGGAGCTACAGTTTTTGCCTGATGGGTTGCCGCTGACTAGTTCCCGCAAATATCAAGAGGGCGCGGTGGTGCGTCCCGATGGAACGGCAGGGGCTTTCATCATCTGGGGCGATGCCTCTTCCGGAAGTTTGGGAATTGTAGGGCAGCATGTGACCTATTCCGCAGGGCCCACTTGGGACGCGGACGGTATGACATTCTTCAACGGCATCGATGGCGATGCCGCCCAGGCTCAGGCGATGCCTTGGGGCGAACAGGATTTTCTGGTATTCTGGGAGGATCACCGACGGGCTTCACAGGGTGAGTTGGCCATGGCTCAGGTTATGGACCGCACTGGCGGCATTTTGCACACCCTCAACGGTGAAGCCTTGAGCAGTAATGCCCAGCAACTGGAACCGGTACTCGCCCCTGATAACCAGGGCGGCGCATATTTGGCTTTTATCAATCAAACCCTGGGGGTACAGAATCTATACCTGGCGCATCTCAACAGCCAGCTCCAACCTACCTGGGACAGCAGCGGAGTACGGGTTTACGACCAGAATTTCCTGGACCAGCGGGCAGCGGTCTTGGCGCCTTTGCCCGATGGGAGCGTGGTGTTGTTCTGGTCGGAAATGCGGACCTTCGCCCCCTTTGATATTTTTGCTCAACGTTTTACTCCAGACGGTACAGCCGTATGGACTCCGGGTGGGGTTATGCTCACCGAATCTTACGAACCCGAGAGTTATGCTCGAGGAGCCGTAGTTTTACCGGACGGCAACATCATCTGTGTGTGGGAAACGGTTTCCACCGATGATGAAAATATCTATCTGACTTCCCTGGACCCGGACGGAAATATCAACTGGACGGTGGTTGTCACCGAAGCTGCCGGAATTCAGAGTAATCCCCGGCTGGTTTTCAATCCGGTCACCGATTCCCTCTACGTGGCCTGGGAAGATCCCCGCAACATCCTGAACGGGACGGATCTGTATCTGCGAGCCATCTCCCGCGATGGAAATGCCGGCAATGAGTGGGCTTTTGCCGCCGGACCCGGGGACCAATCCCAGCTGGAGCTAGCCCTTAGCGACGATGGCAGCGGTGTGTTATATGCGGCCTGGAGCGATTTCTCCGATGGAGTTCAACATAACCTCTGGGTGCGGAACCTGACTGTTCGTACTCCCGCTGTGCAAGTGACCGATTTATCTACCGAAGAACTTCATCCCGCCCTGCGGGTAATAAGCGCGGAACGTTTCCTATTGGCCTGGGAAGATTATCGGGGGGGAATCCACAGCGATATTTATCTGTACGATAGTGATCCTGCAGGGGCAGCCCATGTTACCAACGGTATCGTGGTGTGCGATGCGGTCCTGGACCAGACGGATCCTCAGATAGTCCCCTTTGCCGACAGCTCTCCGGAAATTCCGCGCTATGCCATAGTCTGGGAGGACAAACGCTCTTCGGGCAAAAGCGAACTGCAGAATATCTATGCCCAGGCTTATTACGATGTCAACGTCGGCGTAGAGCCTTCGAATATCCCGAGAAGTTTCGTTATCTCTTCACCTTATCCCAATCCTTTCAACGGACTGGTGCGGTTCTCCGTCGAGATTCCCGAGACCGGACTGGTGACCTGGTCCATCTATGACTTGCAGGGGCGAGTGATTTACCAGCGGAGCGACCAGCTTTCAGCGGGTCGTCACAACCTTTTCTGGCGGGGAATTAATAACTATGACGAGGCTGTCGGCAGCGGCGTTTATTTGCTGGTAGTGAATTACCGTTCCCGCGTTTTCACTCATAAGCTACTGTATATCAAGTAAGCTGATGCGACGGGCGCTTACAAGAGGGCTATTGGCCTGGATCTTTTCCGGGCTGGCTTTACTGGGTCAGGAAATCCCCGATCCGGCTTTCCACAGCTACACAGAAATTCAACGATTACTGGATTCTCTGGCGGATGCGCCCCAATACAGCTCTATTTTACGGGTAATAGAATTGGGACGAACCGGCACTGAAAACCTACCTATCCGGGCCGTCCGACTTTCTTTTAATCCCGATTCCACTACTGACGAACCGGCCATCTTATTTCTGGGGCCGGCACATGCGGAAGAGATTTTAGGTATTGAAATCTGCCTGGGATTGATTGATACCCTCTTGCATGGATATGACCATCAGATACCGCATGTGATGTCCTGGTTGGAAAACCTGGATATCTGGATAGTCCCGACTTACAACCCGGAGGGGTTGAGGGTCGTATTTCAGGGATTGGATCTGACATACCGGAAGAATAAAACCGATACTAATGGTAATGGAGTATTCGATTACACCCCCGGCATCGGTTGGGATATCGATGGGGTGGACTTGAACCGGAATTATGATTTCAATTGGATTCACGGCGACGATTACTTGGAAGGTGACTACGATTATTATCGGGGACCGGCTCCCTTTTCGGAGAAGGAGACCCAAGCCATTCGGGATCTGGCCCTTTCGCGGCACTTCGCTTTTTCAGTGGCCTACCATTCAGCCCGCAGCGGAACTCCAGAAATCATCTACTACCCTTGGGAATGGGATGTGGACAAGCATTCCGCCGATTTCCCGGTGATAGATGCCATCGCTCAAGAATTGGCCAGCCGGATCGAGAATGAAGCCGGCAACGGGCATTATGCAACCCATCCGGGAGCAACCCCCCGGGGCAATGCCCATGACTGGTTCTATGCCCGGACCGGCTGTTTCCAATATCTCATCGAGGTGGGGACCAATAATTTGCAACCGGATAGCGCCATAATCCGCAGCACGGTAGAGCGCAACCTGGCTGGTTGCTTTTATTTATTGGATCGCCTATTGGGCTATCCGCCTGAGAGTCAGGCCCGATTGGAAGGCCACATCGTGGATGCTGTCACCGGAGTACCCATCGAGGGTGCGGTAGTGAAGTTGGCCAAGCTGGGCACAGATGGAATTTACCACTCCTGGGAGAGTCCCTGGGTGACGCCCCGCCGAACCGACCGGTTTGGCCGCTTCCGGCGCCTGGCTTTGCCGGGGATGTACCGCCTGCGCATCGAGGCTCCGGGGTATGCCACGGCTGAATTTACCTCCGTGCCGGTGAGTGATGCTTACCCCACCGCCGTGGATATTCCCCTAACTGCTCTACCCGAAAAACTGTTTTTTCTCGATCTACAGGGAGACCCCACGCTTCCGATTGTGCTAGTAATCCAGGATTCAGCGGGGACGGATACGATGACGCTCACCACCGGCCTCTACCAATTCTCCCGTCGCACGGTGAGCACGCGTATCTTTCTACAGCAAGAAGGACATTTTCCATTACGCAATACTTTTGAATTTCAAACCGGTGATACATTGCGACTGGAGCTACCCCCAGCGCAGCAAGTTTTCAGCACTGATTTTAGCGACCTGTACGGCTGGCAGGGGGACGGCGGTTGGGTAATCGCAGACGGCGTACTTAAAACCCAGGAAGAATTGTTTTATCCGAATGATACGGAGCAAAGTCTACGTTCTCAGGCTTTTTCAATTGCCGGTATGGTACAAGTAGGGGTGTTCATTCGGCACCGGTGGGAATTGGAGTGGGGGCGGGACAGTGTGGTTTGCGAGCTTTATTCTACCGGGGGTGAGCTTTTGCACCGCTGGAAATGGACGGGAACTGATTTCAAGTGGCGGAACCAGTGGAGGCTCGCGACAGTTACTCCCGTGGATTCCGCTTTTCTGGTGTTACGTCTGGGTGCCGATGGGTCGTTGCCATACCGTGGTTGGGAGCTTGACTCCCTGGTTGTTTGGGGCACTTCTGAACCACCGGTAGGACTTGGGCCTGAACCACGGTCGCTGACTGAAAACCAGAAACCTCTACTGAGCGTGTCGGCTGCGCTGCCCAATCCATTCCGTAATCGGATTCAGTTCAGGATTACCACACCACGGGGGGGACCAGGCCGGCTGCAGATTTTCGACCTGCGGGGCAGGCAGCTGTTGTCTATAGCACAAACATTTAGAGCCGGTGTGAACCGCTGGACCTGGGACCGCAAGGATCAACAGGGTCGGTTGGTGCCGGCTGGAGTTTACCTGTTACGAGTTCAGCAGGGAACGGCGCAATCGAGCCGTAAGATTCTGGTATTAAACGCCACAGGAGGTGTTTTTTGAAACGCATTTTGCTATTGGGACTATTAGCTCTTAAGCTGGCAGCGACCAGCGGACCCCTTGGTTTTGAACAGTTGTTGAAGGCGTATCCCGAACATAGCCGAGATTACCCCTGGCAGACTTTCCAGCGGGGGCATTATCTCATAATCGGGGCGGATAACGCCGTTTCATCTCCATATCTGGACCTTTTTCGCCAATTCAAAGAACGGCAGGGGTTTCGAGTTACGATTACTCCATTAAGCGTCACCGGGTCTTCCGCCTCCGAAATACAAGCTTACATCGCTCAGTTTGCCGCCGATCATAATCTGGAATATGTGCTGCTCATTGGAGATGTAACCGGTGCCTTTGCCTTGCCTTCCTTCTCAATAGGGGCTGCCAACGATGTCTCCGACCTGCCCTATGTTATGTTTCGGGGAAATGATTATTTGCCGGATGCCTTCATCGGCCGCTGGCCGGTGGATACCCAATATGAATTGGCGGTAGTGATCAATAAAACCATCCAGTATTGTGAAAATCCATACTCTGGTAGTGATTGGTTGGAACACGCTCTATTGGTGGCGGGAAATTATGCCGATGCGGGTGTGATTCTGACGCCCGTATGGACTTCCCGCTGGCTACAACAACGCCTGGAGGCTTTTGGTTACACCCAGGTGGACACGATTTTCTTTCCGCCGGTGACAGCTCCCGATCCTATTCGGGATGCCATCAATGCCGGGGTGGGAATTGTCAACTACCGGGGCTGGGGCGATTCCCATGGTTGGCATTACCCCCGCTTCCACGTCTCGGATTTCGATGTGGCTGGCCAGGGCAGTTTGAACAACGGCTACCAGCTTCCCGTGTTTTTCAGCTTCGTGTGCGGTAGCGGACGTTTCGATAGTCCCGTGGATCCCTGTTTCGCCGAGGCCTTACTGGCCCGGGGCACCGTTTCCAATCCCTCCGGCGCGGTGGCGGTGATTGCTCCTTCGGATTTGCACACCCGTACCAAGTATAACAACGCCATGAACAGCGGTATCTGGGATGCTTTGCTTGAAGGGCGTGTGGTTGAACTGGGACCGGCCTTGTTGGCGGCCAAGTTTGAATTGCAACGGGAATTTCCCGATGAAGCCGAACCAGGTGGAATGGTGGATTTCTATTTCCATACGTACAACATTATTGGTGATCCTAGTTTACCTGTCTGGTTGGGAACACCGGGAGAATTGGCCGTTACCGAAGCCGACCTGCCCGCCTTCGACGGTGCGGATGGTTACTTCAGTTTTTCTTTACCCCAAGCCCCGCGGGGAGTATTCGCCTTGCGAGCGGGTGACAGACTAATCGGTGCTGGCCGTTGGGACCATGGTCTGGTGCAAGTATATCCATTTCAGGGAGGATCTTTCCAATATGCGGCAGGGGAGGGAATTAACGAGCTGGAACTAACGCTTACGGCTCCCGGTTACAAGCCTAAAACATTGACCATTCCCCTGACTGCCGGCACCGATTTACAGCCGGGCCCATGGCAGGTTGAATTATTCCCAGGCCTTCCTGAATGGCAGCCGGTGATATGGAATACCGGACCTAGTGCTTCCAATGTTCAGGTAGAATTAGCGGTCCCTGATGCTGACTACAGTGTGACTTTCAGCCTATCGAGTTTACCAGCTGGTGCATTAACCTTGGGGCCCAATCTGGCGGCGCCGGTGTTGCCTTTTGGGCCCAGGGTGTTAGGGGGCCAGTTGGTGATTAATGGCAGTGCTCATGCCCTGAGTATTCCCCTGGCAGCTAGACGGGTTTTCCTGGAGTTGATTCCCCAGGATTCGGTTTTGCTTCCCGGCTCAGCTTTCACATTGAAGTTGCGGGGGCAGCTGGAATTGCCCGCCACAAACCCGTTGCCCTTGGAGTTTACTCTCTGTACGCCAGTGGATTATGTACAATTGACCGATTCCCTTGGGGCGGCTGTTCTGCAAAACGGTCAACTAGTTTTCAGCGACAGTTTGGTGGGAGGAATGCTGAGTGAGGTGGCTCCCGGTAGCGGAGTACCTTTCGATATCCTGGTGCGGACCCAGGGACAAACCGCGCCGTTTTTGCAGCGTCGCTTGATTCTCAGAGCCGGTTCGGGAAACGCCGACGAGCCCACGCCTCCTTGCCGGTTCGGCTATTGGGCATACGATAATACCGATGTCGGTTATCCAGAAGCACCCCAATACCAGTGGGTTGAACTGGTCGATTCACCTACTGCTCAGCATTTGGTTCTGGGAGATGATGACCTTGTCAGGATAGCCCTGCCGTTCAGTTTTCCTTTTTTCGGCACCGACTATGACAGCTTAACCATCTGTTCCAACGGTTGGTTGTCCTTCGTACCAACGAATATAGCCTACTTCCGTAATTGGGCCATTCCCGGTCCCTTGGGGCCAGATGCCATGGTGGCACCGTTCTGGGATGACCTTGATTTCCCCGAAGGGGGGCAGATTAATATTTATACTGAGTATCGCCCAGATATCGGAGCTTTCGTAGTGGAATGGTATCAGGCTTATAACCGTTACGACAACCATGCGGACCAAGAGACCTTTGAGGTTTTGCTTTACGATCCGGCACAACTTAGTGGAAGCGATGGTTCCGGCGTAATTGAATTCCAGTACTACGAAGTCAACGACGTGGATCAGAATAACAATCACTCCACTGTTGGTATTGAAGGCCCCTGGCAGAATGATGGAGTACAGTATGTTTATGACCAACGGTATGCCCCTGGAGCAGCGCCTCTCACTGCTGGACGGGCGATACGTTTTACCACTACTCCGCCGGCGGGGTATTATTCCACAACACGCCCTCACCCACCCCAGGTGGTTCGCTCTTTCCGATTGGGACAGCCATATCCCAATCCTTTTAACGGACAGTTGACCATCCCGCTGGAAATACCCGCCGGGATGTCTTACCGGTTGTTTTTATATGATTTGTTGGGGCGTGGTTTGAGTTTGCAGGGATACCAAACTGAAGCCCGAGGTGAAAAAATATACCTTCGCTGGAACAGCGGGGAGTTACCAAGTGGACTCTATTTCCTGGTGCTGCAAACGCCGTATGGAAAGCAGCTGAAAAAAATCACTCTCCTGAAATAGCTCTGTTCTGGTAAGTGCTTAATACACAGGTGGTGATTAAAATGTTACACTGGTCTCATTTGAGGCTAAGAGGGAAACTCCTATATTCCCACGGGAAACATAAAAGGAAGGCATTCGTTATGGGAATACTGCGCCAGGTTAAATTTATCTATCTGTTACCGGTATTAGTGCTGGCAACTCAACCTAATAACCGCCAACCTATATATCGGCAGCAAGGCATTGAAGCCACTTCAGTTACCTCTACGATGACTCAGCTCCGGTATGTGTTACCGGATTTTCAGTTGGGTACAGTTCAGCTTGAAGCTGGCACTTTTCAGCGGATTGTTCTGCCCCAGAGCGGACAACGTCGGGAATTAGGGGCCCCCGATATACCAGTGGTGACTGTTCTGGTTGCGGTTCCAGCCCAGGGCCAGGTGAATGTGACTTATACTGCAGAAGCTGAAGAAGAGTTGAACAATATCAACCTAGCACCGGTCATTGCCGAGCAGTTGGAAAACCAGATCGCACCGGCCGCACAAGGACCCGATCCGGAACTTTATCGCCGTAATGCCTGGTTTCCTGAAGAAGTAGTGAAGCTGGGTGATCGCATTCAGATGCGGGATTTGACGGTAGTGCCTGTAACGATTTCGCCTTTTCAATATAATCCCCACACGCATGAACTGCGGGCAATCCGTGAACTGTCAGTGGAGGTGACCACAGAGGAACCGCTGACTCCGCCCTCTCGCCCCATCTCTCGTTTCTTCGAACCTTTGTATCAAGCGCTGGTCCCCAACTATGCCCTGGTAGCCAATGGCAACTATCAGAAACCCTGCTATCTGTTTATCGAACCCGACAATTTTGGGGTGGTGGGATTAGTGAACAATCTGGTGACCTGGAAGCGGGAAAAGGGCTTCGAGGTTCATGTGGCCACTACCAGCCAGACGGGAACCACCACTTCCTCTATTAAGAATTATATCCAGAGCGCCTATGATAACTGGCCTAATCCACCGGAGTTTATCTGTCTGGTGGGTGATGCACAGGGAACCTATAGCCTCCCGACCTGGACCGAATCCTGGTCAGGCTACAGCGGTGAAGGAGATCACCCGTACACCCATCTGGCGGGCCAAGATTATATCGCCGATGCTTTTATTGGTCGCTTGAGTTTTCAAACCACTACCCAATTGGCTACCATCATCAGCAAAATTCTTAATTATGAAAAGACCCCTTACTTGGATGATCCCACCTGGTTCACCCGTGCTTTGTTAGTGGGAGATCCTTCCATTACCGGTCAATCTACCGTCACGACCAACCAGTTCATTGATGAAGCTTCGGCCAATGTGGGATTTACCAATAACATCACTGTGTATTCCGGTTCATTTGTGTCCCAGATGGCCAATGGTCTAAACCAGGGCGTTTCCTTTTTCAACTACCGGGGTTGGTTGGGAATGAGCAACTGGGGAAATTCCAACACCAATGCCCTGAATAACGGCTTCAAATTGCCTTTCGTTACTTTGATTACCTGTGGTACCGGCAGTTTTCGGAGTGAATCGGCTGCTCGGAGTGAAGCTTTCTTGCGGGCAGGGACACCTACCGTACCCAAAGGGGGAATTGCTGCAGTGGGTACGGCTACCTCGGGAACTCATACGTCATACAACAACTGTGTAGATGGTGGGATCTATCAGGGGATTTTCAACGAGGGGCTGTATTATGCCGGCCAGGCCCTGGCCCGGGGTTGGATTAATTTGAATCTCAGTTTCCCGGATGATGAGCACAATTATGTGGAGATTTTCTCCCACTGGAACAACCTGATGGGAGATCCGGGGCTGGAGTTATGGACCGGTGTACCCCAGAGTCTCACCGTATTTGCGCCCGACACGGTGCCGCGAACAGTACATTGGCTAGCGGTTCAAGTGCAGGATGCTTTTGGTGGGCCGATTGCTCAAGCCTGGGTGAGCTTGCTGCAGGACTCCGACAGTGTGGCGGTTTCCGGTTTCACTGATGAACAGGGATTTGTAGAACTGCCCCTTGATATTCGAGGCACGGCACCCCTTCTGTTAACTGTGACCAGTCACAATGCTGTCCCGGTGCAACGCCAGGTGGTGGTAGCTGACGGTGCTTTTCTCCCCAGCTTGGGAGCAGCATTGGTCGTAGATGACAACGGCGATGGTTTGCTCAACCCGGGTGAAAGTGCCCAGGTATCTTTTATGGTTTATAATGCAGGCGATACAACGGTTAATAACCTGACGGTAGAATTAGGGGCCGCTGCAGGAGGTGATACGGTAAGCCAAAACTTCACTTTCACCGCAGTACCAGCCGGGGACAGCATCCAGGTGGGCCCCATCACCATTACTCTGCCCCCTGACTACCCGGGGATGGGTGAAGTGGATTTCAGTTTTCGATTTGTGGGAACAGGTTTCGTATGGGAAGATCATCAACACCTCCCCGTCTATGCTCCGGCCATTGCCCTCGAGGACCTGGCTGAGCAGGGGCAGGATCCGCCCTCCTTCGATCCCGGTGAAACCGCTAACTTGATTATCTATGCTCTGAATTTGGGGCGGACGGGAACCTCAGGATTAACGGCAATATTGCGGTCTCATCATGAATATTTGGAGATATTGGACTCTACTGCCGTATTTAGTGACGGCGCTCCGCAAGAGGCCTTGGATAATCAGAATTCACCCTTCCAGGTAGCTATCAGCACCCAAACGACTGTGGGGCTGCAACTACCTTTGGAGCTGATTTTCACCGATAATAGCGGATTCATCCAACACTTGTTTTTTAACTTACCCATTGGCACTCCCACCCAAAGTGATCCGTTAGGTCCCGATGCATACGGCTATTTCTGCTATGATAGCGGTGATTCAGCTTATGCCTTAGCTCCGGTGTATGACTGGGTTGAGATTTCACCCAGTTTGGGAGGGAGTGGGATACTTGTGCCGCTTTCCGATTATGGTGACAATCAGGAAGATATCGAGACTGTCACCCTGCCTTTCACTTTTGGTTTCTATGGTCAGAACTACAATGAGATTTCCATCGGTTCCAACGGTTACATTGCGTTCGGTACCAGTTCCCAGGCCACTTTTCGAAATTGGCGTCTTCCCGGTGCGCTCGGCCCCAGTCCTATGGTAGCGGCTTTTTGGGATGATCTAAAGCTGGGTGGAAATGCTGGGGTTTACACCTACTTCGATGCCATTGACCATCGTTTTATAATCGAATTCGATCGTATGATTAACCGTTTCGACGGCAGTCTGGAAACCTTTGAGATTATTCTGTATGATCCCCTGTATTACAGTCAAACTGGTGATGGGGACATCCTGATTCAATATAAAACCTTTAACAATGTTGATGCCGGTAACGGTTGGGCCTCTTCCTATGGTAACTATGCCACTATCGGCATCGAGAACCAGACCGGCACCGTTGGACTGGAGTACACTTTCAACAATACCTATCCGGTTACGGCTATGCCGTTAGGCGATGAAACAGCCATTTTCTTCACGACCCGGGTTGATACCATTCTGCCCTGTCCAGGGTGGATGAAAGGCGACATGAATCATGATGGTGGCCGCAATATCCAAGATTTGGTGCTGCTCATAAATACGATCCTGGGGCGCAATCCAGTGGGCGAATGTGAATACTGGTCTGCCGATGTTAGTTCCGATTCTTCCCTAGATGTAAGTGATGTGGTTCAGATGGTGCGAACCATCCTGGGCCTGGGTATGGCGAGAGCTACTTCAAGTTATGAAGTGCCTAAGTTGCGGTGGTTTCAAGGAACGCTGTACATGGATCACACGGATGGAGTAGCTGGTTTTCAAGTGGACGTGAAGACTGAGGCGCAGATAGTCTGGCCGGCAATTAAACCGGGATTGGAAGTTACCCATGCCAAAATCCAAGGTGGCTACCGGGTTCTGGGATATTGGACCTCTAACCACAGTGGTTCAATTCCGCTTCTGACCACTGGCCGGAATTACACTCCTTTGGAACGATTTATCGTAGTGGATAGTGAAGGCCGACGTCTGGTTAGCAAACTACCAGTTCTTCCACAAGCTTTCCAATTGACCTCTGTAGCTCCTAATCCTTTCAATCCGGTAGTTAATTTTACCCTGGACGTGCCTAATGGGGGCGTGGTGACGCTCGAAATTTATAATCCATTGGGGCAGATGGTCTATCAACAAGAACACAGTGTCAACCAGCCCGGTCGATATGTGGTTCAATGGGCCGGAATTGATAATCAGCGGCGGAGGGTTGCATCAGGTTTATATTTAGCCCGCCTGGGCTTTGATGGCCATAGTCGCTGGACAAAAGTGAGCTTATTATGGTAAACAATGGAGGCAATATGGATCGGGACATTCTGCTGGTAGAAGACGATCCGGAAATCATCTCCATGTTGAAAGAAAATCTGGGTTACGAAGGGTATTCATTAATGGTAGCCAGGGACGGTGAGACAGGCCTCCAGAAAGCCCGCAACCATGACTTCGGTGTGATTTTACTGGATTGGATGTTGCCGGAAATGAGCGGTATTGAAATGGTGAGACGGTTACGGGAAGAGAATATTGATACTCCGGTAATTATGATCACAGCCCGTCACGAGGATGTGGATAAAGTGGAAGGGCTGGAAGCTGGATGTGATGATTACATCACCAAGCCTTTCAGCATTTCTGAGCTAGTGGCTCGCATTAAAGCCGCACGCCGCCGCTATACATACAAGGAAGTTGACACCCGCGATACAATGCCCCGTATCCAACGTGGTGACATTTTAATTGAGTTAGACACTCATCGAGTTTTTGTAAAGGGCAAAGAGGTTTATCTGACCGCTACGGAATTCAAACTGTTGACTTTATTGGCACGTCAACCGGGTCGGGTGTATAGTCGCAAACAGCTTCTGGACCTGGTATGGGATTATACTTTCAAAGGTTATCAAAACACCGTCAACACTCATATAAATCGTCTGCGTTCCAAGATTGAAGAAAATCCTGCCCAGCCTAAGTACGTCCTAACTGTGTGGGGCGTGGGATATAAATTCACTGACACTCTCGAAGGTTAATCCAGGCAAACGCAGGTATGACCACATCCGGTAAAAACCGGTTTTTTAGCTCTCTCACCTTCAAAGTAAGTTTACTGCTGGTTTTCTTATTTATCATTAACGGTGTTACGCTGGTGTTGTGGGATCAACACCGGATCCTCAAAATACTCGAAGCTGATACTCAGCAAGCGTATGCGACCATTGCCGCTGAGCTGGCACCCGCATTTCAAAATGACGTTCTACAAGATCCGCATCGACTCCAGGCCACTTTAGATTCCCTGGCTCAGGAACTGCCTGGCATGGAGCTTTTCGTCCTAGATGGACAGGGCAATGTTTTATCTTTCAGTGGATATGTGAAATCCTCTGAGCTTTATCATTCCCGGGTTCCATTGGAACCAATTAAACGTTTTATAATGGCGGATTCCAGTGAATACCCCATTGAACTACCTATTCCCACGGCGCGGAAACTTGACTATGTGTTCTCAGCGGCTCCTTTACCTGATGCTGAACATGGATATCTACTGGTATCTCTTGTGGAAGGCGGACCCGATGAGCCCGTTTCCTGGTGGGAGGAATATGGCCCTGTAGCCTGGAAAGCGGCTCTGTTTAGCTTATTGATTGCTGCTCTGACCGGATTCATCCTGTGGTTACGCTTTACCCGTCGGCTGGAACAGTTAGATCAAGCTGTGAGCGATTATCGCCTTGGTGAACCTGTTGAGGAGTTGCCGCGCAACGGGAATGATGAGATTGCTCGGGTTGCTACTCATCTAGAGCAGATGATGGACAAAATCGAGACAATGTTCGGAGAATTGGCTCGTAAAGAACAGTTTCGCCGAGAATTCATCGCCCAGATGAGCCATGAATTACAGACTCCATTGACGATTCTTCAGGGCAACTTGGAATCATTAGCAAACCATTGGGAGCACCTTTCCCAAGAGAATATTTCCCTGAAATTGACAACTTTGTTCAAACAAGTTCAACAACTTAGTCAGTTAATTGAAGACCTATCAGCCATAGCTACCCTGGATACCGGGCAGATGCCGGTACATCCAGAGGCTTTTAGTCTGGAAGAGCTGGTGGAAGACGTAATGTTAAGGTTCCTACCGGAAATTGAGGCCAAGGGACTTACTTTTGAGCGGAAGTACCGGAGTGAGGGAGCACTGGTGTTGGCTGATCCATTACGTATCCGTCAGGTGATTAATAACCTGGTTAGCAATGCTTTAAAGTACACTCCGGCCGGTGGTACCATTAGAGTGGTGGTTGCCAAAGAGGGCCGGGAGGTACGACTGATGGTGGAGGACACTGGAACGGGTATTGCTCCGGAGGAACAGGAAAAGATTTTCGATAATTTCTATCGAGGAGATGAAGCTCAACGTCAAGGGATTCCAGGAACCGGATTGGGATTAGGTATATGTAGACGAATTCTGGAACTACACAATCGACAGCTGGAACTGGAAAGTACTCCCGGGAAGGGGAGTTCTTTTTTCTTTACCCTGCCGTGCTATGAAGAAGAACCAGATCCTCCAGCGGATGAAATAAGCCACTAATATTTTTGTTTTTAATAAAACCAACGGTGTAAATCGTAGGGAAAAAGGAGACCTTGGGCTTTTAAATTTGCCCTTATGGCAAGTATGTGAGCTTACGAGCTAGAGTGCGACCAGAAGTGCGCAACATGAACCAGTAAACTCCGCCGGTTACGGTTTCCCCTGCATCGTTTGTTCCTTGCCAGGATAGCTCATAATCGCCAGCTTTCCAGTAACCATCCCACAACGTTGCTATGCGTGTCCCCTGTAAAGAGTAGATCTCTGCCCGGACTGGAATGGGTTTGTGGAGAGCTTCAAAGTGAATCCGAATAGTAACCTGTGAATTAAAGGGATTTGGGAAAACGCTACTGATTTGCGGGGTGGAAGCGCGCAAATTTTCTGGTCCAGGGATTTTTACCGTTAGAATTTCATGTCGTTTTATCCTACCCTGGTAATCAACATCGCGTAATTGATACTGGTAAACGCCCGGATACACTTTCTGGTCTATATACTGATAGCACTTTCCCGTTGTGCTGGAACCCAAACCTTTAAGATCCGGATTGGTTAGATATGAGGCAATGACACTCCAGTCAAGTTGAGAAGCACGACGTCTGGCTATCAAGAAACCTAAGTTTTCAATCTCTGAAGCGGTTTGCCAGCTGAGTTTGGCGTAACCGACCCCTGCTTCAGCGCTCCAGGATATCAAGGTAACGGGAAGAGAAGAATCATCTTGTCCAGTGTTGGCTCCCCCGGGGGTAAGATTTCCGAATCCACTGGCGGTAACTCTATTCCAGCCCACGGCATAATCGTCATTGTTAAAACCGCCGCCGGCGTCATTAGTAAAATAGATGCCGTTATTAGAGGCCCAGTCCGAAGGGGGATTATTCCAGGTCACGGTGGTGCTGGTCCCTAAATAACTGGAGGGGGTCACCGTAGTCCCTTCCGCCACGAAATCGATGAGTTCACCGTTACCGTTAACCAAACAAATGTTGTCATTTGAGGATGAAATATTAAAACCTGGATCTCCGCCATCGGAGAGATTGCTATTGCTCAGATGCAATATCAGCCGACCATCGCTGGGGTCCGTGTCGTCGGTCCCCGTGTCCTGAACAATGATGAGAATATAGGTTCCGGTGGGGACGGCACTAAGGAAGGCAGCGGTCCCGAAATGGATTTCACCTTCAGT
>CAYXZO010000001.1:0-149153 GCA_964469505.1 uncultured Lentisphaeria bacterium | reverse complement strand
AGATGGGGTACATCAGGTACCTAGGGTACATAAGGTGCAAGGTAGCTATGTATCTAAGTATCTATGTATCAGAGGGTTATGGCGATAATTTGGGAAAGACCAAACCACAATGAATTAATTTCCTGCTTCCTGCAGTCCGCGGTTATCGTGAAACAATTCTGTTACCAACCGCAATACTAAAACAGTGGCCTGAAGCCCTTGAAGGAAAGATATTTGGGCCATTATGAAACCATCTAAAAGCAAGTTTAACCGTTTCTGGCTGCTGGGCCTGGCGGTGGGGCTGGGAGCTGCCGCGGGCTACTTGTATTACTATTTCATCGGTTGCCGCACGGGTACCTGTTACATCACCAGCAATCCCTGGCGCAGCACCCTGTACGGCGCTGTCCTGGGAGCGCTCCTCGGCTGGCCTTCCGGCTCTAAAGAAAAGGAAGCGGATAAAAATGACGCGAAGCCCTCATAAAAGAAGTCTATGGCTTAAGAGTCTTTACCTGATCTGGTTGGCGGGGGGAACACTTTTAGCCCAAACGCCGAATCGCTTCACTTTCGCCCAGTACGATACCGTGGTGAGCGGTAGTGAAGACCACTACATCCTGGCCGGGGCCATCCTGAACACGAGTCCGGACACATTAACCCTGACGGCCATCCGCCACACCCTGGCGCAGCCGGAGGGGTGGACCGTATCCATGTGCGTCAACTTCTGCCTGCCCCCCTTCATGGACGAATACACCTTCACCATGTACCCCGGTGATTCGGCCTTCTTTAGCCTGGATATTTATCCCAACGCCATTGCTGGGTCGGGACATTGGCAAATATTTGTGGTTGATTCCACCACCATGGAAACCGATAGCGCGGAATTCAGCCTGGACTTCCAACCGGTGGCGGTGAAATTCGTACCCGCCCGCCCGGCGGCCATTAAACTGCTGGGCTGGGGCCCCAATCCCACCAACGGTGCCTTGCTGCTGCGCCTGGACATACCCACGGCGGGACTAGGAACCATCGCCGTTTTCGATTTGCGGGGCCGACAACTGTTTACCCAGCGGCGTTGGTTTCAGGCGGGCAAGACCGCCTTGCTGCTGGACATGCCCCAACTAGCCGCCGGAACGTACCTGTTGCGCCTGCGTCAGAATGACCTGGTGCGGTCTTTAACCTTCGTGGTAGCGCCGTGAAGCAGAGACTACTGCTGGTACTGCTGCTGGTCTCCAGTTTGCTGGCCGGCCCGCGTACCTTTCCCCGGGTGCTGGTGGCGGATCTCCACGGTCGCCGCATTCCCATGCAACGCGTCCTTGCGGGCAAACCCACCCTGGTGAATTTCTGGGCCACTTTCTGTGTGCCCTGCCGCAAGGAAATGCCGGAACTGTACCGTCTGGACACCACATACGCCCGTTACGGCTTCCAGGTGGTAGGCATTACCATTGACGACGCCCGTACCTTGCCCCGGGTGCGCCTGATTTTGAAGAACCTGGGAGTGGCTTATCCCGTTTACTGGGACGCTGACCAAAACCTCAATTCTCGGTTCCACTTGCAACTGGTGCCCTATTCGGTGCTGGTTGACAGCTCCGGGACCATCGTATGGGAACATAGCGGCTATGTTCCGGGGGATGAGCAGACCATGGAGCGGGAAATCCGGAAACTGCTGGGCTTACCTACTTCCGCCGAGGAGCAAAAGTAAACCACATTTGCCCTGGGCTGGTTGGACCGTTTCGATACGTTGATTTTAACGGATTTACTGCCGGATTTAATTCTGAAGAATAGAAAAAGAGCTCTAATGCGCTCCTTTGACTTTAGACGATTGGCCGTTGTCGGCTTGATTTGCTGGCTGACATTGACCGGAACATCCCTCAGGGCTGAATGGCGCCCGGAGCTGACTTATCAATTCCGCTGGGGTAGGGGAGAACAAGCGGACCAGGAGTACAACTATTTTGAGAACTACGTGGGGTTCAATAGCGCCTGGCGGGCCTGGCAGTTGTTCGCCGAGCTGGAGTTGAGCCGCCCACCAGAATTCGGTTATAGCTTCACCGGTGTGCGTCGTTTCCAATTGACCTACAACGGCGAGCAGTATTCCCTGACCCTGGGACATCTGGCCCAGACTTTTGGTCGGGGGGTGGGCTTGAATCTATACGAGGAACGGGTGCTGGACTTCGATAACCAGCCGGTGGGTCTGCGCTGGCAATGGCACGCCTCCGACCGGTGGGACGCCACTTTGCTGGTGGGGCGCAAAACCAGTTATAGGTTTTATTCCCCCGCTTCCGCTTACCGCCTGCCGGATGGGCAAGGAAGCTATGATCTGGCCGCCCTGGAGAACGGCTGGAGCCTGGCCGGGGGCCTAGGCAGAGTTGCGCCTTATCTCATCTGGAGTCGTTACGAGAGTCCCATCCGGAGCTACACGCTGGATTGGCGGCAAGGTCTGGTGCCCGATACCCTGGCCCAGAAGGCGTTCTTCCTGGGGGGAGGCGTAAGCGTGGATGTGTCCGGCGCGAATTGGTATTCCTCCCTGGAAATAAGCTACGGTGTGAAACGCCTGCAACCACCCTACGCTCGGGTGGTGCTTCAGGATACCGCCACTAATGCCGGCAGTGGTAGAGTGCTGTGGTTTTTCCCGGGGAAGGCGGAGCGGGAAGTCGCGGGGCTGTACGGTCGCTGGGAATGGTTTCCCGGCAATTGGGAGGCGGCCATTGCTTACCACCGGTACGGCTGGGGGCCCCAGGACGCGGAAGAATTGCGAGACCCGCTGCGGCAGAGCGACAAAGCTTTCCCCTGGCAAGCCGGCCCCACCGGCGTATCGCAGCCGGACATCTCGCTTCTGGCCAATGTCACCCATCCCACCAATTACGGTGAAGAGGTGGGGCTGGAATTAAGCCTGGAGCGGCAACTGGGTGCCTTCTGGCATTGGCGCAACCACCTGGCGGTGGTGAGTGGGCTTTTCGATTGGCGCCACACGGCGCAGGTGACCTCTGGTCTTGCCGGTAGCTGGTGGCCGCTGCTGCACCCGGCCTACAACCCCTACCTGGAAGCCAGCACCGAACTGGAATGGCTGAGTGATGCCCTGCAATACCGTTTACTGGCGGGCTACAACCGCAATGTCCTCAGCGGCTCCGTCAGCGCCGAAATCACCAACTACTACACCCTGGTTCCTGCCTACCTCTCCTGGCACCTTAGTCCGGTGTGGGTGCTGGGGAACGTTACGGAACTGCAACTGGCCCGTCGCTGGTTCCAACCGTACGGAGCGGAGTCCAGCGACCGTACCGAGTTCCGGTCCTGGCACCAGATAGTTTCCGTGGACTGGCGCCAGGAATGGTCCTTCGCCCTGGTTTACGATTACACCTCAGACAACAGCTTTCGCGACGCCGAGGGGCGGCCCCGCCACCGGTGGCTCAGCGGCGAGTTGACCTGGCATCGGGGAGCTCGGTGGCGACTGGGTTTGTCCTACGGTAGCGAGAAAGGCGGGGTGCGCTGCACGGGAGGAGTATGCCGGCTGCTCAATCCCTTCGACGGCTGGCGGCTTAATGGAGAATTGCGCTGGTGAGGAGAGTATGTCCTTGGGCACTGTGGCTGGAACGCGTTCCCGGCGCTGGTTTCGGTTATTCCAGACACTGCGGGGTGGAAGTTGGATAATCCCAAACGAGGGATAGGTTTACGGCGATGAGTAGGGAGATAACCCACTGGCAGCGTTCGCGATTAATGGTTATAGCTACCGCCCTTTTGGTGCTGCTGCTGGTAAAGTGCGAGCTGTGGACCTCCAGTCAATTCACTCCCACGGTACAAACTTCCTGGCAGATACGGCAGGGGACTTCCATTACCTTACCGCTGACCGCTTACGTACCTCCTGGTGAGAACCTGAGCGGAGTAACGTTGCGGGATTCAGGTGATACCTTCGTAGTAGAAGTTAGTTTCCCCGCCCCCGATTCCCTGCGCCTGGAAGCCAAGGTGGAGGGCACCACCCGCTTGCTGTTGGAGCTGCAGACGGAAAACGCCACTTACCCTTTGACCATTGACGTCCAGGTTTACGCTCCCTTCAACTTCCAGCTTTACCGCCTGGAGGTGGACACCCTGTATCTTTCAACTACTCTCCCACCCGATGCCGCGGAACCCGATTCGGTCATCATGGACTCCTCCTTAATTGGCTCGCTGGAGCTACTTAGCTGGCATAGGGATGTGTTGGTTCTTAAACCCCTGCGGCTGGGAACCTTTCAGGGGTGGTTCTATTTCTATTTTCCCCAGGGGGAGAAGAGGCAGGTGGTCCTGGAGCTGGAGGTGCGCGAGCGGCGCCTGGTGTTGGGGGAGGTCTTCACCAATGCCGGCTGTATCCCCTGCGCACCAGCGGGGTTTTACCTGGATTCCCTGGCGGAAGTTGAACCGCATCTGGCTTTGATTCGCTATCACACCAACTGGCCCGATCCCAACGATCCCATGTATCTGGTCAACACCCGGGACAGTTATCAGCGTATTATGTACTACCAGATCGTGCAGACTCCTTCCTTGCTGGTGGACGGTAATCTGCAGAGCGGCGAGTATGATCCCGGCTGGGGCCACGCCGTGAGTAGTGAGTCTCAGATCGGGGCCGATTTCTACCTGGACCACGGTGGATGGGAACTAATGGGCGTTGATTCCTTGCGGGCGGAATTGTGTATCAAGCGTAGTCCCGAGGTAACCTGGCCGGATGACTTCACTATCCGAGCGGTGGTGACAGAGGACAGCGTGGAATATGACGGCGGCAACGGCGAAACCATCCATCATCAAGTTATGCGGGACCTGGAAGAAAGATCTTACGCCAGCGTAACGGCTGATTCGCTGGTCACTGAGTTCCATCTAGAGTTTAACAGTTCCGCTCCACGTACACGCTTTCATGTGGTGGCTTTTCTTCAACGAGAAAGCGACCGTCAGGTATTACAAACTTTCCGTCTTGCCTTTAGACCATAATCGAGGAATAATACAACCTATGGATACGCTACACCCCTTTTTCGTGCATTTTCCCATCGCCTTTCTGTTACTGGCGCCCTGGCTGGAACTGTATGGCGCCGTCCGGAAGCAGGACCGTTGGCAGCAACTGGCCTATGGTTTGTGGATTCTGGGCTCGGTGGGCATTCTGGCCGCGGCAGTGAGCGGCCAGGCTGCTGAAACGGCTCTTCAATCGCAGGAAGCCCTGTTGCCAGCGGTATCGGGTGCGTTGGAGCGTCACACCACCAGTGGGAATCTGCTGGCCTGGATTGTCATCGGCGTCACCTTTCTCCGGGGCTGGGCCTGGCTGGAGAAAAAGCAATGGGCCCGGGCCGGTTGGTTGCCGGTGCTGTTGAGTTTCTTGCTGGCCGGAGCGGTACTGCTGATTGCCACCTGGGGCGCGGAATTGAGAGCCGCGGTGCTGGCCGCACTGGAAGCTTTGTGAGTCTACGTCGCTGAAATGGTCTTAGTTTGGTTTGAATTGAACATTTGAGCCCACTACTCTCCCCGCCCACAAATCGTTCCACCCCCATCAAGCTCCTCTGGGACTACTTTTTAGTGCTGGGAGAACTGTACTTACTCATCCTGGCTTCCAAGTTCCTGTTCTGGTGGATCAATTCCGACTCTTTCCAGACCATCTCGCGCATACAGCAATTTGAAGCCATTTTTTGGGGATATCGGTATGATTTAGCCGTGGCTGCAGGTTTGGCTTTGGTGGTGACTATCGGAGCGCTGCAGCGGGAATGGTTGTTAGGGACTACCGTTTTCTTCCATAGTGCGGTGCTCCTGACCAACCTGGCCGATGCCATGTACTACGCGGAGACCGGCCGGCACGTCACTTACGAAATCAACGACCTGGCAGCCGATTTTCTGCGCCTGGTGCGTAACGCCTGGGGGTTGTACGGTAGTCTATTGCTCCTGGGAGTGATACTGGTCCTGGTACTGGTGCATTGGAATCGGCGCTTCAACTCGCCCCGTTTGTTGGTGGTTCCCTTCACCTGGAGTTATCTGCCCAGTCAGCTATTGTTGATGGTTCTCACGGTGCTGTTTCTCAGGGGCGGCTGGGGCCAAATGCCGCTGAGTCCCTACCAGGCTTCGGCCATCGGCAGCCGGGATGGCACCGTGCTGGCCCTGAATGGCTTTTACTCCATGGCTTACTATTGGGCCCACAATCGTAAAAAACCCGAACCGCGGCCGTTACCGGAGATTGATTCCACTCAGGTCCAACAGGCAGTAAGGGAGCTTTATCCCCCGGGCAAGCTGGTACCCTTTACTCCCAAGCGCTACAACCTGGTGTTCGTTTTTCTGGAAAGTTGGTCGGCTAAATATCTGCACAGTTACGGCTATTCCCAGGAGGTGACGCCCAATTTCGATGCCTGGCTCAAGGGAACCTGGCGTCCCCGGGGGATGCTGGCCGGCGGGCATCGCACGGTGGAGGGCCTGTTCGCCGCCCTGGCGTCTCAGCCCAATCCCCTGGGCGGCACCATTTCTAAAACGTCACTCCAGTTCAATGAATATCCCAGCCTGATCAAGGTTCTTAACCGCCTGGGCTACACCTCGGTTTTCTTCATGGGAGCTCCGCCCGCCACCGGCGGTACCGGCAATTTCTCTAAACTATTAGGGTTCCAGAAACTCTATTCTCTGGGCGACATCCAAGAGCGGCCCCACGGGTTGCACTACTGGGGGGTGTACGATGAGGATTTATACGCTTTCGCGTTAGGGAAGATGGGGGAGCTGCCCACGCCTTTCGTGGTGGCGATTAATACTTTGACCACCCATGATGTGCGCCTGCCCCCGGAACTCATCACGCGGGAATTCAGTCCGGACAAAAAGTTGAACAACTTTCTGAATACTTTGTATCTGGCGGATAAGGCTTTCGGTGAGTTTATCCAAACGGTCTCAGCGCGTTTCCCCAATACGGTCCTGGTGGTGCTGGCGGATCATTGTGGACCCGTGAATGGCACTGCCTTTGAGAAATATTTCGTCCCCTTTGCCCTGAAAGTGCCCCATCAGCCGCCCCGTAAGTGGGAGGTAATTTTATCCCAGCGGGATGTGGCCCCCACGGTGTTGGATCTGATTACGGGCGATTATCGCCGCTGGGCGCCGGCTTTCACCGGCAAGTCGCTGTTCAGTGACACCCTTTTCTTCGCAGATTACTTCGACAATGGTTTGCTGGGCTGGATCGAGGATGGGAGAGGGGTGGAACTCAATCTGGCCACTGGGGATTACACCTGCTGGGATTACGCCCACATCTCCCCGCAGCTGGTTGAATGCTCACCGGGTGACGAATCCCTGCGCCGTCACGCGCTGGCTTTTACCAGCGTCACGCAGGAGCTGTTGTTCTCCGGACGAACGCTGGAGTTCAAGGATTTCCGTAAGGCGGGGTGGTAGCTTCCTGCCGGGGACTTCTCCCTTTTTACTTTCCAAGATTAATTGATTCTTTTTTTAAAAAAGTTGACGTCGGGGGCGGGGTTAAGCGTCACACCCCGCTTGAAATGGGGCTGCTCGCGACTGGTCGTTGTGGATTGTAATGGTTCTCGCAAAGGCCGCTAAGTGCGCCAAGGTTCATTTAAGCCAATGTATCCGGCGCTATTGAATTTTTAGCGATAGGGATTATGACTGTCAACCTGGAAGGTGCTCTCACCAAGACACAGAGAACACCAAGAAAACCTTGTGCTTTGAAATAGTCTTAGCGGACTTTGCGCACTTTGCGAGAAAATTTTCATTTACTACTGCAGAGGACGCAGAAGCGTGCAAAATTAACGGGCTTCGAAAGGGCTTGAGATAAAGTGGCCCTGACCGGTCGAGACCGCACTCCAAAGTTCCTGGTTCTCCGGTCCGCAATCGGTTGTCTTAGCCTATTATAACACCAGCAAAAAACATTTGCATCTGACTGACTAGTCAGTTAATTACCAGCCGGTTGGAAGGAGTAAGCTTATGACGATCGAAGAACGCAAAGAGAAAGAAAAAGCCCGGCGCCGGGCGAGCATTCTGCGCGCGGCGGAAAAGGTCTTCGCTAAAGAAGGCTATCACGCCGCCACCATGGATGCGGTGGCCGCCGCCGCCGATCTCAGCAAAGGGACTTTATACCTCTACTTCAATAACAAACAGGACCTGTTTTTCTCCCTCCTGGCGGAAAAAATGGATACGGAAAGACAACTACTCCAGGAGCGGATTCAGCGAGCCCATGATATGCCCAGTACCCTGCGGGAGATTGTTCACACCCAGCTCCAATTCATTCAGCGCAACCACCGCTTTTTCCGATTGGTGGTGTCGGAAAGGGCCAAGGTGGGGCGTACCTTCGAAGGCAAACACCGCCAGGTATTTCTACAGAAGCAGCAGGCCCTCATTGACCTGGTGCGCCAGGCTCTGGAACCCTATTTCCCCAATCCCAATCCTTCGGCCATCACGCCCCAGACCTTGAGTCTATCCCTATTGGGCGCCGTCAGTACCCATACGGTCTATTGGTTGCTAAACGGCGCCACCGGCGATCTGATGGATCAGGCCGAGGGTATAATTCAACTGTTCCAAGCGGGGCTGAATGCCTTGAGCGGGGGAGGAATCATCAAATGAGAAAGCTGATTTCAGTGATCGTATTGCTAGTGACAGCCTTGCCGTTGGCTGCTTCCCCCTGGCGGTTGGATTTAACCACCACGGTGCGGATGGCCCTGGAACGCAACCCGATGTTAAAACAAGCCAACGCCCAGGTGGAAGAGGCCCGCTGGGGGGTGAAACAAGCCCGTGCTAATTTTCTGCCCCAGATCAATCTCCAGGGTAGCCGGATAACCGATGAGAAGCTGCGCACCATTACCATGCCCAGCTTTTTGGATCCCACCAAAACCATCTCCACCAAGCTGGATTTCACCTATGATTATCAGCTCGACTACACTTTCACCCAACCGCTATTCACCGGCGGCAAGTTGTACTACGGTCAGAAACTGGCGAAGTTGAATCTGGCCAGCACCAGCTTGCAGCGAAAATTACAGGAGAATGAATTCATATATCGGGTGGTCCAGAGCTACCTCGGAGTTCTGGTGGCGCAAGCTTTTCTGCAGGTGGCTGAGGAGGCCTATGCCAACGCCAGCGAATTCTACCTGACGGCCCAGCAATTGAATCGTCAGGGAATGAGTTCCCGTTTTGAGGTTTTACAGGCTGAAGTACAGCGGGCCAATCTGTTGCCCCGGAAAATTCAAGCTGAACACCGGGTACGGATGTCCTTGACCACCCTGCGCACGCTCCTGGCTCTGCCCGATACGGTTCAGCTGGAAATAACCGATACCCTTGTTTTCCGACCTTATCATTATGACCTCGCGGCTCTGAAGCGGGAGGCCCTCCAAAGACGACCGGAACTCAAACGCCTGGAATTGGCCAGCGACATGGTAAAAGCCCAAATGGCGCTGGTGCGAGCCGACTTTTTACCCTCTTTGGCTTTGCAGGCCAGCTACTCCAAGTTCGGTAATGCCCCTGATCCCTATTCCAAATGGGATGACAGCTACCAGATTGCCGTGGGCTTACGCTTTAATCTGTTCAGTGGCGGGCAGACCTTCACCAAGTTGCGTCAGACAAGGGCTCGCTACCGGCAGTTGGAATGGAGTCGTAAGAGTTTGGAAGATCAGATAAAACTGGAGGTGGAACAGGCCTACCAGCAACTAGAAGAAGCTCACAAAACTCTGGTTTCCCAGGAAAAAACGGTGGAACAGGCGATGGAAGCTTATCAACTGGCCCGGGTCCAGTTCCAGGAAGGCACCATCACCAGCCTGCAGGTTCAACAAGCCCAGGTAAATCTCACCACCGCTAAAGCTAATCGGGTGCAAGCCTTGTTCACCTACGAGCTGGCCCATCTCTCCATCATCAAAGCGGTGGGGCGGGATTTGAGAAGTTATTTCTTAACGGAAGGAAATCGGTTATGAAAGCGAAGTCAGTTGCCATATTTACTGCTTCTGTGTTGGTCATCGCAGCTTGCCAACGCACTGCTCCCAAAAAAGAAGCCGGGACCCGATTGCTTTTAGAAAAGGCGCCGGTGATGGTTCAGGTATTACAAAGGCAGGAGATGGTACGCTACTTTACTTACGGCGGCACTCTCGAACCCATTCGGCAGGTACGCATTCTACCAGAAATGCCGGGCAAGATTGCGGCCTTGAAAGTAGATGTCGGTGATTCGGTCCAAGCTGGGGATACCCTGGCCATTATGGAGAACACCACGCTGAATCTTCAACTGCAGCAAGCCCGGGCCGGTTTGGCTTCGGCTCAAGCGGCTTACCGCGATGCGGAAACCACCCTGAAACGCCTCAAGACTCTGTTGAAAAATCAAGCTGTGTCCCAGCAGCAATACGACAAGGCCCGGCTGGGTTTCGATGCCGCCAAAGCCCAGTTGCAGCAGGCTCAGGCGGCGGTAGCGCTACTGGAAGTACAACTGCAAAAAACTTATCTCACAGCGCCTTTCAACGGGATCATCACCCAGAAAAACCTTGAGGAGGGTGATTTAATCAATCCCGCCGCGGCCCGAGCGCCCTTATACGTGTTGCAAGATCTATCCCAGATAAAAGTGGAACTGTATGTCCCCCAGCAGGAAATAGGGGCGATCCGAAAAGGGCAGAGGGCAATTTTGAGCCTTAATGGGCAACTGGTTTCAACCGAAGGTAGGGTAACTACGGTTAATCAAGCCGCGGACCCCCTGAGCAAGACTTTTTCCGTGGAGGTGATTTTCCCCAATTTCCATGGAAAGCTGACCTCGGGCGTATTCGGTGAAGTGGGAATTATGGTAAAGACCATCCCCGCCACGCTGGTTTTACCCCGGGAGGCGGTACTTAATGAGCGGCAGGTATTCGTATACCGCAACGGTCTGGCCCGCCTGGTGGAAATTCAGCCGGGACTGATTACCGAACGGCAGATAGAAATCCGGTCCGGACTCCGAGAAGGGGACACGGTAATCGTAAAGGGTAATTATCTGCTCACTGAAGGAGCTCCGGTAAAGCTAGTGCCCGATTCCTTGAGCACCTCAGTCTTTGCCCAATAAATAGGTCATAAGGTGAAGATTTCCCATTGCTGGAGGCATAATGAAACTTCCTGAGTTTTCCGTCAAACGCCGCGTTACGGTGACCATGTTCACTCTGATTGTCATCGTCAGCGGTTTTATTGCTTATCAGGGACTGGGACTGGATATGTTCCCCGATATTGAGTTCCCTACTATTTCCATAATCACGGCTTATAGTGGTGCCTCACCCGAAGATATTGAAAGTACGGTCACCAAGCCGGTGGAGCAGACCGTAGCTTCGGTCACCGGGGTTAAGAAAGTCACCTCCCAAACCATGGAGGGGCTTTCCATCGTCATGGTGGAATTCGAATCGGGTACCAACCTGGATTTTGCGGCGCAGGACTTGCGGGATCGCCTAGCCACCTTTAAGGACATTTTCCCTGAAGAGATCGAAACGCCTTTAGTGGTGAAGTTCGATATTTCTCAATTCCCCATTTTGTTTTACGGGGTTACCAGCGATCGACGGCGCCCCCGGGATCTAAAGAAGTTTCTTGAAGACAATGTGGTGTACCGGCTGGAGAGACTGGAGGGCGTAGCCTCCGTGATGGTTCAGTCGCCCGAAAACCGAGAGATTCTCATTAATGTGGACCGTAACGCGCTGGAATCTTCGGGGCTGGATATCAACCGGCTGGTGCAGGTACTGCGCTTTGAGAATCTGAACCTACCCGCTGGGCGCCTGACTCGTGAGCACAAATCCTATTTGCTGCGCACCCGCGCCGAATTCAAGAGCCTGGAGGAGATTCGTAATCTGGTCGTGGGGTTAGGTCGGCAGGGACAACCCATTCTGTTGCGTCAGGTGGCTTCAGTGCTGGATACGATACAAGAGCAGCAGGTTCTGGCCCGTACTCAAGGACATAAAGGCGTGGTGCTTTTTGTAAACAAACAATCCGGCGCTAATACCGTCCGGGTGGCGGAAAGGGTGAAAAAGGAAATTCAGCGCCTGGAGAAAAATCTGCCTGAGGATATCCATTTCTACATCGGTATGGACCAATCCCGTATTATCCGACTTATGATTCAGCGTACCACTCAGGCTGGTCTTTTAGGTGCGTTTTTGGCAATGCTATTGATTTACCTGTTTTTACGCAACATCCGCCCCACGCTCACCATCGGTTTGGCAATTCCCGTTTCCATTATTGCCACTCTAATACCGCTGCGACTGGCAGGTTACACGCTCAATTTGCTGACCCTGGGTGGGTTGGCTCTGGGAATCGGGATGCTGGTGGACAATGCCATCGTGGTGATTGAGAACGTATTCCGCCATCTGGAGGAAGGCAAACGTCGGCGTGATGCGGCGCGTATCGGCGCTTCAGAAGTGGGAATGGCCATCACTGCCTCCACTTTTACCACCCTGGCCGTCTTTTTGCCCATGTCTTTGGGTAGCGGCATTGCCGGTCAGTTGGCGCGTGGATTGTCCCTTTCCATTTCTTCGGCCATCTTAGCTTCGCTCATTGTGTCCCTAACGTTGGTGCCAATGGTGGCATCGGTATTTTTCAAAAAACGCTCTCGGAGTCAGGATTACGCCCGGGCCGCGGGGGAAAATTACTTTGTGCGATTCAAAGAACGTTATCAACGCTCTCTGGAATGGGCCTTACACCACCGAAAAACAGTTTTAGGCGGGGCCGCAATTGCCTTCCTTCTTTCTCTGGCGATGATCCCTTTGGTAGGAACCGAATTTATGCCGGATATGGACCGCAGTATGATGATGCTGAAGGTGATCCTACCCACAGGGACTGCCTTGGAGGAGACTGACGCCGCTGCCCGGCGCATAGAAGACTTGCTCATCAAAGATCCCAACGTGGAGACGGTGATTACCACCATTGGGGTGGACGAAAAGAATCGCAATGCCGCAGCGGGAGGTTTTGGTCCCTCCGGTTCACACGAAGCGGTCCTCATGTGCCGCATGGCCCTTAAGAGTGAGCGTGACAAGACTACCGCCGAAATTGTGGAAGAACTGCGGCATGAAATCCCGGTTATGGCGGGTGTAAAAGTGCAGGCGGTGGATTTCAGTAGCTTGAGTGGTGGACAGGCACCAATTCAAATCAAGATTCTGGGCCGCGATTTCAAAGTTTTGAAACAGATCAGTTCTATGGTTATGAAACAGATTGAGGACATACCCGGTCTGCGGGATATCAAATCTTCATATGAGGAAGCAAAGCCCGAGTATCACATCCTGCTGGATCGGGATAAAATCAGTCGGCTGGGCCTAAGTACGGCTCAAGTGGCCAACACCATTCAGGCCGCTACCCTGGGGAAAATTGCTACCCGCTACCGTTTCGCCGGGGAGGAAACGGACGTTCGGGTAAAGCTTCGCGGAGCTGATCGCAAGACGCTGCGAGCCGTTAAGATGATTAAGATCTCTACACCTACAGGGGCGCAAGTTCCACTGATGAGTGTAGCCCACATCGTGGAAAGTCGGGGACCAGTAAATATCAAGCATGAGAATCAAACCCGGGGGATCATAATCAGCGCCAATCTGGTAGGGCGAGACCTGGGTGGCGCAGTAAAAGACATTAAAGAGCGTTTACAGCCCCTGGAAGCCCATTTGCCCGAGGGTTATTTCATAGATTTCGGCGGTGATTATGATGATATGATAAGCACTTTCAAAACCCTAGGTGAAGCACTTCTCCTGGCGGTATTGTTGGTTTACATGGTCATGGCCGCTCAATTCGAGTCTTTGCTACACCCTTTTATAATAATGTTCACCGTTCCTTTAGCTTTTATTGGGGTTGTGTTGGCTTTTCTGATTACGGGCCAGAACATCAGCTTGCCCACTTTCATGGGTTTCATAATGCTCACGGGAATCGTGGTGAATAATGGAATTGTGCTTATTGATTATGTGAATCAGTTACGGCAGCAGGGCAAGGCGGCCTGGAAAGCGGTAATCGAAGGGTCGGCTACCCGCCTGCGACCGGTGTTAATCACTGCTTTGACCACCATTTTCGGGATGTTACCCATGGCTTTGTCCCATTCAGAGGGGGCGGAAATGCGCATCCCCATGGCAATTACGGTTATAGGAGGTCTTTTAATAGCGACTCTTTTAACACTTTATATCGTACCATTGGTCTACAGTCTTATGGAGCGGATCAAACCCCAACAGACATAATAACCAGCAGAGGTTTATATTTACTCGGTATGGACAAAGATTCTATCCAGGGTGCCGGGCTACTATCATCGCCGTTTCCCACTCCAACCACGTTACAAAAAATTGATTTATTTTTAAGCAATTTATGAATGGATTAGCTTAACTTTCTCTATGAAGAGAATAACCCCCAAAAGACGTGTATGGCCTTCTATTCATGGTATCACAGGCAATCAATTTAATTGCCGGGGGATAGATGAAATTAATGGATAGAGTTCGATCCATATACCCCAAGAATAGGTTCAGCAGGTTTCTTGGTGAGTAGTCCTGCTCTACCACAACCGAGCTGGAAATGGAGGGGCCACCTGAGATCAACAAACTCAATACGAAGGACACTGCTGATTAAATGAAAAAGCTATTTGTGATATGGCTTTTGGTGATGTTTGTCAGACTTCCGGCCCAGTACCAGGTTGCCTGGGAAGTGGCACAGGATTATTACGAGAGCGGTTCGCTCTATTTCGATCTCAATTCAGATGGAACACCGGAGATCACTAAATTCTGGTGGAATACGGTGACCGCTTATGATGGGGCCAACAGTTATCAGCTTCTCTGGTACGTGTATGCTCCGGATTACGATGAATTGTTACTATGGGATCTTTATTCATTGACCGATGATTCCAGCCGCACTGCAATTTTTATTCAGAGCAATATTATCGATACGGTAACGACCTCCGTAATGGCCAAACCGGTATTAAGTAATAATACCATTTGGACGAGCCCAGAATACCATGGTTATGTCACCTTCCTGGACGCAGGGGATCTGGATCAAGACGGAACGCAGGAAGTGGTTTTTGGCACCACCCAGTATCGTATTAGCGATTCCAGCTTCGTGAGTTTATTGCACATTTTAGATGGGAGCAATGGGGTAGAAGAATGGACCAGTGATACCCTGTCCGGGACCCTGTTGGGACCCTATTTAGGCGATCTGGAAGGGGACGGGCTACTGGAGATTTTGGTAAATATCTACCAGCTGTCCGATACAACTTCAACTTTGAGAGCTTACCGTTACGGTGGTGGCAATTCAACAACACAATCGGTACGGCCCCCGGTACCCCAGCTGGTCAAGTTGGGACTGTCTTATCCTAATCCTTTTAACCCTTACACCATTATTCCGCTGGAACTATCGAGCCGCGAACTCGTTCGCTTGGTGGTGGTGGATTTGCAGGGTAGAGAAGTAAATGAACTGGTAAATGGTGTCTTAGCGCCGGGGCGCTATCGGTTTACCTGGGATGGACGTGATATGCGGGGACATCTGCTGGCGTCCGGGATCTATTACTGGCGTTTGATAACCCAGGATGGAATAAAAACCAGACCCATGGTGTTAGTGAAATGATTCTTTCGTTACTGTTTTCCTGGCTTTCCCTGTATCCCTGGAATGTGGGAGTCAGTACTTATTTTACCCAGGGGAATTACACCGATGGTCGCAAGTACGTATCCCAGGCTGGATATTTCTCCATGGATCGGCGACTAAAGGATGGTTTCACGCTGGGGTATGAAGAAATAACGATCAAGGACAGCAGTTATGTTTACCAGCAGTACAATACAGTGGCCCGCAGCGTTTTCTGGATTAAACCCCAATTACGTTTGGGAGCCACCATGGCCCGGGTGGTGGACAGCATCGGCGGCAAAAGTTGGTTCTGGAGCGGGCAGATAGAGGGAGATTGGCCCTGGTTTGGCTATGCATTGGCATATACCTATTCCGATTTCCAGGCTGCCACCGCCATATATGGTTCCGCCAGCCGATTCAACACGGCAGTACGGCAATGGGATCTAATTCTTTCCCGGCAGGTGGAGGGTCATGTTTTCCATGTGGGAACTGTTCTCCAGAAACTGGGCTCCCAGAGGTATAACCGCTGGTTGGTAAGCTGGACATACACTTTTCCTGATAAAAGCGGATTGACGGCCGCATATAGCGGGGGCACCAGCCGCTTTCAATTAGATCCTTTTACTCTCATCCTAGACAACAATTGGGATGAGATCAACGATACCTTTGTTTTCGAGGGATGGTATCGGGTTTCACCCCATTTTACCCTCATCGGCAGTTACGCTCAGCGAGCATACACGACAGTCCTGACCGGCACACCGGAATCATTCAAGGTTCGATACCTGGTGGCTGGGTTAGCAATTCGATATTGAAATAAGGAAGTAGATATGCGCTGGATTGCATATGGGGGGTTAATCTGGCTTTTAGCGACTGCGGCAGTTTCTGCCCAAGAAAAAAAAGCTGAGATGAAGGTGGAAATTGTGGTCAACGCCGATACCGGTTGGCCTGAAAAAATAAATATCACGGGGCAAGTGTTTGTCTCCAACGCCTGGTTGGGTATTTCGCTTTATCCTTATGGGGTGGTCGATCCCATAACCGGTGGTCGGCATAGCTACGTGACCTTGACAAAAGGACGATTCAGCCAGGAGATTACCGTCGATAATTCTTTACTGGGTGGAAGCTTTGAAGTTGCCGTTTGGGGCAAGAAAGTGGATAAAGTTGATTGCACCCGGGATTATGATTATTGGTGCAAAAAATTCGGTTTTCATTTGGAAGAGCTTTTAGTTTACAAATCGGGCCTATTGACTCGTTTAACTGGATATAAATAAATAGTTTCAATCGGAGTTAACCGTTATGAGTACCTTACTAAAATCAAAATTTACTTTGAGTGACAGCGGATTTTTATTCGACCACGCCACGGGATTGACCTACACCCTTAATCCCACGGGGCAGTTCATTTTTAAATCGCTCCAGGATGGTCAATCGGGTCCCGAAATCCTAGCGGCAATGCTGGAAGAGTTTGAAATTGATGAAGAAACGGCTCGCAAAGATCTAGATGATTTTTTCCGCCAACTTAAAGAATTCGGGCTGGTCGACTGATGGGAGTTAATGTCGCCGTTACGGGGTTGCATGCCGCCGATAACCCCGCACCAGGGGTAGGGGTGATCCGCTGTCTCCGCTATCCCGACGGTTGGGATGGTCAGATCATCGGTTTGGGCTATAATGTTTATGACACAGGCATTTACGATGAAGCGTTGCTTGACAGCGCGTATCTGATTCCATATCCCAACCAGGGGCCCGAACGCGTATTCGAGCGGTTGAGGTACATCCATGATCGGGAGCAAATTGACGTTTTAATCCCAACGCTGGATAGCGAACTGGCTCTGTTTCAGAAACTGCAACCCCGGCTGGAAGAAGCTGGAATCCGACTGTTTTTACCGGACGAGAAAAGTGTCTCTCTCAGTACTAAAGCCGAATTACCCGAATTCTGCGAACAGCATCAAATTCCAACCCCTAAAACCATTGTATTGCGCGACCCGGCCCGGCTGGAAGAGGCCGTGGAGGAAGTTGGTTTGCCTCTGATGGTGAAGGGTGTTTTTTACGAAGCGTATAAATGCCACAGCCTGGCTGAAGCCCGCTTCCATTTTCTCCAGCTCCAGGCCAAATGGGGTCTGCCAGTAATTGTCCAGGCTATGTTGACCGGTGATGAATATGATGTTTGCGCGGTTACCGACGGGGCTGGTCAACTGGTGGGGGCGGTTCCCATCCGCAAAACCGCTCTTACCGATAAGGGTAAAGCCTGGTCGGCAGTTACCCTGTACAACGAGGATCTGTTGGATTTCGCTCGCAAGGTCTTGCGGGATCTGAAGTGGAGCGGGCCTTGCGAACTGGAGATCATCAGGGAAGAACGCACAGGCGCCTGGCAACTGATGGAAATTAATCCTCGTTTCCCCGCCTGGATTTTTTTAAGCGCCGGTGCGAAACAGAATTTGCCGCGGCTGGTCGTAGAACTGGCCCTGGGGCATAAAGTGGAACCTTTACCACCGGCGGAATCGGGAGTCACCTTTGTAAGACACGCGGTAGATCTAGTCTGTCCCCTGGAATACGTAGAAAGTCTTACGGTTCTAGGTGAGTTGCATTACAAGCAAACCCCAACCGGACCTCAGAATGGTCCTGATAAAATTACGGGATAAGTCTTATGCCAAAAAAACCATATTCCAAACCAACGATTATTCGCCATAGTGTGGGCGTACTAAACAAATTCGGACGTCTGCCCGCTACGGTTCCACTTAACCGCATCGCGGGTTTTGAAGTTAAAGAGCTAGCTGAAAAATACGGTTCTCCTTTGTTTGTCCTGGTGGTGCCGGAATTACGGCAGCGTTACCGGGATCTCGACCGGGCCTTCCGTACCCGTTATCCCCGTTTCCAAATCGCTTATTCTTACAAAACGAATTATCTCAAAGGGGTCTGCGCAATTCTGCACCAGGAAGGTGCATGGGCTGAAGTGGTAAGCGGTTTCGAATATGACATCGCCCGTGATTTAGGTGTTCCCGGCGGGCATATCATTTTCAACGGCCCATACAAGACTCGGGAAGAACTGCGTCGTGCCTTCGAGGAGGGTGCGCTGGTAAATCTGGATAATTATGATGAAATGCAGGTAGTGGAAGAAATTGCTGCTGAAATGGGCCGGAAATTACCGGTGGGAATCAGGATCAATATGGATCTAAATGATCCGCCGTGGTACAAGTTCGGTTTCAATCTGGAATCAGGACAGGCCTTTGATGCGGTAAAAAGAGCTCAGACCGGCGGTAAGCTGGAAGTGGTGGGGTTGCACATTCATATTGGCACCTATGTGGATGATGTGCGGATTTACTCCCGGGCGGCCCAAGGGCTGGTGGACTTCTACCGGTATATCAAGCAGGAGCTAGATGTCACCTTGCAATATTGGGATTTGGGTGGCGGATATGCCTCCCACAACACCCTGCACACTGCCTATTTGCCCGCCGAACAAACCTGTCCCACTTTTGACCAGTACGCTGAGGCCATCTGCTCGGTACTTCTGCGGGGGCCCTTTCCCGCTCAGGAAGCCCCTATGCTCTTTATCGAACCCGGACGCTCCCTGGTGGATGAGCCTTTCTATCTCATAGCCCAGGTGGTAGCCCAGAAACGTCTTCCCACCGGCCAAAGAGGCATTGTGCTGGACGCGGGGATGAATATCCTCTCTTCTGTACAATGGTACCGTTACCAGTTCCAAACAGCCCAGGATGCGGGGCGGATGTTGGAGGATACCATTGTATATGGTGGGTTGTGTATGAACATCGATGTGCTACAGATGAACGCTTCCATTCCGCCCGTGCGTCGAGGCGATTTGCTGGTGATACCCCACGTGGGAGCCTACAATTTGAGCCAGAGCTGGCAATTTATCTATTTGCGACCAACGGTAATTGCTCTGGATGAAGGTGATATCCATGTAATAAGGCAGGCTGAAACCCGGGAGTATGTTCAGGAACCGGAGCAACTTCCAGCTGCCTACAGGTTAACTACTTCCTCCTCCTGAATATGGCCTATCGCAAGGCCGAACAACTTTTCAAGAGCTTGCTTCGCTCTTACGGAGTTCTGGCCTTTGCGGCTCATCCCATACCGGCAACATTAATCCTGGGGGCTACCTTTTTCCACCCGGTGGTGGGACTTATGGGGGTGGCGGGATGTGCGATCGCCACTCTCACAGCTCGTTGGCTGCATGCTTCCAAAGAAGTGCTCGCAGCGGGAGTATACGGAGTGAGCGGGATTCTAATTGGTCTAGCGCTGGGTATGTATGCCCCCTGGCACTGGCAAACCGGGGTTTTCCTGCTAATTGGGGCGGCCATGGCCGGTATACTGAGCGTGGTTTTCGGTAGAATTCTATCCAAGTATGATTTGCCACTCCTTAGTATCCCCTTCATGGTGGTTATTTGGCTGATACTGCTGGTCCTGGGAATGCAACATCAAAATGGGATCGACTTACCTGCCTGGCCTTGGCTGCGGAAACTGGATTTGCAACTATTTGATTTTCTGCCTTTGGAAATTTTCCAGGCCATTAAGATGTTCGGCAATATCCTGTTTCAAGAGAATCTCTTTTCGGGGGTGCTGGTTTTTACCGCCTTACTTTTGTACAGCCGCATATCGGCTTTGTATGCTTTGTACGGCGGCCTGGTGGGAATGGCAACCTATGCTTTTCTTCACGGCTCGGTGGAAGGTTACCACGGTCTGAATAGCGTGCTGACGGCGCTGGCTTTCGGGGGCTTTTTCGTGGTTCATAATCGGCATACGTTTCTACTTACTACACTGGCAGTGATTCTGGTGGGCCTGGTGGATCAAGCCACCGCGGAAATGATGCAAAGATGGGCTTCTCCAGGCCATCCGGCTTTGCCAACCCTGGTGTTTGCTTTCAATATGGTTACTATCCTACTGCTAATACCTCTCAAGACCATCCCTGATTTTTTACCCCAGAAGCGCCTGACTGTGGTACCCCTATACCTGATCCGGAGTCCGGAAGCAAACCTGCGCTGGTTCAAACGGTACCAGGAGCAACGTTCAAAAACAGTTTTGACCCTGCCTTTTGTGGGAGAATGGGTTGTTCTACAGGGTAACGATGGGGAATGGACTCATAAAGGACCGTGGCGTTTCGCCTGGGATTTTATCGTTCGCGATGCGGCCGGAAACCAAACCCATGGATTCGGGTTGCGATTGGAAGATTACTATGCCTTTGGACTGCCAGTGCTGGCACCGGCTCCGGGCCGGGTGGTGGCGGTTGAAGCTAGTTTACCGGATAACCCACCACGGCAGGCGGAAATCGAACACGGCTGGGGGAATTACGTGATCCTGGACCACGGAAACGGGGAATATTCGGAGTTGAGCCATTTCCGCCAGGGTGGGATTACGGTTCAGATAGGTCAGGCGGTAAAGAGGGGAGAAATTATCGGCTACTGCGGCAATTCCGGGCGATCCCCCGTACCCCATATCCATTTCCAATTGCAGCGGGGTGCCTATCCGGGAGCCCCTTCCTTACCGGCGGTCTTTTTTGAGAGTAAGGTCAACGGTTCTATAAAACTGGGTTACAACCCGCGCAAAGATGAACGGGTAGCTGCGGTGGTCCTGGATAGCGCAGTTACCTGGAGCTTGTTTGGCAGAGAAAATGAGCAACTGACCTACGAAATCCAGAGTCGGTGGTGGAAACAAAGAGAGACTTTGGTGTTCACTACCGATGAATGGGGTCAACCGTTAATCGTATGCGGTACAGATTTCGCCTGGTATTTGATCGGCTCCCCGAACTTTATCGCCATTAGACCCGATTATAAAACCTATCCCCAATTCCTGCGGCGTTGTACCTGGTTGGATTTAGTTGGTGAAGAATTGGTCCTACCACGGAAACTCATCCAGGGCTTACGCTGGGAAGGCGGACAGGTTGAACGAAGCGCTGCTGGGTGGCTCATTACTACTTCGGGTAAACAACTTTTAGTGGATCCGGAACAAGGCATAGTGGAGATAAGGAAACTCGATGATCCGCAGTTTAAATACCGTTTGGTTGAGCGTCGCACCCTGAAACAATAGGCTGGCCTGCTTTTATCCAACTTATTTACACTGCCATGTCTTTTTTCTGGAACCTCCCAATGCTTGCACCACCAGAATGTGTATAATACCCGCCCTGATTCGTCACGAATGGCCCTGAGGAAAAACTTGGGTTTAGGGCAGGGTTGAACTAGGTTTGGCCCGCTATGCAAGAAACGCCACGTCCAATAAGAGCTGTTAGTTTTAAAACCCTGGGCTGCAAGTTGAATCAGTCCGAGGCCGACACCCTCCAGGCTCAGTTTCGAGCCGCAGGCTACGAGGTTCGTCCTTTCGGTGAGCCGGTGGATTTGACGGTCATAAATACCTGTTTGGTTACACGGGAGGCGGAAAGCAAAAGCCGGGCGGTGATCCGGCGGGCTTTGCGCGTGTCGCCGGGTACCCGTATCGCAGTCACGGGCTGCTACTCCCAGGTAAAACCAGAGGCTGTTCGGGCTCTGGAAGGCGTGGACCTGATTCTGGGCAATACCGAGAAATACAATCTGCTCAAATATTTAGATAAGCTCCAAGCCGGAAAACTGGAAGAGCCGCTGGTATTTATTGACGAGAACAACGAAGCTACCCTGGCCAACGACGAGGGCTTCATCTCCGCCACTCAGCGGACCCGCGCTTTTCTGAAGATTCAGGAGGGCTGCGATTATCACTGCACTTATTGCATAATTCCCGCCGCTCGGGGGCGGGCGCGGAGCCGCAGTATGGATTCCTGCGTTGCCGAAGCGGAACGTCTGGTGACCGCCGGTTATCCCGAGTTAGTGTTGACGGGAATCAACATCGGGACCTATAAAGCTCCCGAATCGGATAGAGTGGGATTGTTGCCCCTATTGGAGAGGCTGGCCCAGATACCAGGCTTGAAAAGAGTCCGCCTCAGCTCCCTGGAGCCCAATACCATTACAGCTGACTTGCTGAGGTTTATTAAAGATACGCCGGTGATTTGTCCCCACCTGCATGTCCCGCTGCAAAGCGGTTCCGATCGTATTCTCCGGGCCATGGGAAGGTTTTATTCCGCTGCCGAATTCAGTCGCAGCATCGAGCTGATTCACCGTTATTTGCCCGATGCCGCCTTGGGTAGCGATGTGATGGTTGGTTTTCCGGGTGAGACTGATGCCGATTTTCAAGACAGCTATAATCTGCTGCGGGATTTGTCCTTTACATACTTACACATTTTCCGTTACAGTCCCCGGGAGGGGACCCCGGCGGCGGTATTTCAAGGAGCGGTCTCGCCCGCAGTAGCGCGGGAGCGAAGTGCCCGTTTGAGGGATCTGGGAGCCAGGTTGAAAAAGAATTTCATGCAGCGTTTTTTAGGAAGAACACAACCGGTATTGGTTGAATCCCAATCCGACCGTCAGCAACTCACCGGTTATACTCCCCATTATCTCCGAGTTTATTTCCCCGGTCCTGAAAGCTTGATCGGCCGGGTGGTGCCGGTTGAATTGGAAGCGGTGGAGGGTGAGGCCTACCTGGGACGGTTACGACAGGACTCATATGCTGCTTAAAGAGTTCAACGGTAAAACACCGCAAATTCACCCCACCGCCTGGGTGGCCGAGAATGTGGTAATCATTGGGGATGTGACCATTGGACCACGGGCCAACATCTGGTATAACGTCGTTTTACGCGGTGACCTGAATCAAATTGTGATTGGGGCAGAGACCAATATCCAGGATGGTACCATAGTCCATGTGGAATCCGCTGACGGCCCCTGTATTATCGGCCAAAGGGTCACTATCGGGCATGGGTGTATAATCCATGGCTGTGAGATCGGGGATGAGGCTTTGATTGGAATGGGGGCCGTAATCCTCAGTTGGGCACGTATTGGGGCCGGAGCCTTGGTGGGGGCTGGGGCTTTGGTACGAGAAAGGACTGAGCTGGCTCCTAAAACCATCTTTATGGGCGTTCCGGCTCAATATAAGGGAGAGGTAACTCCTGAGCTGGCCCAACGCATCTCCCAGAGCTGTGATCATTACCTGGAATTGAGTGCCATTTATCGGAGGGAGAAATGATTCCTTACAACATCATCGCCCAGAAAGCCGATGGAGGGCAGTTGGCTCCTGAGGATCTGACCGCTTTTATCAAAGCCTACACCGCTGGGGAGGTGCCAGATTACCAGATGGCGGCCCTTTTGATGGCCATTTACATCCGGGGCATGGAAGATGAGGAGTTGTTCGCTCTGACCAAGGTGATGTTGGAATCCGGTCGCCGGTTTGATTTCAGTGCCGCCGAAGGTTACGTGGCGGATAAACATTCCACCGGAGGGGTGGGTGATAAGATTTCCCTGATATTGGCTCCCCTCATGGGAGCTCTGGGACTCCACATCCCCATGATTTCAGGACGGGGCCTGGGGCACACCGGCGGAACTCTGGATAAATTGGAATCCATCCCCGGGTTTGACGTCAATCTGCCGCCAGCTCGTTTTGAGGAATTGGTGCTCGAAGATAAAGTGGCGCTTATCGGCCAGACGGAGGATATTTGCCCAGCGGATCGCAAGCTATATGCCCTGCGAGATGTAACTGCGACAGTGCGTTCCATCCCTTTGATTTCCGCCAGTATAATGAGCAAGAAACTAGCCGAAGGTTTGAACGGTTTGATCCTGGATGTCAAGACGGGCAACGGGGCTTTTATGACTGATAGGGAACATGCTCGCAAGCTGGCCCAAACGCTTATCCGCATTGGTAAGTATTATGGCGTGGATACCCGGGCGTTGTTGACGGATATGAATCAACCGCTAGGGCACGCTGTCGGAAACTGGCTGGAAGTGCGGGAGTCTCTGGAAGTCCTACAGGGTAAAGGACCAGAAGATGTAAAAGAATTAACCTTGGCGCTGGGAACAGAGCTGTGTCGAATGGCAGAACCTTCACTTACGGAAGCGGAAGCCCGGGAACGCCAGGTAAAAGCGTTGGAAGACGGTTCAGCTCTGGAAATGTTTTTACGAATATGCCGCAACCAGGGAGGTGATATCTCCGTTTTAGAATATCCGGAGAAATATCCTCCGGCGCCGGTGGTGGAGGAATTTGTAGCGCCCGAAGGGGGTTATCTGGCGGAAATAGATACCATGCGGTTAGGATTTCTGGCCATTGAACTTAAGGCCGGGAGGAAGCAGAAGAGTGATACTGTTGATCCCCGGACGGGCTTTCTCATTTTCAGGAAAATTGGGGATGAAGTAGAAAAGGGAACCCCTTTGGTGAAGATTCTGGCCCCCTCCCGGGCTGCAGCAGAGTTGGTCAAACAAGCCCTCCCGGAGGTATTCCGGATTACCCCTTCACAACCGGAACCCCCGCCGCTGATTTACGAAAGGCTCACTTAACCATCAGAGCTCGGTACTACACCTCTAAAAACTCTCCGTTGCACTGAATACAGGCGGGGGATTGGGGGATCGTGGCGGTGAGCGGCTATAATCCGGCCTACGAAAATGGTATGGTCCCCTGTTCTGATTTTACCCACCACTTCGCACTCGAAGTTAGCAGTGGCTTCGGCTAACAATACGTTGTCCAGATATTTTGCCCGCTGGGTGGGTGTTTGGAGCTCTTGCAGTTTATCCACGTCTCGACCCGATACCGCCCCGAAATATTCTACCTCCCTAGACATATGTATCGAGGGATAAACCAAAACAAACTGGGGCCAGCGTTCCAAACATTGATGGGAAAAGCGTTCTAATCCCACCGAAATAGCCACCATGGGAGGTTCGATACTGGTGTACATGGCCCAGGCCAAGGTTATGGGATTGTAACGTTCCCGATCAATTTTCACCAAAGCAATGTGAACCGGTTCGGGATATTTGGTCTCTTTCGCTTGTGAGAATGGAACTTCTTTTTGCATAAGGATTACCCCTCAGTTGAGCAATTCTGCCCTAAGATCATCGGCTGGCCTAATCTTTGCGACATTTTTCAAATAGCAAACATTCAATTGGTCTGAGAGGGTGTTTTATGGAAACTGTACCGCGAGTAAACCAAAACCAGGCGGATGAAGAATTACGCCGGCAGGCCCGGGTTTTAACTGACCTCACCTTTGATCTTCTGCGATGTTGCGAAGCCAAGGAAAAGGTCTTCTGCAAAATGAACCGCATTCGGGTTTCTGAATTTCGCTGCCTTAGAATTATGGAACCCGGGGAACATTACAACCTTCAGGACCTGGCCACAGGTCTTAACCTTTCTCCCAGCCGTTTAACTCGAATAGTGGACGGGCTCTTCTTTAGAGGATTGGTCCAGAGGCGTCAATCGGCGGAGGATCGTCGGTATGTTGACGTGGAATTAACGGATGCTGGTTTGAAGATGAAAGAACGCCTGATTTCTCTCTATGAAGACCTCCACCAGCAGATTCTTGCACCTTACAGTCCCTCTGAGCGAGAGACTATTTTTAAGGGCGTGTCTCTGATGCATAAAGCCATTAAGGAATGGCTGGCCATCACCCCTGAGTAGGCTCAAAATCCTCCCGTATTTTCATCAGATCCTGACTAAGGATCTGTGATATCAATTGGTTAACCCGACCCTTGGGCCGGGTTTTTTTAAGGAACCATGTAAGTAGCGGGGGGTTATCTTTATTGGTGTGCGGAAATTGCTTCAAACTCACAAGAATAATGCGTTAATGAATCCTATAGCGGCAATGTGCATGGGAGTGAAGGGAGAACTAATTGATGAGTAAGGCGCAGGGGAATAGTAAGACGGCTGTCACAGTAGTGCCGATAATGAAGGAAATGGCCCAGAGATGGAGTACTCGGGCCTTTGATCCGCAAGTGGGAATTACAAAAGAACAGAAGCTGGCCCTCGCTGAAGCGGCTCGTTGGGCTCCTTCAGGTTATAATGATCAGCCCTGGCGTTTCCTGTTTGTTGATCGTGATGACCCTGCTCGAAAACTGGTTGAAAGTACTCTTATGGCCGGTAACGAATGGGTGAAATCAGCCGCGTTGATTGTGATTGTTGTTTGCCGGCCTTTCTTCCAGCGCAACGGGAAACCCAATGGTAATGCCTTATTTGAATGTGGTCTGGCTACTGAGAATATGGTGCTGCAAGCCGTCAGTTTAGGGCTGGCAGCCCATATTCTGGGGGGCTTTAAAGCTGGTGAGTTGAAGAAAGTGCTTGCTTTGCCCTCAGATTATCTGATTCCCGTGCTGGTGGCAATTGGCCAACGTTCCGAGGCAGCCGCAGCAACTCTTCCGCCCAAACAAAAACAGCAAGAAACGGCCCCAAGGGAACGGATACCCTTGGAACAAATAGTGTCCCTGGATGGTTCATGGAAAAAAGCAATGGAGCACTGACTTCGATGAAGCGAATGACATTCTCATTTTGGTTCCCACGCAAGTCGACGGTTTTTGCTTGGTTTCTGATTCTACCGTCTTTGGTTCTGGCCCAAAGGGTGGAGTCCATCTCCGGTACGGTTCGCAACGCCAGTTCGTTGGAGCCTCTACCTTACGCTAACATTGTTATCAAGGATACCTATTTAGGGACCACCAGCAATGTGGACGGCTATTTTTTCCTCGGCAGTATCAATCAGGATTCTTTCACCGTAATCTGTTCCTACATCGGTTTCAAACCTTACCGACAGACGGTGGTTTACAACGGTGATTCCCATGTGGTCCTAGCCATAGCTCTGGAGCCGCGCTCGTTAAAGCTAGAGGAGGTGGTGGTCCAGGATTCTCAATTGGTGCGTCCTTCGGTGGAACCCGCTTATTGGGGCGGGGATTCCCTTCTAGTGCCTACTCCCATTTCTCCAATGGAGCTAAATGTGGATTGGGCCCCAACCTATCCGGTCCATCTGGCGCCGCCCCTGAAATGGTTGCCATTGGCTAGCGATTACGTGGCCTATGAAATCGACGGGGTACCGGTACCGTCGCCACATCACCAATATTCGGTTTATCCACCCTACAACTTGGAAGCGGTAAAGCTTGTGACTCACCATCCCTGGGGCGTTGAGCAGAAACCGGGCATGGATGAGCAGCAAGTGGTGGAAATGATCTACAACGATGGAAATCGTTCTCAGTTAGTGGGGAAGGGACGAATAGGCTTGTTGGAAAGCAGCCTAACATTGAGCGGTCCCCATGTGCTGGGCGGCTCCTGGTATTTCAGCGGTCGGCGAGCGGATTTCGACGGCATTTACTCTTTAAATCCCAAACGGATCGCAGGTGGCCTTTACCGCCAGGCCCCGGATTACTATTTCTATGATCTTAACGGTAAGTTCACCTGGGACATTTCACCATTGACGGTTCTTTCCAGCAGTTTCCTACTGACTTACGACAAACTATCCTGGTTAGCGAAAGATGATTACCACGCCATCTCCGACTGGCGCTCCAGCTTTTTCATTACCAACCTGCAGCATCGTTTTTCTCCACAGTGGTCTTCCTGGCTGCGCTTTTTCACTACGCGCTACCATGCCGATTTGTACAACACCCGAATTCCATTTGCCTATGGCATACCTTTTAACTATGACTTGACCAACGATTGGCGTATCTGGGGTCTGTCCTTCGAGAACGATTATTACCTGCACACCAATAACCGGGTAACTGGGGCTCTGTTCCTCCAGTATCGAAAACCGATCTTTGATAGGGTAAACGGCTCAAACCTGACAACCGGTAATCACTGGCTGAGTGCCATGCAAGCCAGTTACACTCGTACTATAACACCTTACTGGCGTGCAAAAGGAGCGGTAGATTTACAATACAATTCGGCCACCAGTGAGTTCAATTTTAACCCCCGGCTGCTGGTGTTCTGGACGCCTTCTAATATTTACGGAGGCCAATTCAATATAGGCCGTTTCAGTTTGCAAAGTTTTTCGTTCTCCCTGCCCACTGCCGCAGCACAACCGTTGTACGATTTTTTTGTCCCAGTTGATAATTCCAGTGGTACTCCCATCGTCTGGAGCTCCTCGGTCAAAGGGTTCTGGATTCCAGCGGTGGGTTATCGTCTCCAAGCGGCTTTGGAAACCGCCTTTGCGTCGGATGCGGCGATTTTCGACTCAACCTGGACTGGCAGTACTCGTAGAATCAGCAGTTTCGCCATCACCGGTCTGGAACGAAGCATGATCCGTTTCACAGCGGAGCTCGAAAAGCGGATAGGGAAAGTTACAGGACGAATTCAGTATCAACTATCATACGACCAGGTGCATCACGGAGCCGTAACCTGGCCGGCTCCGGCTTATCGTCCCCAGGTATTGCTGGGCGACCTGAAAGGTCAAGCGAAAGGATTGTTTACCGGCTATCGGGTGACGGCTTTGGCAGCAGCGGGCAAGAGATACTTGGACCGGGATCAAAAAATCCGGGTGGCACCGGCATACTTCCGAGTGGATGCCACATTATTTCGCCAATTCCATTATCAAGGGCTACAGGGCTCAGTAGCCCTAAGATTCTACAATCTGCTGCACTCCGAGTCGACTTCCTATCCCGTAGATGCCTGGGTGATGACTTCACTTACTGACCGGAGCTTCTCGCTACTGCCGGCTTTCGTTTCCGTCAGCTTTAATTTTCAGTTTTAACAGACTCATTTAACAGACCCAATCTGGCGGATGAGGTGGTAAAAAAAAGCGCCCCATTTAGGGGCGCTTCTGTATATGTAACACCATTGCAGTCAGCATAAAGGAGGGGCTCGGTGGGGATGAGCCCCCTTTATGCTTAGCAGGTCGTATAGAAGCCGATTGTCAAAGAAGGTACCCTACGTTTATTCGAACTCTTCGTAGTGTACCTTGTATGTAACATATGATATAGTATTCATTTTAACACCGGGAGGCAAGTGAACAGTTACTTCAAATTCACCTTCAGCTCCCGGATCTAGTGAGGAAGTGCTTACTACCCCCGAAAAAAAGGTTACTTCTTTACCATTAACGAAGGCTGAATCCTTTGCCACTACCTGGGTAGATTTGTTGTGTAATTTGAAAATTATGCGTACGAAATCCGCCCTACGCTGACCAGTATTTTTCAAACGGCCTCGAAAAACGCGCTTCGTGAGGTAATACTGATCCTCGAAATCACCTTTGAGTACCACTTTGGCGTGTAAATTCTCGTACGGAATTACTCGTTTAACATTTTGCTTTTCAATTCTTAAAATCCCGATGGGAGTTTGAACTGTCAATACGTCCAGGGTTTCGTTGCGAATCTTACCCTCAACAATGGTGCCGTTTTTCAGTATTATCCGGCTCACTTTTTCGGGTAGATTAAGCATGTGTTTTATTTCTTTACGAATCTGGGGAAGGCTAAGCCGGTCGTACTCACTAAGACGGACCCGGATTACATCCAGGGCGTCCTGAAGGCTGTCTACCCGCCTTTTAAGTTCATCATAATAAGCCTCACCGGACTTGTACTGATAGGTGGTAGGGAAAAACTCTCTACCCCCAGCGGAAGGTGAGGTGCTGGTATCTTTGGATGGCTTGGTGCTCTTTGTTTCCTTCTTGGTTCCTTTACTGGTTTTATCGCCGGATTGGGCGGTTCCTCCCTGAATCAGGAAGAAAGCCAGCACCAGGCTAAATAATATTCTCAGGTGCCTTTTTCTCACAGCGTTTCCCAGATTTGTTGGGCTTGGAGGGCAGTGGCTTCCATGGTGGTAATCAGATCTTTATCTCCGATGGCGTTCACGACAGCCTGGATGTCCCGGTAAAAGACAAAATTCTCTGGTTTCCGAAGCATTCGAATCAGCTTTAATGCCACCTGACGGTCCTTGTATTTAACCAAAGCTTTCAAAGCCCGACGTCTGATTCTCGTTGGCAAAGCCTGTTCTCTAGCCACTTGTAACAATACCGGCTTCAGGCGGGGATCGTCATAATTCCCCAGAGCGCGGGTTATACTTTCCACCATGCTGGTGTAGGTTAACCGCTCATTATTCAACGCTTCTAGTAATGCTAGAATCAGGCGCTCGTCCTTGAGTTCATCAGTGGCTGAAATGGCTAACCGCTTGATCTGGGATTGGGTGCGCGGATCTTGTAGCATTTTGGCCAGTAGTTCCGCCACGGCTGGATCATTCTTACGCGCCAGTGCGTCCACAGCTTCGTTGCGAATATGCAATGGTATCTTGGGATCGGAAGCGATGGCCATAAGCACCGGTACGACCCGGGCATCTTCCATTTTACCCAGACTGAGGGTGATGGTTTGCTGTAGCGCTATGAAATCTTCCTTGGCCTCGGCGTATAAGCTCAGGAGCAGACCTACCGCTTTTTCATCGGTTTGATCCCGCACCAGACGTAAAATCTCGTTTCGGGCCTTGACATAACCCTGGTGCAGTTTATTGAGCCCCGCCAGTACCGCCTTGACATTGTCGGGATCTTTAGTGGTGGACAGGGCCTGGATCATGGTTAAGTACAGATCGTAATTGATTCCTTCCCCTTTGCGTACCGAAAGGCGCAGAGCTTCAAATGCCACCGGGTCGTTGGTATCTATTATCCGTTTCAGGGCTGCCAGACGGATATCTTGCGGCAGGTTGGGGTCTTTATAATACTTAACGAGATTGTTTACCGCTTGTTTTTTGCCTTTGCGATACTTTTTGTACAGCTCATCGATTGTATCTTTGGTTACTTCTTTACTGGCGGTACAAAAGGTCAATAGGAGAGGTGTCAGTAATAGCAGCCAGCGCAGAGTGCGACCACGCTTACCTCTCGATTTGGATTTGTTTTTCAATCCCATTTCCCGGTTGCAAAGGGCATTTTAGGCCCATTAAGGGATAAAGTCAAGGTAAATCCCTATGGGACAGATACTTAAGGGGCCACTGTTTAAGTTGTAGATTTAATCCGTCGAAATAGCCATAAGTGAAGTGGTTGATGAAGTCACCAATGGTGAGAAAGACACCGTTTCCCACCTCCTCCCGCCACGGCAAATGGACGTGGGCCGTGATGAAGAAATCCACTCCATTCTGAAAGTATTCCCTGGCCAGTTTGATATTCTCCCGGATGCGATCTTTCAGTTCAGCATCTTCCTCACTGTTCCATTGGCGGCTTTGGTGGGAAACCAACCTAGCCACGGCGTGGCCGAAATCGGGATGAATCCAGCGGAAAGTGGTCACAATCCACGGGTGTCTGATGAACCGCTTAAGTAAACGGTAGGACCAGTCTTTGGGGTATAGCCCGTCACCATGGTCCAAGAGGAAAGTTTTGCCGCTAAAGTCTAATTTCACCCGTTCGCGATGGACCGTTACTCCCAGTTGTTGCTCCAGGAATTCACCCACCCAGAAGTCATGATTACCCACTACATAGTGCACCGGCAGTTTGCTTTGGGTCAGCTGATAGAGTTTATCGTATATCGCAAAATAGCCTTTGGTCACCACGTAGCGGTATTCGAAATAGAAGTCGAATAAATCTCCTAAAATGAACAAAGCCGCCTGCTCCTGATATACCTGGTCCAGTAAAGCGGTTAATTCTTTAGCGCGAAGTAGATCCTCGCCTTGGGGAGCGAACGGTAGATGTACGTCTGAAATGAAGTAAGCCGGGCGTTGATCCATACGTATAATTAATGGTTTGGAATACTACCTACCAGCGAAAATATGACTTTTCCGACGATGATTAAAGCTTTTAAATTCATTGACAATATTCCGCCCCAAGGTTAAAATGCTATCTGATGATGGTAAAACGGAAGGTTTGGAGGGTACTGTGGCAGTTACATTAGATGCATTGGGTATGATCGAAACCCGCGGACTGGTTGGCGCCATCGAGGCTGCCGATGCAATGGTCAAGGCCGCCAATGTTCGCCTGATCGGTAAAGAGAAGATCGGGGGAGGGTTCGTGACGGTAATGGTCAGAGGCGACGTGGGTGCTGTCAAAGCAGCGACCGACGCCGGAGCCGCTGCAGCGGAAAAAGTGGGCGAACTGGTCTCAGTGCACGTCATTCCTCGTCCCCATACGGATGTGGAAATGATTTTGCCCTCCGCTGAGAAAACGGAAAGCGAAACCAAGAAAGCTAAGTAATTTCAAACTCAACATTATCCAAAAAGCCCCGTTTTGGGGCTTTTTTTATTGTTAAAGACCGGTATTTGACTTGCGGAACGGTATCCTTTAATTTCCCTCCAGAAGGGAACAAAATGTGTACTCCGCGAATGTAAATCGTATGTCCCGTCTACTCATCTCCAGCCTTCTGCTACTGGTTCTTCAGGGAATTCCCGACCAGGCCCTAGCTAAGTTCGGCAAAAACAAAATTCAATACCAAACCATGGACTGGAAGTATCTCCAGACCAAGCATTTCGATATTTATTTTTACACCGGCGGCCATCAGCAGGCGGTGTTTGCCGCTGAGATTATCGAGAAAGCTTACCGACAAATTGCCTTCCAACTAAACTGGCGGCTATCCAAACGAGTGCCGGTGATCATCTACAACTCTCATAATGATTTTCAACAAACCAACGTAACTCTGGGCTATCTATATGAGGGGATTGGAGGCTTCACCGAACTCTTCAAGAATAGGGTAGTGGTTCCGTTTGAGGGCAGCTTTGAACAGTTCAGGCATGTGTTGCACCATGAGCTGACTCACGCCATGGTCAACGACATGATTTTCGGGGGTAACGCCCAATCCGTGTTCACCGGCCAGATGCGCATCAATATCCCCCTCTGGCTGAGCGAAGGCTATGCCGAGTATTCTTCATTGGATTGGGATTCCCGTGCCGATATGATTATTCGAGATGTCGTATTGAACGATCGCCTCCCCTCCATTGACGATCTCAGCGGCTATATGGCCTACAAGGGGGGGCAAAGTGTATTGCGCTACATCGGAGAAACCTACGGAGTGCAGCGCATCGGGGAATTGCTCCATAGCCTAAAACAATACAAGAACATTAATGAGGCTCTGCATAAAACCCTGGGGATGGGCCCCAAGCAGTTGACGGAAAAGTGGCGCCTGGAATTACGTAAAGAATACTGGCCCGATATTGCCGGCCGACACAACCTGGATGATATCGGCGAGCGTTTGACTGACCATGAAGAGCTGGAGAATTATTTCAATGTAAGTCCGGCCATTGCCCCCAATGGCGGCAAAATTGCCTTTCTATCAGACCGTTCTGGGTACGCAGACATCTATTTGATGAATCCCGAAAAACCCCAGGCCAAGCCTAAACGCATTGTTTCTGGGCAGCGGACTCCGGACTTGGAAGAACTCAAGTGGCTCAGCCCCAGCATATCCTGGGCGCCGGATAACCGACGTATCGTATTTGCGGCTAAAGCTGGTGAGCGTGACGCGTTGGTTATTTATGACACTAAAGTACAGAAACGTAAGGTTATCAAATTGCCGCTGGATGGTGTTTATACCGCGAGCTGGTCGCCCAAGGGAGATTTGATCGCTTTTTCCGGATTGTATCAGGGCCAGCGGGATCTTTATCTGTACGATCTGAAACGCGAGAAACTTCAGCGCCTGACCCAGGATCCGTTCAACGACACCCGGCCGTCCTGGTCTCCCGACGGCAAACAGCTGGTGTTTGTCTCTGATCGACAGGATGTGCTGCGCACTGACTTTGCCGACTGGACCGGTGATCAAGTGGGGCGGACAATGGTTAAGCACAATTACCGCCACACCGATGTTTACCTGTTGGATTTACATACCCGCAAACTCACCCGCATTACTCGCAGTCCCGGTGACGAGGATTCCCCCATCTTCTCCCACACCAAACCGATGATCGTCTATACTTCCGACCGTTCCGGTATCTGGAATATCTACGTTTACGATCTTGAGACTAAACAGGAGTACCCTTTAACCGATGTATACACCGGTATTTTCCAGCTTAGCCTCAGTGGCGATGACTCCCGCCTGGTATTTTCCGGCTATTACAAGGGGGGCTGGGACATCTATTCGGTTTCCAATCCCTGGGAGTTGGAGCGTCCCAAAGCCCCATTGCCTCTCTCCTCTTATTTGAAGCGTAAGAATTTACAGTTCAATCTGAGCTATCGGGACAGCCTGCCCAAACTTCCCAGGGTAAACATTTCCCCCTTTGTGCATTATGTCTTTGCACCGGGGAATCCAATTCCCATCACAGACACCTCCGATTTTGCAGCCCTCCAGGCCGATAGCGCCTACTTGGACTCCAATGGCAATTACAAAATACACCCTTATAAGACCCGCTTTACCGTCGATCTGGTAGACGGCCAGGCTGGTTTCAGTAATTTCTTCGGTCTGCAAGGCAACGCTATTCTGGCTTTCTCAGATATTCTCGGCAATCACCGGGTTACCTTTGGCTTTGAACTTTACCGTAACTTGGAAAACTCGGATTTGTTTTTGGGGTATGATTTTCTGGAGAAGCGCCCCAATTATCATCTCCGACTGTTTAATTATCCAGATGATTACCAGATTGGCTATTATCGTTTTCTCCATTTCCGGCAATATGGAAGTTTATTGGGGATCGATTACCCCCTCAATAAGTTCAACCGCCTGGAAGGTTATTTCACCTGGATGAACTTGTATCGGCGGGATTACGTCTACGTGGGATATAACGAAGTACGCGTGCTAGACGAAAGCACACTTTCCTTCTACCTGCCTGAGTTTCACTGGTCCTTCGACAATGTGTTGTATGGTCCGTTTTACCCCATAGACGGCTGGCGCTGGGATGTGGGGGTGGTGGCTGCTCCCCATACCGTTACCAGTACCAGGGAGTTCATCACCGTCAAAGCCGATATTCGCCGCTATTTCAAGCTCTCCCAAGATTACTCCCTGGCTTTTCGGCTATCCGGAGCCTCTAGCCATGGACCAACTCCCCAGAGCTTTATGGCCGGAGGAGTGGATAACTGGATTAATTACCGGGTGAACTTTGGTTTTCTCGATACGCTAAACTATGAGGATCTGTATTTCTCCGAATACGTAACCCCAGTAAGATCGGCCCCCTATTTCGCTCTGGTAGGAGAACACTATGTCCTTGTTAATGCCGAATTTCGTTTTCCCTTCATTCAATATCTGCTGATGCGCTGGCCTTTCTCGCTGGCCTTCGCCAATATCCAGGGACTTCTTTTTTCAGATTATGTCAAGGTTTGGCGCGATAGTGAATTCACCCACATAGCTCTGCCGGAACGAATTATTCTGGACGGCCGTTCCTATTCCAGCTCCGGTTTCGGCATCCGTTTGAACCTGGGAATATTCTTGTTTCGATATGATCTGGCTTACAACAATGAACATGGCTTGTTTCATTCTCCGCCCTACCATCTTTTCTCGTTAGGGTTAGACTTCTAAGTATGTTGGAAAACTCCCTCCGCTGGCTTGGTCGCCACAGTCTGACGGTGGTCAGGGCTGCTGGCCAGATATTCCTTCTGCTGGGGCGTTCCATCACCTACATGCGCCATTTACCCACGGACAGAGCGCTTTACATTCGTCAGATGCACCGGCTGGGGGTGCGTTCCTTACCGTTAGTGGGAGTGATTGCCATTTTTGCCGGGGCCGTGGCGGGTTGGCAGGGCGCTTACCAGTTGAAAGGCACCCTGCCAGCTAATTTCCTCGGTACGGTGGTGGCTACCGGAATTCTAATTGAAATGGGACCGGTTTTGACGGCCCTGGTCCTGGCTGGGCGTAATGGCTCTTCTATTGCCGCTGAAATAGCCAGTATGGTGGTGACGGAACAGGTGGATGCCCTGGAAGCCATGGCCATCAGTCCGGTCCGCTATCTGGTTACTCCCCGCATCGTATCTATGACGCTGTTAATGCCGTTGCTGGTTTTGGCCGCTGACCTCATTGCCATTTTCAGCGGCGCATTCGTGGTCAACCAATTTTTCAATATCAATTACAACACCTTTTTTAATTCCTTTCAGGCCCACTTCGTCATGTCCTCCGACTTTTACCCCGGTATGTTCAAGGCGGTTATGTTCGGTCTGACTACGGGTCTGGTAAGTTGTTGGGTCGGTTTACGGGCTGAGCATGGAGCCAGTGGTGTGGGGCGCTCAGCCATCGATGCTTTCGTCTGGGCTTCCATCCTGATTCTGATAAGCGATTACGTGGTGGCGACCATCGTTTTCTAAGCACCTGTCGAGGGTTAATGTCCAAAACTCAAACCCGCTATCGCTGTAAAGTCTGCGGTATGGAAACCATCAAATGGGCTGGCAAGTGTGCCAATTGTGGTACCTGGGATAGTCTAGAAGCCTTTGCTCCTGTTCCTGCCACTAAACGATCCACGCCAAGCGCAGCTCCCACCGTCATAGCCCGGATTGACCGCCGGCAGCTTACTCGCTGGGGCACTGGACTTCCTGAATGGGATCGCGTGGTGGGGGGCGGCTTAATGCCGGGTGGGGTAGTGCTCCTGGGGGGAGAGCCGGGAATCGGTAAATCCACCTTGCTATTGCAAATCGCCGGTAACCTGCTCCAGCGTGACCTCAGGGTACTTTATTGCTCGGGTGAAGAAAGCCCCGCCCAGATTGCCCTCCGGGCCGACCGACTGGGGATGGGCGATATGAAGTTACCCGTGACTAACGAAACCCGCGTAGAGGCTCTAGTCGATCTTCTGGAAAGAGACCGTCCCCAGGTGGTAATGGTTGATTCCATCCAAACCATGTATTCCGAGGAACTGTCGGGTGTGGCCGGCAGTCCGGGGCAGGTGCGAGAAGCGGCGGAGAAATTACAGGCTGTGGCTAAAAGTTTGGGACAGAGCCTGTTGCTGGTAGGGCATATCACTAAAGAGGGATTTCTAGCCGGTCCCAAAATGCTGGAACACATCGTGGATACGGTGTTGTACCTGGAAGGTGATCAATACCATGATTTTCGGCTCCTACGGGCGGTTAAGAATCGTTTCGGTCCCACCAAGGAAATGGGCGTATTTCGAATGGGGGCCGCCGGCCTTGAGGAAGTGGGGAATCCTTCAGCCCTTTTTCTGGACAGCCGCAATCCCTACCTGAGCGGTTCCATCGTTGCCGCCACCATGGCCGGTCGGCGCCCGCTACTGGCGGAAGTTCAGGCCCTGGTAACGCCCACCATTTACGGCAATCCCCAACGGAATGTTACTGGTTTTGATCTGCGCCGGTTGCAGATGCTATTGGCCGTGCTGGAAAAACGGGCCGGGGTCCCCGTGGGCAACCAGGACGTGTTCATAAACATCGCTGGGGGGCTGCGCCTGGAAGAACCGGCGGCCGATCTGGCCGTAGCGGTAGCCGTGGCTTCCAGTTTGCAGGATCGTCCCGTTCCGGCCACGGTGGTCATCGGCGAAATCGGCTTGGGGGGTGAAATCCGGGAGGTGCCTTACCTGGAGAAACGTTTGATCGAAGCTCGGCGATTGGGATTCAAGCGGGCCTGCATCCCCCGGGGTGAGAAAGCAGACAAGGAATCCGCCGGTTTACAGCTGGTTCCGGTCAAAAGCCTGACCGAAGTCCTCGAGCAACTGCTGACTTTATCCGGGGACGTACATTAGGAAATATGGCTGAGCACTTCCAGGTGATTCGCACCTGCTCCCGCACTCGGGCTCGCTTAGGCTGCTTGAAACTGCCCCATGGAGAAATTCCTACGCCCGTGTTCATGCCGGTGGGTACCCAGGGCTCCGTGAAGGCCCTGGCTCCTGACGATTTGCAGCAGGCGGGAGTAAAACTATTATTGGGTAATACCTATCACCTTTATCTCCGCCCCGGGCTGGAAATCATTCGAGAAGCGGGTGGTTTACATTCTTTCATGAACTGGCAGGGGGCCATTCTCACCGATTCAGGCGGATTTCAGGTCTTCAGCCTGGCTGATTTGCGAATTATCGATGATGAGGGGATCAACTTCCGCTCACATCTGGATGGTTCCCGTCACTACCTGAATCCTGAACGCAGCATCCACATCCAGCGGATTCTCGGGGCTGACATCTGTATGGTACTCGATGAGTGTGTTACTACGGAAGCACCTAGGGAACGCATAGAGGAAGCCCTGGCCCGCACTCACCGTTGGGCCGAAGCCAGCCTGGAAGCCTTTCAGCGGAGTACCCCCTTATATGGCCATGAACAAATGTTGTTCGGTATCGTGCAAGGGGGAATCCATCCCGAGCTCCGGGAAGCCAGTGCAACATTTCTAACCCAGTTGCCTTTTCAGGGGTACGCCATTGGCGGGTTGAGCGTGGGTGAATCCAAGGAGGAACGCGACCGCATCGTGGGTCACACCGCCCCGCTATTGCCAAGAGACAAACCCCGTTATCTCATGGGAGTGGGTAAACCCGAGGATATTGTAGCCGCCGTAAGCGCCGGAGTGGATATGTTCGACTGTGTGTTGCCCACCCGCAACGGACGCAACGGTACCCTCTTCACTTGGCAGGGACCGCTACCTATCAAAGCCGGTCGTTTTAAAAACGATTTTCGACCGGTGGACGAAAACTGCGGCTGCTACACCTGCCGTAATTTCACCCGGGCCTACCTGCGTCATCTGTTCAACAGCGGGGAACCGCTGGTGCTTCGCTTAGCTTCCCTGCATAATGTCTTTTTCTACCAGGAATTGATGCGGCAAATCCGCACCGCCCTCCGGGAAGAGCGGTTTGATGCCTGGCGAAAAGAATTCTTACAGAATTACTTACAGGTGGAGTAGTCCTTGTTGCCCCGTATGCCTTTACCGGGACCTCTTATTCCGGGACGTTTCCTGCACCGCCCCAATCGCTTTCTGACCCGGGTGGAAATCGAAAGCGGCCCCGTTTGGTCGCACCTGCCTGATCCAGGAAGGCTGAAAGAATTGTTGATTCCCGGAGCCCGCGTATGGCTCCGACCCAATAAAAACCCCCAGCGGAAAACGGCTTTCACTACCGTGCTGGTGGAGCACGACGGTCATCTGGTTTCAGTGGATTCCACCTTACCTAATCGCCTGGTGGAGTTTTGCCTGCAGCGTAAGGCCATTCCTCCCTTGAGATCCTGGCGCTTGAAACAACGGGAATTTAGCATGGACGGCATGCGGGTGGATTTCCTGCTAGAAAAAGACAACCGACAATTACTGCTGGAAGTCAAATCTGTGACCTTGGTGGAAAATGGTCTGGCCCAGTTTCCCGACGCAGTGACCAGTCGGGGAGCGCGGCATATGGCTCACCTGCAGGCTAGTTTGAACTCCCATCGGGAAGCTGCAGTGTTGTTTGTCGTCCAAAGGGAGGATGCTACTGCGTTCGGCCCTCAATGGGAACGTGACCCAGTGTTTGCCCGTGCCCTCGTGGAAGCCGCCAAGGCGGGAGTCAAAGTTCTGGCCTATTCCGCAGAGGTTCAAAAGGACCATATCCGATTGCTAAAGGAGCTACCAGTGCGGTTGGAACCGCCACCCGCATCGGGAGAAAAGGGGACATGAAGAGGATTCGGCGCTACGTTCTTTGGTTTATAGCCGCGGGAACTTTGCTCTGGTTTTTAGCCTGTGCCAGTGAAATGCCCCTCACCGGCGGACCGGTGGATAAGACTCCGCCGCAGATCATCAAAGCCGATCCCCCTAACGGCTCCCTCCAGGTATCCCTGACCCCCACCATCAAACTGGTGTTTAACGAACAGGTAAAAAAAGAAGCGGTGCGTCAGGCTCTACAGGTTTGGCCCCTGGTCCCCGCCGGCTGGGAAATCAAAACCGGCTGGACCTATGTGAAGCTCCGTCCCCGGGAGCCGCTACAGCCCGATCAGACTTATCTGCTGATCCTTGATAAGGGGGCACAGGACCTTCAGGGGAATAACCTCTCGGAACCGTTTGTCCTGGCCTTCAGCACGGGAAACAAAATCGCTCGGGGCCGGATCAGCGGGCTGGTCCTGGGAGCCGGATCCGTTCTGAAAAAAGGCAGGCTCTATCTTTATCCCGGTTCGGGTCAGGCTCCTCAGGAGTTGCTGCGGGGATCGCCTGCTTACATTCTGCAGGCAGACGATGACGGCCGGTTCGCCTTCTCATATCTACCGGAAAAACCCTTTGTCTTCTTCTTCCATTGGGATCGTAACGGCAATGGGCGGCTGGACGCCGGAGATTTTTTCGCCCGCCCGCCGCAAAGGCAGGTTCAACCCACCTCGGATGGTACCACCGTGCGCTTCTGGCCCCGGGAAATCCCCCCCTCACGTTTGCACCTGTCCAGGGTGCGGGTTTGGCAAGGTCACCTTCTGGAATTCTGGAGCTCACGACCGGTGGTCGACGGCAGTTTAACGGGCCTGGAATTGCGTACAGAGGAGGGACTTATTCCCCTGGCCGGCAAGCAAATCAACCGGAGAATCCCCCAGCGTTTCTGGTGCTACAGCACGTTACCGCTGGACACGGGGCAGGTGGTATGGCTATCCGGCTTCCGGGATACGACCGGAGTGATTCTGGGGTCTGACACCTTGGCACTCACCATGCCGCCTGCGACCGATACTCTTCGGCTTAGACCCGGAGAGGTGGAGTTGGTGGTAGATACTGCTAAGAAAGCCATGACGGTTGATTTACCCCTACCGGTCAATTCCGTGGCTGACAGTTGCCTGTCCATCAAACCAACCGGTGACTCCCTGTTTTATGCTTGCTCCGACCTGGAGCGCCCCAGCCTGTTTGAAATACGTTGCCCGTTGGCTGATTCCCTGTTTCGCACAGGCTTTAGCTGGCGATTGGAATTGAATAAACTGCACCTCTTTACCGGGGTGGTACCGGATTCCGTTTTACAGGGCCAGTGGACGCCACCCAAGGAGGATTCCACCGGGATTTTGACCATACGGCAGGATTTCAGCGAGAATCTGTTCCTGACCGTCAGCGGTCCGGGTGGCAAACGGCTGGTAGCCTTTCCCCAGGGCGAGGCCTTGCAGTTGCCGGCCCTTAAGGAGGGACGCTATACTCTGGTGGCGTTCCAGGACCTGGATGCAGACGGACGTTACTTCACAGGGGGTATCACCGACTTGCGCCCCGCCGAGTGGTTCTGGATCTATCCCGATACGATCACTATCCGTCGTCATTGGGAAACGGACCTGGGGCTGTGGCAGATAGAGAGGGAGCAATGAAGTTCTGGAAATACGCCACTGCAGGTAACGACTTCGTTTTGGTGAAAGGTGATGAAGTCAGGTCCATTTCCCCACCTCTTATCCGCAGTGTATGCCGCCGGCGCACCGGAATCGGAGCCGATGGTCTTCTCGTGTATCTCCCCGACGAGCGATACGCTTTTCGCATGCGTTATTTCAACGCCGACGGTTCAGAAGCCGCTTTTTGCGGCGATGGCGCCCTGGCATTGGTAACTTTTGCAGTGGTGCGGGAAGGACAGCCACCGAAAGGGGAATTCAACGCGGGTGACGGCGTTCATCGCTACGCCTGGGAAGCCGGGCCGTTGATTACTTTGACCCCCACCGCTCCACCAGAGCCGTTCACCTGGGGTGAACTCAGCGGTTGGAAAGTTCAGGTGGGGGTTCCTCACTATGTGGTGCAGAGTCCTCGGGACCCGGGCACCCGCCTCGCCGAGTGGGGACCAGCCGCCAATGCCGATCAGACCTCTTTCCCGGAAGGGGTTAATCTGGACCTATTCTGGATGGAGGAAGAGCGGCTGTACGTGCGAACCTATGAACGGGGGGTGAATGCGGAAACGCTGGCCTGTGGCACCGGGGCGGTAGCCGTCAGCTCGGTATTGCACACCCTTCGGCCCCGACGTGCCCAATGGCAATTGCATTTCCCGGGAGGGGTCCTGAACACCCGTTGGGCGGATGAAGTTTTCTGGTTGGGGGGAACAAGTATTTTTGTGTTTGCAGGTGAAACCGAGCTGGCTAATTTCGCCAATCCATGAACCACAGCGAAAGGTAACTCATACCGGCGGGTGGATTTTTCGCAGGTGAGTTTTATCCGGTTGGGTCCCGGAAGCACGGTATGACTGAACCTGAACGGTTAACTTCAGGTAAAGGATGAGACCATGGCATTTTATGCGGTAATAATTGCTGGTGGAGTGGGGAAGCGCTTCTGGCCCCGCAGCCGTCGCTCCCTGCCCAAACAGTTGCTGGATATCACCGGTGACGGGAGCATGCTCCAGCTCACATTAGAGCGGTTGAAAAAAAGTGCACCCCTGGAACGTATTAGAATCGTCACCAACGGCGACCAGCGTAGGTTGATTCTGGAAAAATTCCCCGAATTCCCGGCAGATAATATCCTGGTAGAGCCAGAAGGGAAAAATACCGCTCCGGCGGTGGGGTTGGCGGCTATTCATATTCAGCAGGAAGACCCCGAAGCCGTCATGGGGGTGTTCCCCGCGGATCATTTGATACAAAACTCTGGCGCTTTTCAGGCCGCGCTGGAACAGGGGATCCAAGTGGCTCAGGAGAAAAAAGCGCTGGTGACCTTCGGAATCGTCCCCACCCGGCCCGCCACGGGTTATGGCTACATTCAGTTTGCCAATCACAACGGTATGGGTAATAGCGCTTATCCGGTGCGGACTTTCGCGGAAAAACCGGACCTGGAAACGGCCCGGCTATTCCTCAAAAGCGGCGATTTTCTCTGGAACAGCGGAATGTTCGTCTGGCGGGTGGATGTTTTCCTCTCTGCCGTTCAAGCTTTTTTGCCGGAGCTGTACGACAGCCTGATGATTATCCGGGATGCCCTGGGACACAACGCCTATGAATCGGTATTGACCTACGAATGGGCCACCCTTCGCAGTATTTCCCTGGACTATGGAATTATGGAGAAAGCCACCAACGTATATGTCATTCGTGCCGATTTCGATTGGAGTGATGTGGGCTCCTGGGATGCTGTTTATGAAGTGTTGTCCCCGGACGGAACCGGCAATGTATTTCAAGGGGACGTGATCGCCCTAGACTCCGATGAAAATCTAGTCTATTCGCCCCACCAGTTGGTGGCCCTCATTGGAATAGACAACCTGGTGGTGATCAATACTCCCGATGCTTTGTTGATCGTGCCCCGTCATGCCACTGAGCGGGTGAAGGAGATGGTGGAACTGCTGGAACGAAAGGAACGTGCGGAGGTTCTGTGAGATGAGTCCCGGTCGCTTGCGGGAAGAATTGGAAGCTGCCGCCCGGCGTTTGGGTTTTGAAGTCCGCTATGAAAAAGGTGATTTCCGGGGCGGGTGGTATCGCCTGGAAGATCGGAAATACGTTCTGATCAACAAGAATCTGCCCTTAGAACATCAAAACGCGGCTTTGGCCCGCACCCTGGGTCAATTGGATCTTTCGGAGATTGCCCTGTTGCCCCGGGTGCGGGAATACATCCAGGAGTTCCAAAGCTGACGAGCAAGTAAATTGATCATGCGCTGGTTTGAAACCCTACTGGTCGTACTGGTACTCACTGGTCTGCTTTCCCTATGGGGCTGGCTGATGGATTACCTCATCGGCTTCAAGGCCCACCCCTGGATTGCATTTCCCCTGACTTCTTTTCTGGTGGTGGTTACTTATCCGGGACTAAAGCACCTGATTCGTAGCAGCATTCTCAAATTACTGGCGCCCCGCTATTACGAGCGCCTGGAACGATTGCGGGAAATGGTGGGTATTTTGCCCCAGGAAAAAACCTTTCCAGATATTCTGAACCATCTGAAAACCGATTTGATGTCCATCCTGGAAACGGATGTGGTGGCAATTTTTGTGAAAATCAAGCGTCGCTATCGCATTGAAGCCGCCGGCGCCCCGGAACCCATGCTGCTGGAGGGGCTTACCTGCGGCACCGAGCACGAAATAGTGAAAAAACTCCTGGACAGCAATCGCCCAGCAATGCCGGTGCAATACAGTATAAACGACCTGAGTCCGGAAGAGAAAAAACCCGCCAAGGGCATCAGCTATCGGGATTTCAAAGTGTTCAACTGGGCCTTGCCTTTGAAAGTAAAGGGCCGTTTGACTGCTTTTATCCTGACCCACAGCATGCCCATAGATATTCAGTTCCGCCTTAATGACGAGCTGTTCCAGCGCATTCTGGATGAACTGGCGATTCTCATCGACAACCGTAAGTTGATGCACCGGATTAAAACCCAGACCCTCAGACAGCAGATCGTTCAGCGCGTGGCGGAAAAGATGACCACTACCCGCAGTCCAACCGCTCTTTTCAACTTTATCCTGGATGAACTGCATCAGATTCTGCCAATAGATGCCTGCGGGGTCTTTCTGGTGAAAAAAGACAGCTACGAAATAGATAAGTTCATCCAGCATGGCTACGACCGCCGGCGCATAAATCCCCTAAAGCTCAAGGTAGGGCGGGGAATCGTGGGGCAATGCATCGCCCGCAAGGAGCCCATTCTGATCCGGGATGTCAGGCAGGTTCCCCACTACATCCCCGGTCGTTCCCAGACCCGCTCCGAGCTGTGTGTGCCGTTGGTTCTGGGAAAACGGATCTTCGGCGCCCTGAACTTGGAAAGCAACCGCATCGGAGCCTACAGCCACGAAGATCAGGATTTCTTACTCACATTGGCGACTCAGGCGGCGGCTTTTCTTGAACAGAATGAAGAGCGGCGCCAAGTGGAGCAGGAGGCCCACTTTAGCGAAGAAATGGACCAGGCCGAGGAACTCCAACGCTCTCTGTTGCCCCAGACGGTGCCGGTGCATGATGAGATTTCTTTCGCGTTAGAGTTCATCCCCTCCCAACAGATCGGAGGTGATTTCTATGACCTTATGCCTTTGCCGGGTGGGAACAAATTCCTCCTGGCGGTGGGCGACGTGGTGGGCAAAGGTATTTCCGGCGCCTTGCTGATGTCCAACTTCTATTCCATTTACAAGCGCACGGTTCAGGAAGAGTATGGTGACCTAGTTCACCTGTGTCGGGTGTTGAACGCGCAGCTGGCGGAAGAATTCTCCGGCGGTAAGCAGATCAGTTTTTTCGTGAGCCGTCTAGATGCCCGCCGGGGTGTACTGAATTATGTCAACGCAGGCCACCCGCCGGCCATGGTTTTCCACCGGGACGGGAGCTACGAACGCCTGGAAACGGGGGGCCCCATCCTGGGAGCCGATCCCAACGCCAGCTATGCCCACGGACGTCAAATTCTCCAACCCAATGACCTGCTGGTGCTCTATACCGACGGTTTTATCGAAGCCATGGACCGCAGCGGCCAACTTTTTGATGAAAGCGGGCTCATTGAAGAAGCTCGACAATTGCTGGGGGAACCGGTAGAGATCATCAGCCGGGCTTTGCTGGAACATCTGCGCAACTTCACTAAAAAAGAAAATTTCGATGATGATTTGACCCTTATTTTGGCCCGATATCACCCCCGTACCTGAATTTTTGTTTTCTTTGACTTCTACCTTTTCATAAACCTAAGACCCGCATTAAAGCCGCACTATTATCTTTTCCGGCTGGAAGCCCTTTCTGCGGCAGGTGCGGCGGGAAAAATTGAAGATTGAGAGTATGAGGTGTAAATTGAGTACGGGGAAGAAGTCAGGTATGTCTTTACGAATAATGGAGGGTTAGCAAGGAGGAGTTATGGGAAGGTGGCAGCCCCTACCGCCGGAGACTTTTGATATTCCGGTGCATGAGATCCGGCGGGGTTATCGCTCCGATGTTTATTTCTGGCGTTCCAAGGTTACTCTGGAGAGGGCGGAGATCAAGGTACCCGTCACCATGCAGGTCTTCCAGAAGAAAAAGGCCATCTTGTGCGGCGTGGACGAAGCCCTGGCGGTGCTCAAACTGTGTTCCGGTTATTACCGGGATCTGGAACGGGCTTACAAGACCTTTGATCGCTACATAAAGCTGAAGCAGTACATCCGTACCGTCTATCACACTGATGAGAAGGAATGGCTGGAGGCCCGCAAGAAACGACTGGAACTGGAGAAAGAACTGGATGATCTGTGGGTTAAGACTTTCCACGAGCTGGATATCAAGACACTCCGGGATGGAGATGCCATCGCCCCCTATGAAACGGTAATGACCATCGAAGGGCCCCTGTACCAGTTTGTGCATCTGGAAACCATCTACTTAGGAGTGCTGGCGCGACGCACCCGTATCGCCACCAACGTCCATGAAATCGTGCAGGCCGCCCGGGGTAAACCAATTCTTTTCTTCCCGGCCCGTTTCGACCACTGGACGGTGCAAGGGGGTGACGGTTATGCCGCGCGTATCGGAGGCGCGGCTGCCGTTTCCACTGATGCCCAGGGAGCCTGGTGGGGAGCCAGCGGTGCCGGGACCACGCCCCACGCCATGATCGCGGCCTTGAAGGGAGACACGGTGGAAGCGGCTCGCCTGTTTCACGAATACTATCCCGATGCCAACCTCATTGCCTTGGTGGATTTTCAAAATGACTGCGTCCGGACCTCCCTGGAAGTGGCCCGGGCCATGGGAGATAAGCTGTGGGGCGTGCGGCTGGACACTTCGGAGCGGATGGTAGATCGATCAGTGGAGTTCCGCATGGAGCCTTTTCCGCCCACGGGTGTGAATCCACAGCTGGTGGAAAAGGTGCGAGCGGCTTTGGATAAGGAGGGATTCCAACACGTTAAAATCATCGTCTCTGGGGGCTTTGATCGGCAAAAAATCGAGGCATTTGAGAATTTAGGAGTGCCGGTGGATGCCTATGGTGTGGGCTCGGCTTTCATGCGCGGGCAATACGATTTCACTGCTGACGTAGTACGGGTGGAAGGACAACCCATGGCCAAAGTAGGGCGAAGTTACAACCCCAATCCTCGCTTGCAGAAAGTGGTTTTCCCCGACAACGGTCGTAAAAACACATCATAGGAGGAACGCTATGGCGCCTAAACGGGCTTTGATAATTGTGGACGTGCAAAACGATTTCTGCCCGGGAGGATCGTTGGCGGTGCCCCGGGGAGATGAAGTTGTGCCACCATTGAATCGCTTGATAGAGCTTTTCCAACGGAGGGGAGAACCGATTTTCGCCACCCGGGATTGGCATCCGGAAAATCACTGCAGCTTCCAACCCCAGGGTGGTATGTGGCCTCCTCATTGCGTGCAGAACACTCAGGGAGCCGCTTTTCATCCGGAGCTTAAACTACCGCACTCTACCCACATCATAAGTAAAGGTACCGATCCACAGCGGGAGGCCTATTCCGGTTTTCAGGGTACTGACTTGCGGGAGAGACTGCAACAATTGAGAGTGGAAAAGGTGGTCATCGGCGGCCTGGCGCTGGATTATTGTGTAAAGGCCACGGCGCTGGATGCTCGTCAAGCTGGTTTCCAGACTGAGGTGGTGCGGGAAGCGGTACGGGCCGTGAATGTTCGGCCTGGAGATGACGCCCGGGCGGAGGAAGAATTGCAAGCGGCGGGGGTGAAACTGGTTTCCCTGGAAGAAGTAAGATGATGGGAGAGCTAAGGGAGAAAAATTGGGCTAAAGCCCCAAATATTAGGGAAATACCCCAACCCCCGAGCTGAAGCTCGGGGCAAGTCATTAATATTGAACGACTTAGTGAGTATCTTGACTAGCCACGGGCTTCAGCCAGTGGGGAAGGAGCCGGCTAGTAATAACAGGGCTTTAGGCCCGGAAACCAGGCTAAGGCCCGGGTTGTCTTAGGAATGCCCAAATCCACAAATTTTACTTTAGTCTGGCCAATACGCTTTCAGGGTTGCCCTCAAAGACGGGATTCTGGTCCCGATTGAATAAGCGACCGGCTAAATACGGCACATTGTCTTTTAGGTATTGCGCCATCTCACCAGCTAAGATACTACCATTTCCGTCCAGATCAGCTTCGCCCTGGAGACCTTTTAAGAAAAAGTAGGTGAACAATGAATGATTTTTCTCCGGATACCATGAAGCGATCTGGTCACCGTTGGCAGCCGTAAATAGCAAAGCTTTCTTCGGAACTTGAGGTTGCTCCACGCTCAGGTATATGGGGCTGGCCTGACGAATCAGCATGCCCTCCGAATAACCCCCGGAAAAACACGCATCGATCACCACCGTTATTTGCCGGGCCGGTAGTCGGTTGAGGTTGTCATAGAACAACGATAAAGGATAGCCGTTTTGGGCGACGAAATTTGGAGCGCAATCCACGGGCACGAAGTAGGCTTCTTTGTTCACCAAATCCGGTGCCCCATGTCCCACATAATACACGAAAACCGTGCCGCGTCCCGGTCGCAGAAAATTATACAGGCGCCCCTTGGGGTTGTTCTCGCTCCCCAACAGTTCCCGCATCTTGGCCAAGGTGGCGTTCTCCACGTAGAGAATGTTTTCTTTTTTAAATCCCAGGGTTTTCACCAGGTAATCCCGCATGGCGTGAGCGTCTCGCAGGGCATATTTCACGGGAGGCACATCTTGACTCTGATACTTCGCGTTGGCGATGATGAGGGCTACATCGTAAGGTCTTTTTTGGTGGGTTGAAGGAATTTTAACATCCACATCGCTGAGGGCCGGCACATCCGGGGGTGTGGGAACCTGCGCTGCCTCGGCAATGGTTATGGCTCCTGGAGTTGAGGTTTGCGGCAATTCGATTTTTTTGACCACGCTACGGTAAATCCAGCTGCCACCCTCCAGAATGTACCAACCCTTTTTATGCCCCAGAGCCAGGAGTTGGGTGCCGGGAGGAACGGTTTTGAGCACCTTGGCTTGCAGACTGGGACCGGAGCGCAGGTTGGCGGCCTTGGTTGTTACCAGTTGAGTCAGCTCGGGTATGTAAGAGACCGGGCGCCCTTCGATACGCAGGGGTAGTTCGGTTACCTTACCGCTGTGGTCCCGGGCCCGCAAAATCTTCTTAGTGCCGGGCATAATTAAAAGACGAGCTTCGAAAGGATAAACGTCGCCGTAATTAGTATGCTCCACTTCGAAATCCGCCCGGGGCAAGTTCTTGCCGGCGAAGGCCACGGCGGCAATCGCCTTGTCATCATAGGCCACGCCTTTCAGGTACAGATAGGGTTCCTGGAAGTTTTTCTCGATTATCCTGATCAACGGCCGAGCGATGTCCGGCTTTTCCGGACTGAAAGTGCCGTTTTTTATCCAGCCTTTCAGGTTGTCTCCCACCTGAACGTAGGCGTAATTTTTTCCTGCTTTTACTATTGTTATGCTTGTTGCAATAGGGAGTCGAGTTATGGTTTTGCCCGTTGAGGAAAGCAGAGGCGCTGCCTTTTCAGTCGTAAAGCATGTGTATGTAGTTTTTCCGATAAAACCTCCGTTGAATTGGTCCCGGTGGAATTTGGGCCAGGAGCTTCGGACCAGACTACCGTTGAGGTCGGCTATGGCGTAGAGATCTCTGTTGTCCGATCCGACATGGGTGGTCCTGCTATTTTTCGGGAAGGAAGAAGAGTAAACCCAGGCTATGGGTTTAAATATCCACCTGAGGGAGCTACTGGATTTGATATCGTAAAGATAGTGGTCATCTGAACCCACATAGACAGCGCTATCGGCGGCGATGGCTGGGGAGGAACCAACCTTTGCTCCAGTTTCAAATTTCCATTTGAGGGTACCGGTGGGGTTGAGGGCGTAAAGATGGTGGTCAGCTGAGCCTACATAAACGACGCTGTCGGCGCCGACAGCTGGGGAAGATCTAACCCAACCTCCGGTTTCGAATTTCCACTTTAGGGAGCCATCGGGATTGAGAGCGTAAAGGTAGCGATCATCGGAACCCACATAGATGGTGCCGTCGACGGTAACGGCCGGAGAGGATCTAACCCAGTCACCGGTTTCAAATTTCCACTTTAGCGAGCCGTCGGGGTTGAGGGCGTAGAGGTAGTGATCGTCGGAACCCACGTAGATGGTGCCGTCAGCGCCGATGGCCGGGGAAGATTTAACCAAGTCTGCGGTTTGAAATCTCCACTTCAACGAGCCGTCAGGATTGAGAGCGTAAAGACAGTGATCCCATGAACCCACGTAGATGGTACCGTCGACGCCGATGGCCGGAGAAGAATCGACTTTGTCGCCGGTTTTGAATTTCCATGCAAGGGAACCGTCAGGTTTAACGGCATAGAGGAAATGGTCCCATGACCCCATGTAAATGATACCGCCGGCGCCGATGGCCGGGGAAGATCTGACCCAACCTCCGGTTTTAAATTTCCATTTGAGTGAGCCGTCAGGGTTGAGAGCGTAAAGGTAATTGTCCCACGACCCCACGTAGATGGTACCATCAGCAGCAACGGCCGGGGAAGAATCAACCCTTTCGCCGGTTTCAAATTTCCATTTAAGGGAGCCGTCAGAGTTGAGAGCGTAAAGGTAGTGGTCACCAGACCCCACGTAAATGGTGCCGTCATCCGCCAGAACCGGAGCGCATCGGATAGCATTATTGGTTTCAAATTTCCATCTTAGTAAATCAGCAGAACGGCGGCTTCCTATAATGGATAGAGCGCTGAAACAACCCGCCAGCGTGAACGACAACAGTAAAAGAGATCCCAGTGATAAAAAAAGTTTCCCGTGTTGTCGGACAATTTTAAGCCTTAAAAGGCAAGAGTAACCTGCCATCTAAAACCCCTTTAGTGTTACACAAACATTCCGTGGAAGCCATCCTACTCGAAGGGAATCTATTTGCATGTTATACTACTTTCTCGCCGGAATTTATTTCTGTCAGGCTTGATTCTGCAAACCAAACCTTTGGATCAGTCAATGATAGTTTCAAGTTGTTTTATAAGTAGCCGGTTCCCAAAGTTTTTGGGAAATACCCCAACCCCCGAGCTGAAGCTCGGGGCAAGTCATTAATATTGAATGATTTAGTGAGTATCTTGATTAGTCACGGGCTTCAGCCCGTGGACTAAGGAAGCCTAACGATGATGGAGCTTTAGCCCCTATTGTTTCATCGAACCCTCGCACTCCCCGCCGGTCGGCTTCAGCCATATATCGGGTTCCGCGCTCGGGCGAAAAACGGGCTGGGAAAAAACCGGCGATCACCACGGGCGGAACTCCCTCCTTAATTCCTCGACTCCATAATGACCCCCCTAGAACGGGCAACCTTGTTAACCCCCGACTTCAGTGAAATTTTCTTGAATAAGAAAACAATAAACTGATTATCGATCGCGTATACAGCCGTTTTTGTTTAATCAAGGCTTCTCCAGCATGGCATGCATTTGCCAGAAACGCACCGCTTCAGCCCATTCCTCCGAGGAATAATATCCTTTGGTACCCCCAGGCAGCGCCAACTGATTCCGCATCATGGTCACCGGATGCATGGGCAATTCTTCCAGACCTTCAGGTATGGCGTGAAAGGCGATCAATTCCCAGTCGGCGTCGGTTTCGGCTTCGTCGGTTTCCGCCAGCACGTCGTGGCGGTACAGAATCAGCTCCGCCGAGCCGGTGGGCAATGGCTCCCCGGCCAGAGCTTTGATGCGTATGTAAGGCTCTTCATTTTCCCGACGCCGGGCCACTTCCGCTATAAGAGGTGTGTTTTCCTCCAGCTTGATGATTGGACAAACGAAATATTTAACCCATTCCGGGGCCACTTTGACCCGTACCACCCCGTCACGATATCCCGGCACGACCCGCTCGGGGTGATTATTCAACAACTCTTCAGCGTGACAAGCCAGGTCGGCAAAGGTTATTTCACGAACGTAGCTCTTGCCGCTACCGGGCACCTGACGCGTCACGAAAGAATTGACTGCGACTGTTTGAGGCATTTGGCTCGCTCCTTTACTGCACGTTCAAAATACTATTCCAACCGCCGTAAGGATCCCGTTCGCGTTCCGTCGCAGCGGGATCGGCTACCCATTTGCCGTTGACCACGAATTTGTAGCGGTAACGGCCAAGCCGTAGAGGCAAGGTTGTTACGACTCGGCCATCCTGATGGCGCTGCTTATAGGGCTGCGGCTGCCAGTTATTGAAGTCCCCGGCTACAGCAAGGGTATCGCTGATAGAAGCGGGGTAGGAGAGTTCCACCAGGCGGTAATCGCCAGTGAAACGGTCGGTGAATGTCACCCAGGGGGACTGGCGCCGGCAGCGCCCCTGGAAGGGAACCACCGTCAGGCTCAACGGCGGGAGTTGGGCCACCAGGGCTGAATCATGCAACTTGACTAGACCCGAACCGTAAACCGGAGAATTTAAACCACTGATGCTCAACGAATCACCCAGGGCCACTCTGATTGTTTCAGGCGTGACGGCGGTGTTTATGAATACCGCCAGATGCTCTCGCGATGTGAGCCGCAGGTAGGCATAAACTCCCCAATCCCGGTACAATTCCAGGAACCGCCCTCGCCGCAAGGCGGGATGTACTTTGCGCAGTTCGATGAGCTGCCGGGTGTCCTGCCAGCGACGTTGCTGCTCCGACGAAAAGTGAGTGGGGTAGGGCAGGCGGTTCAGGTAATCCTGGGGTTCACCCGTTTGGGAATTAAGCACCGGCGCGCCGGGCATCCCGATTTCAGTGCCGTAGTAGAGCACCGGCAGACCCGGCAGAGTTAAAATGTACCCCAAAGCCAGCCGTTCCCGTTCCCAGGGATGGTCACGCAGTCCCGTATTGAAGCGGGGCAGGTCGTGATTGTCGATCAAGCGGGCCACCAACAAGTTGCCGTAGTAACGGTGTTTCTGGCGCAGGGCCTGGGAGAGGAGCTTGGCCGAGGCTCCCTGTCCAAAAACCCGGTGAATGGCGTAATAGCCGGGAATATCGAACAGCGCGTTGAAACCGATTGTGGCGTAGGGTGCCAGGCGTTCGGCTTCACCCCAGAATACTTCCCCCAGTAACAGAAAATCAGATCCAAAGGCTTGTCGTATCTCGGCATTGAAGCGTTTCCAGAACGAGCGGGGAATATGCTTGACGGCGTCCAGGCGGAAACCATCGCATTCCATGAGCTTCGCCCAATGATAGGCGATGGCCAGAAGCGTATCGGTCACCTGGGGATTTTCCTGAGCCAGGTCGGGTAGGCCGTGCAGTTCGCCCATCTCCAGTTGGCGCTGGTCGTTCCAATCCGTGATGTCAAAGGGCCGGCCGGTGGAATCGTGGTGGAACCAATCCCGATGCGTCTGGTCTGTCACCCAGGGATGATCAGCAGCGGTCTGATTCAAGGCTAGGTCGCACAGCAGCTTGAAACCTTTGTCATGGATATTTCGAACTAATTTTTTAAGCAGGGCTTTATCGCCGAAATGCTCCTCCACCTGATAGAAATTCACCGGTTGATAACCGTGATAGGGCCACCAGCCCACATAGTCACGGTTGGAGTTGTCCCAGATGGGAGAAAGCCAGAGAGCCGTTACTCCGAGGCTTTTGAGATTGTCCAGTTCTTGCATAATGCCCAACAGATCGCCGCCCTGGTAGGTTTTCAGAGCTTCAGGATTATCTCCGGTGTATGGAATATGACTGCCGGGGATACCTCCAGTGTCATTGGAGGGATCACCGTTCCGGAACCGATCCACCAGGATGAAGTAAACGATCTCATCCCGCCATGAGCGTAAAGGCGGCTCAGTTGGCCGGCAAGTCGTCACCAGCAATGCCGTAAGCAAAAGCACGTACAATTTTTTGCTCATCCCTTAAGCCTACCGGTAATCCACGAAAAAGGCAATGGAAAGGATGAGGGAGGAGGGAGCAAGGGGGTGTGGGGGTATCTATGTAGCTAAGTAGCTATGTATCCGAGGGTTATTGAGATATTAATGGTTGGAGGGCAGGATTGTAAGCCTGGGGGAGGGTTGGTAAGGCTGTGCCCGGAAAAGAACCGTAATGTAAACAACACCATACTTCAGTATGATGCCCCAAGAACCGAGCCCCGTCTCCGCCGGAGGGCAGAGGGCAATAACAACCCGAAATAAACCCATACCCCTCCGCAAACTCCGTCCAGGCTCCCGGCCTGTCATTGCGAGGATCCCGATTTATCGGGAGACGAAGCAATCCGTACCGGTTCGTCGGAAAGGACCGGCGGCAGGAAGAGTGTAATGGAAATATCTGACGGATTGCTTCGTTCATCCTCCCGCCAGGGCGGGATCGGGACTCACTCGCAATGACACATCGGACTGCCCACCCGCGTATTGAGGAACATCGCCGGGGTAGGCACCCCGCCACGGGCACCGGTTATTCAGTAAATCAGGCATTCAACGACCATTAAACGTCGTTTAAACACCGTTTAACACTACTTTGTGGAGGACTTTTACAGCGAAATGAATTTCGCCCTACGGTTTGCCGGTGGTTGCTTTCCGCCGCGGCTAGGTGGAGAACGGAATCACGTAAAGACGAATGATTACGCGTCTCGAAAACGCCCTCATTATGCCCTGGATTTTCGAAAAAAATTCTTGCTGTTTCGGGATGAATTATGTTTATTCGACCGAGTGGTCGAAAATAAAACAAGCGGTCGAAATCCTCACCACGAAAGACGAGCACAAGAAAAAGAACAGCGACGCCAACTGATCCTGGAAACCGCTTTTCGTCTCTTTGCCCAAAATGGTTACCGCAATACCACCATGGCGGAAATCGCGGCTGCAGCCAGGCTGGGGAAAGCTACCCTCTATTATTACTTCCCCAGTAAGGAAGCCATATACACCGCTATGCATGGTGAGATGGTAGATCGGTACTACCGCCGGTTGCTGGAAACTCTATGGCAGACCCCCCGGGAACGGTTGTTCTCCACCATGATGCATTCCTACCTGGACTTCATGGAGCAAAACCCTCATTTCTTGCGCCTATTCATGCCTTTGGGTACCCATGCTCCGGAGGAACTGCTTAATTGCCGGGAAATTGCTGAACTACGGGAATTGCACCACCAGGAGCTGAATCGTCTTTTCGCCGCTCGTCTGCCCCGAATGGCTCCCGAGGATGCCAATCTCATGATTCAGATTATCTGGACTTTCTTGCTGGGGTTGAGCTCCAAACTGCTACGTGGCTATTCGCGAACGTATCTGGACAAGGAGATTGACCACCTGGAGACAATCTTCAACGCGTTCTTCAAGGAGAAAACATGAACCACTGGATACGCCTGGTGTTACGTTTCCCGAAAACCTTAATTGTAATAAATCTTGTTATCACCTTGGGGCTGGGGTATGCCATCAGGAATCTAAAAATGAATCCGGATGTCACTGCGGCGCTGCCCCAACATATCCCCGCTAAGCGTCTCTATGATAAAATGGGGGAAATATTTCCTTCCCAGGAGTTCATTTTCGTGGGCTTGTCTGGAGATGATATTTTCGCACCCGAGAATCTCCAAACCGTGTGGCAACTTACCAAAAAACTGGAAACCTACCCGGCGGTTCATTCGGTTATTTCTCCCACCAATGTTTCTGTGATCAAAGGAACTCCCGAAGGTATGGAGGTTTATGATATCCTTTCAGAGCCGCCTAAGGCCGCCGTTGATATCGAACATTTTCGTTATGACCTGTTTCATAGCGATCTGGCGCTGGGCAATCTGGTCAGCAAAGATCAGCAGGCATTTGGTATTATGCTTTTCCTGAAAAGCACAGCCGATGTCCCTAAATTTGTGGCCCAGCTCATCAAGGATATCGACAAGTTTCGCAATACTACTAAGCTGAAGGTGATCATTACCGGTAAACCGGTGGTTAGTTATTACGTGAGCCAGGGTATGCAGCGGGACATGGGTATTTTTTTCATGGCCGGCATCGGGATTATTTTCCTGCTGCTTCTCGTAATATTCCGCAATTTCCGGGGGATTTTCTTGCCGCTATCAGTAGTCATATTCTCTGTGATCTGGACCATGGGACTCCTGGCGCTGCTTAAGATTCCCATGGGGCACGCCCTGGAAATTCTGCCCATACTCATCATGGCCATCGCCGTGGCGGATAGTATTCACATACTTTCCCATTTTTACCACCATGCAGGAGAAAAGCCGGGAGCCACTTCAGCCGAGCTAACCGAGATAACCATGCAAGAGATGAGTGCACCAGTAATTATGACCTCTTTAACCACCATGGCTGGCTTTATCGCCTTAGGCACGGTGGGAGCTACCTCGGTTGCCACACTGGGAATATTCACTGCCCTGGGAGTGCTTTTCGCCCTCGTATTGACGTTGACTTGGTTCCCCGCTTTTTTAGTACTTCTCCCAGTACCCCTTCGTTTCCGCAAATATAAGGCACGCCGCAACGGAGCTGATTTAATGGAGCGTTGGGGTAATTTCTTGGTGAAAGAGAAACAGCTGATGTTGCCTTTTATAATACTCACCCTCCTCATTGCAGTTTGGGGATTCACCCGGTTGGATTATGGTTTTTCTTCAATCAAAGGTTTTCCTGAAGGCCACCCGGTGCGGGAAGCAGCGGAATGGGTCAATGAGCACTTCGCCGGCACCACTGGTTTCGCCGTTATGGTGGAAGGGCGGCGCGAGGATGTTATGAAAGATCCTTTGCTTCTTGCCAGACTGGATTCCTTGAAAGACCTGGCGCTGCGGCAGCCGCACGTGGGCAGCGTCCAATCACTGGCTGACTTTATCAAGCGCATTAATAAGGTGCTCCATGCCGATGATCCCGCCTTTTACCGCATTCCGCCTGAGAGTACCAATGTAACCGGAACCGAATGGGTGGAAGAGAATGGCACTTGGAAGGAAGTGGAAAAAACCTATCGGGTCTCGGGCCGTGAATTGGTGGCCCAATATCTTCAACTGCTGGAAATGTCCGGCAAACCCGGCAGCATGGAAAATCTGGTGGATTACAAATACCAGTACGGCAAGATGAACATCATGCTCAACACAGACGACGTGGCAGCCCTGCGGCGGGTGGATCATGTTCTCTCCCGTTACCTGGAGCAGCATGTGAATAACGACTCCGTACAAGCCGCTGTCACCGGGCTGGCCAAGCTGGTCACGGTAGTGGATGACATGATCGTTAAAGGGCAGTTCTACAGCATCATTACCTCTCTGTTTCTGGTCTGGCTGCTGACCACTTTCATGTTCCGCTCACCCGTGGTGGGTTTTTTCAACACTCTACCCCTCTTTTTCGCCCTAGTTTTGAACTTTGCCGTAATGGGCTTCACCGGCATAAAGATCAACCTAGAGACTCTGACTACTTCCAGTATTGCCATCGGGGTGGGAGTGGACTATGCCATTCATTTCATCCATCGCTACCGGATGAAGCTGAAGGAGGGGCATACTTACGAATCCGCGGTCGGGGCTACCATGCGTGAGTCGGGGCTGGCTATCCTGTACAACTCCATCGTGGTGGCGGCGGGTTTCGCGGTGATTGCCACTTCGGCCTTCGTACCCATTCGGGAAATGGGAGCCATGATTACCCTCACCATGCTCACGGCGGCTTTTGGAGCTCTGACCATCGTGCCCGGTGTCTTCATCCTCCTGAAACCCAAGAGTTTGCAAATAAAAGAGGTGTAATGATGAAAAGAATTGTTTCGCTCTTGCTTATGGTGCTGGTGGTGCACCTACCCGCCGCCGACAAGGGTTACGAGATCATGAAGAGCATCCTACAGCGCAACACAATTACCAGCATGCAAGCCGATATGCAACTGGTGCTTATCTCCAGTACCGGAGAAAAGCGGATTCGCAAAATCAAGTTCTTTTCCAAAACCGACCCTCGCACCGATCTGAGCAAGATGCTGATGCGCTTTGTATATCCCCGGGATGTGGTGGGTACCGGTTTTCTCACCCTGGAGAATGCCGACCGACCCGACGATCGTTTTCTGTACCTGCCCGCTTTGCGACGGATCAAGAAGATCGCCTCCTCCGGTCGGGGCGGCAATTTCATGTCCAGTGATTTCACTTATTACGATCTGGGGGCTCCCAAACTGGAGGATTGGAATTACCATCTGTTGCGGGAAGAAAACCGGGACGGTCGGCGGGCCTGGGTCATCGAAGCTCGCCCTCGCACCAGGCAGGTACTGGAGGACACCGGTTACAGCAAATACATCAACTGGGTTAACCAGGCCGATTCCAGCGTTTTCTATACCGAGTATTACGACAAATCGGGGGAGTTAAAGAAAGTGCTAACCGTCCTGCAATTTCAGGAAATTCGTGGAGCACCCTTTGCCACCGATATGCTGATGCGGGATGTGCAAATCAACCATCAGAGCCGCATGCTTTTCGAAAACTTGAAAGTGGATGTACCCATCCCGGACAGGTTCTTCACTCCCCGCTATTTGCAACGAGGGCGCTGAAATGCTTAAGCGACTGGTAATAGGCTGGCTGGCCCTGAGCCGGCTGGCCCTTTACGGCCAAATGGAAGTGGGGGGCTTTTTGAAAAGCTACGCGGCGGCCAATCCCAACCATACCGACCGTTGGGAACGGCTGTATAGCCAGGTGCAGTGGCGTTTCAATGGGAATATCGGCGAGAGGATTGCCTACCGGGCTGAATTCGTGGCGCGCTACCGTATGCTGGCGGAGCGGGGCGCCCTGGCGGAACGCGGCAGCGGACTTACCTTCTATCCCGCCGAGTGGTACATCGATTACTACGGCAACTTTTTCGATCTCCGCGTGGGGCAGCAGTACGTCTTCTGGGGCCGCGCCGATTGGGTCAACCCCACCGACCTCTTCGTGCCCTGGGATTATCAAAACATGTCCTCGGACCTGGAAGACTACCGCATCCCGATCCCGGCCATAAAATTGGATTTCTACCCCTCCCTGGGAACTCTGGAACTGGTTTTTTCCCCTGTCAATGTGCCGGATAAGATTCCATTTCCGTATGCCCCGGAGGTGAGCGACTCGGCTTTTGCCCATTCCCAATGGGGACTTCGTTTTGCCCGGGACCTGGGACGCATCGGATATTCTTTCTGCTACTACCAGGGCTTGCGCAAATTCCCGGAATTTGATCATATGCAACCGCCAATTAATATTATGAAGCCGGTATTCGTTTATCGTCCCATTAAAATGCTGGGAGCCGATTTCGTGTGGCCGGGAGAGCATTGGGATCTCAAAGGAGAAGCGGCGCTGAATATCAGTGATGATCAGGACGGCACGGACCCCCTGGTGAAAAACAGTAATCTGTACGCCGTTCTGGGCGGGGATTGGTTACCCAACGACCGCTTCTCTTTCAATTTACAGGGTATCGTGCGGCATTATCTGCAGTATGATCAGGATGCTGAGCAAGCGCGCCTGGATTCCCTGGGAGCGACCCATGTCTTAACTGCTTATCCGGTCGATTCTTATTCCTGGTCCACGGTGACCCGCTGGAAACTGGGGGGCTTTACGGAAATACAAATTATCGGCGTTTACAATCAGAACGATGGGGATTGGTTTTTATTGCCCTTCGTCACCCGGGAAATCGCCGATGCCACCCACCTTACGTTGGGAGCTATTCTGTTTGACGGCCCAGCCGGTTCACCTTTCGGTGCCAGTGCCGATGATGATCAGATCTTTATGGAGCTGCGGGTGGCTTTTTAGTCCTTGGCAAGATTTTATCCCAGTAATAGCTTTTAATACACAATCCGATTTAATTTAGTTCTCCTTCTTGGGTTAAGGGGAGTGAACGCCGAAGGCGCCCATCAGGACGCCTTCCGGTTTTTAGTCCCTTTGATTATAAATAACGTCTGTTTCCACCCGACAGAGTAACAAACCCTGGAAGTTTCTTTTTTTGTTTTTTTGAGAAATATAATTAGACGTCACACCACGCTCGACGGCGGACGACAGAGATAATCTTAAGTCCTAGGTCCCAAGTCTAAAGTCCGTATCAAAAGCTTAATCTAGCTGCCTTTCCTCCTACCTCTGTTCCGATTGAATCCGTATTGTATTCCCCCCTGGCCCTCGTAAATTCGCCGCGAACTATGCCTTACCATACTGACAAAGAAATGCTCACCAACGTCAGCGTAGCATTTACCTATCGCGAGCCCAGCTTTACTTCCGATACCACTTCCCAGTCCTTTCTGGGTGAGAAACTGCTGGTGCTGGAAGAGATCCCCGATTGGATTCGGGTCCGGATGGAAGACGATTATGAAGCCTGGATTCGCAAGGCTTTCGTGGTCCCTAAACCGGAGGATTGGGAGGCCCACGAGATGTTTATTCCCAACGCGCTGTGGGATTTCATCCGGGAAACTCCTAACCCCGATGCCGTAGCTCTACGGGACATCACCATCGGTTCGCCCTTACCCTTGGTCGATCGCCAGGACGGCTGGGTTCAGGTTCGCTTACCCGATGGTCAAGAGGGCTGGCTAAAAGATGATCCCTGGCAACCGCCTCAACAACTTTCACGGGAAGATCTGCTCCAAACCGCCTTTCGTTTTTTAGGTATTCAATATTTCTGGGGCGGACGCAGTCCCAAAGGTTTCGATTGTTCCGGCTTTGTGCAGACGGTCTTTCGCTTGCACGGCTTTAAATTGCCTAGGGATTCTCACCAGCAGGGAACGGTAGGCCAGGACCTGGGGCGGGACTGGCAGAGTTGGGAACCAGCAGATCTGATTTTTTTCTCCGAGGAAGAAGGTAAAACCATTACACACGTGGCCTTGCATTTAGGGGACGGAGCTTTCATTCACGCTTCGGGTTTTGTGAAAATCAACTCCCTGAATCCCACCCACGGCAGCATTTATCATCCCCGGCTGGCAAAACGCTGCCTGGGGGCTCGACGTGTACTAAACTTGGAATCGAAATAGACGGTGCAGCTATGACCACATCCGAATCACGTCCTATTCTGCTTTCCGGTATTCAGCCCTCCGGTGAGCTGGCCATTGGCAATTTTGTAGGGGCCATGCGCAATTGGGTGGCTTTGCAGGATAAATATCTGGGCATCTTCATTGTAGTCGATCTGCATGCCATTACGGTTCAGCAGGAGCCCGCGGCTTTAAGGCAGCGCTGTCTTTCCTTTGCTGCACAATACCTGGCGGCGGGGATCGATCCCGAACGCAATATCATTTTCATCCAATCCCACGTCCCCCAACATGCGGAACTGGCCTGGGTTTTAGGGTGCTTTACCCATATGGGCGAATTGAACCGTATGACCCAATTCAAGGATAAAGCTCGCCGCCATGCTGAGAACATCAACGCCGGGCTGTATACCTACCCGGTTCTGATGGCCGCTGACATCCTCTTGTATCAGACCGATCTGGTACCGGTGGGTGAAGACCAGAAACAGCATCTGGAACTTACCAGGGACCTGGCCCAGCGTTTCAATCACCGTTACGGCCCTACTTTTAAAGTCCCGGAGCCCTACATTCCGCCCACCGGTGCTCGTATCATGAGTCTGCAGGATCCCACTAAGAAAATGTCCAAGTCCGACGCCAACCCCAACAATTACCTGGCGTTGTTGGACCCGCCCGATGTGTTGCGGCGGAAGATCAAACGGGCGGTCACCGATTCTGGGCGGGAAGTCGTTTACGATCCGGAGAACAAACCAGGGCTGGCTAATTTACTCAACATCTACGCTGCTTTATCCCGGGAGGAATTGTCCCAGGTGGTGGAAAAATTCCAGGGGCGGGGGTATGCGGATCTAAAGCGGGAATTAGCCGATCTGGTGGTGGCGGTTTTGGAACCTTTTCAGGCCCGCTATCGGGAAATACGCTCCGAGAAAAAGTATCTGGAGGAAATTCTCCAACGGGGTGCCGCTGAAGCTCAAAGCTTGGCCCGGCGCACTCTGCGTAAGGTTTACCGCAAAATCGGATTCGTTCCCTACCAATAGGATGGCGCTCAACCCCTATCGGGTTCAACTAGAAATGTTCGAAGGTCCCCTGGACCTCTTGTTGTTCCTTATCCGTAAGGATGAGATTGATATTTATGACATTCCTTTGGCGGAAATCACCGGCAAGTTTCTGAGATATGTGGAGCAGGCAAAGGAAATCCACTTGGCCAACGCCGGGGATTACGTGTTGATGGCGGCCACTTTGCTGAAAATGAAAGCGCGCATGCTTCTGCCGGCTCCTGAGGATGAGCAGGGGGGTGAAGTGGAAGATCCCCGCACCGAGCTGGTAAATATGTTGCTGGAATACAAGCGTTTCAAGGAGGCCGCCCAGGAACTGGCCCTGAAGGAAGATATCCAAAGTCGATATTTCTATCGTATACCGGCCCCGGTAGAAGCCGGCTACCCGGTGGAGCCGGAAGAATCATTGGCGGAAGTCCAGCTATACGACATTATGGCTACTTTCCAGGATCTGCTCAAACGCCACCGACAGGAAACCTTCCACGAGGTTCAACTTGAGGAGATCACCGTTACCGAGCAGAAACGATATTTGTTGGATATGTTGGCTGCCAAAGAACCCCTTTCTTTCCTGGAGCTGATGCAACAACTTCAGTCGCGACTGGTTATTGTGGTGACTTTTCTGGCCCTATTGGAATGTCTGCGGGATCGAACCGTTCGCGTGGTTCAGAAAAAAATGTTCGAAGATTTACTACTTTATAGAGGAGTGGCTTATGGAGCTGAATGAAGTGATACCCATCGTTGAGGCGCTGCTCATTGCCACTCCCGAACCCCTTACGGAAAAGCGTTACCGCCAGGCGCTGGGAATCGAAGACGATCAGGTGCCACCCCTGGCTGAGGTTATCGCCGCCCTCCAGGAACATTATGAAACCGATCAGCGGGCTTTCACCATTTTCGAGGTGGCCGGCGGTTATCAGATCGTTACCAAGCCTGAATTTCAGACCTATATCAAACGCCTATACCACAAAGGGCAACGCTTGCGACTTTCCCAGGCCGCCCTGGAAACTTTGGCAGTCATTACTTATCGCCAACCGGTGACCCGGGCGGTAATAGACAATATCCGGGGGGTATCTTCCGAATCTTCCCTACGAACCTTACTTGAGCGGCATTTGATCGAAATCGCCGGGCGAGATGAAGGGCCCGGCCGACCTCTTCTCTACCGCACCAGCACTCAATTCCTACAATATTTCGGCTTGAAATCTTTGGCCGATCTCCCGCCGTTGAAAGAAGCGGAATCCTTGTTTCAGAACGAGGAGGAGAATCTTCTTTAGGTCCCGTCCAACGGTACCCCGATTCAACATAGCCTTCTGCGGGAGGGAGGCATGCGTTTGAACCGCTATCTGGCCCAGGCCGGAGTGGCCTCGCGTCGTACCTGCGATGCCCTCATCCGACGCGGCTTCGTGGTAGTCAACGGAGAAGTGGAGCGCAACCCGGCCCGGCAGGTGGAGATCGGTCGGGATGAGGTTTTCTTCAAAGGCCATCGGGTTAAATTGCCCACCCAAACGGTAGTAATCCTCTTGCACAAACCTGCCGGTTATCTTACCACCGTATCCGATCCCTTCGGACGACCGACGGTGATGGATCTGGTTCCATCCGATATCCGTCTGTTTCCCATCGGCAGATTGGATTTCGATACCACCGGGGCGTTATTACTTACCAATTCGGGCGATCTGGCTCATCTGCTGACTCACCCCCGGTTTCAGGTGCCAAAAGAATATGAAGTATGGCTCCGTGCTCGACCCACACCTGAGGAACTGGAGCGAATTGCCACCGGAGTGGAACTTGAGTCTGGGAAAATTGCTCGGGGAGAGGTGTTGGAGGTTACTCCCCAAAAGAATGGGTTCCTGGTACGCCTTGTGCTGCGGGAGGGGATAAAACGGGAGGTAAAGCGGTTGTTTCAAGCTCTGGGATATCGGGTGGAGCGGTTGCATCGGGCGGCTTTCGCTGGCATCCGGGTGGATGCGCTGGCGGTGGGCCGGTGGCGTTATTTGGAGGACGGGGAAATCGCAAAACTGAAGGAGCAGGCCCATGGATATTCAGGGTAAACGAGTGATGATTTTCGGAGGTTGGGGTTTGGTGGGCCAAGCCATTGCCCGCCAGATTCTCAAAGAACGCCCCACGGAATTGATACTTACCTCATTACGGGAACAGGAAGCGCGGGAAATCCAGGCCCTGCTGGTGAATCACCCGGCCAACCAGGGAACCCGTATTTCTGTGGACTGGGGAGATCTGTTTGTCAGAGTGGAACTGGCCGATAAACCCAAACGGGATATTTTCAAAGATCGCAAACTGGTCCAACTGCTCATCCACGACATTTATGACGACCTGACCGAAGAAATCATCAGCAGTTCCAAGTTGGTTCAGGTCATAAATCGCTTCAAGCCTCAAATTCTCATCGACTGTATCAATACCGCCACCGCCTTTGCCTATCAGAACATCTATCAGCTGGTGGCTGAGCTGCGCACGGATCTGCAACAAGCCCGGGAAGCCCAGCACGTACCCCAGGAACTTCTGGGGAAAATCGAAAACACTATGGCCACCCTTTACATCCCTCAGTTGATTCGTCACGTGCAATTGTTGATCGAAGCCATGCGCCGGGGGAAGGTAGAATTCTATCTGAAGGTAGGAACTACCGGTACCGGCGGTATGGGGTTCAACATTCCTTACACCCATTCCGAAGATCGACCCTCCAAGATGCTTATGAGTAAATCCTCCCTGGCGGGAGCTCACACCATGCTGTTGTGGCTTCTGGGAAGAACCCCCAATTCGCCCGTAGTCAAGGAACTAAAACCGGCAGCCGCCATCGCCTGGAAGAAAATCGGCTACGGGGAGGTAATCCGGAAAGGTACTACTATTCCCCTCTATGACTGTCGACCATCGGAGAAAACTGCGTTGGGGCCCACCCTGTCCCGTAGTCCCAAATGCAGCTGGGAACGCCTGGAAGACCGGGTTCTGGAATCGGTGTACATAGATGCCGGGGAGAATGGTTATTTCTCGGCGGGCGAGTTCGCGGTTCTGACGGCGGAAGGTCAGATGGAATTCATCACCCCCGAAGAAATCGCCGACAATGTCCTGTTGGAAATCAAAGGGGGGAACACCGGCCATGACATAATGGCGGCGCTGGACGCCGCAGTGCTACCGCCTTCTTACCGTGGGGGACTGCTGCGGTATGCCGCATTGCAGAAAATGCGTCAATTGGAGAAGGAAAAAGATTGCGACAGCGTGGCGTTCGAATTGCTGGGACCACCCCGCCTGACCAAACTACTCTACGAGGCCTATATGTTGAAACGCCTGAAAGGTAGCTTGGAAGCCGTAATAAAAGCCCGCCCCAGCGATTTAACCCGGGAAATGGAAGAGTTGATTCTGAAAGATTCCGCCCTCCGAAGTACTATCCTGTCGGTGGGAACTCCGATTTTGCTCAGCGATGGCAAGAATCTGCTCCGAGGGCCCGATATCTCCATTCCTAACTTCGAAGGTCGGCCGGTGCTGGAAGTAACCCCGGAGAATATTGACCGCTGGACCGCCCAGGGCTGGTTGGATCTACGACGGGAGAACATGGTGACCTGGCAGGAGCGCTTCAAACGGATGCAGGAAATGATGAGTAGCGAGACCCGCATGGATTATTCTTCTTCCTACTATCGCAACCGGCGTTTCCTGGCGGCAGTGGAAGAGATGGATATCGGGGCGGTAGTCAACTGGGTACTGGAATTCGAAGACAAAGGTTATCGGATAAAATATTGAATTCGGTGAAAAAAAGTCGCATTCCAGCGTTGTTTCTCGGGGGGGCGTCGTCTATATTCGGCGGCCTTGAGAACGAATGGCACAACTTTAACAAAAACAGTTCATTCAGGCCGATATGATAGTCACAATAGATGGTCCTGCAGCTGCCGGCAAAAGCACCACCGCTCGCGGAGTGGCGGAGGCTTTGGGTTTTAAGCACATGGACACCGGCGCCATGTATCGGGCGGTAACATATTACTTCTTACAGAAAGGGATTGATCCCCAAGATTCCAAGGCTGTTGCCCAGGCCCTAGACGAGCTGGACCTCCAGGTTGAATATCAGGGACGCGAGCAGCTGATCAGGCTTAACGGCCAGCTGCTTACCGATGAGTTGCGCTTGCCGGAAGTGACTCAGGGGGTAAGCCAGGTGAGTGCCCTGGCACCGGTACGGCAGAAAATGGTTACGCTCCAGCGGGAACTGGCTCGGCACTATGATGTGGTTACTGAGGGCCGGGATATGGGGACCGTGGTTTTCCCCGATGCGGAATTGAAAATTTATCTAGTGGCGGATCTGCGCACCCGGGCAGAAAGGCGCCGAAAAGAATTGCTGGCCAAGGGGATTGACAAATCCCTGGATGAAGTGGAGCAGGAAATTCGCGCCCGTGACGAGTACGATTCCTCGCGTACGCTGTCACCATTGAAGCCGGCTCCTGACGCACTGGTACTGGATACAACTGGCCTTTCCATAGATGAACAGGTCGCTTACGTAGTGAGTAACATCAAAACCATGCCCAAATTCAAGGGAGGAAATGCATGACTGAAGAACCCAAAAAGGATACTTCCCCAGTGAAAACTGAGAAAGGGGAAGCTGTCCTGAATGACTCCGACGCCGTCGCGACGACGCCCGCGGAGCAAACCGCTGATGCGACTCCCTCCACTGGCGGGGAGGAGTCAAAAGCAGCTACCACTGCCACTGAAACCAGTGGGGCCGCAGAAACGGCAAAGCCGGAATCTGTCTCTAAGGAAGTCAAAGAAAAAGAAGAAGCCCAGGTAAAGGCTAAGGAGGAAGCCGAGAAAGAAACCCCGGCTAAATCCCGCGCAATTGATAAACGGGCGGCTATGAACGAGCTTTTCAAGCAGATCCGCATTGTCAAACGCCAGGATTTGCCGGAGGAGAAGCAGGACCTGGAGGGTGAATCCACTTCATACCAGAAATTGATGGAAGAAGCCATGCAGGTCTTCAGCCAGAAATCACTGGTGAAAGGCCGGGTGATTTCCATCGGTGAGAAAGAGATCATAGTGGATTTCGGCTTCAAGTCCGAAGGAATGGTGCCCAAAGAGGAGTTCTCTCCCGATGAAATGCCTCAGGTAGGGGACACTCTCGAGCTTTTTCTGGACCAGATCGAAGATGACGCCGGCTTGATTCTGCTTTCCAAGAAAAAAGCCGATTTCATGCGGGTCTGGCAGGAAATCAAAAAACATTACGAACGGGGTGAACTGGTGGAAGGCACCATCACCCGCCGCATCAAGGGCGGGATGGTAGTCAATGTAAACGGCGTGAATGCCTTCCTGCCCGGTTCTCAACTTGATGTGCGCCCCGTCAGGGATTTCGACAGCTATATCGGTAAGACCTTCAAGTTCAAAATCGTTAAGATAAACGATTTCCGTAAAAACGTGGTTCTGTCCCGGAAAGAGATTCTCAAGGAAGCTCTGGAAGAGAAGCGACGCGCCTTGTTGGAGAATCTGGAAATCGGCAAGATCGTCGAAGGTCGGGTAAAGAACATCACCGACTTCGGAGTTTTCGTCGATCTGGGAGGCGTTGATGGTCTGTTACATATCACCGACCTTTCCTGGGGCCGGGTGAACCATCCCTCGGAGATCGTAAAACTGGATGAAACTATCACAGTCAAAATCATTGACTACGACCGGGAAAACCAACGGGTCTCTCTAGGACTGAAACAGCTCCAACCCCACCCCTGGGATCATGTGGAAGAGAAATATCCTCCGGGATCCCGGGTGAAGGGCAAAGTGGTCGGCTTAAAGGAGTACGGGGCCTTCATCGAGCTGGAAGAGGGAGTAGAAGGCCTGGTCCATGTTTCGGCCCTTTCCTGGACCCAGCACATCAAGCATCCCTCGGATATGCTCAAGATCGGCGATGAAGTGGAAGTTCTGGTTCTTTCCGTTGATCGGCAGAATCAAAAGATCTCCCTCAGTATCAAGGACTTGCAGCCCGATCCTTGGAGCACCATCGAGGAACGTTACGTAGTTTCCTCGGTTCATGAAGGGGTAGTGAAAAACATCCTGCCTTACGGGGCTTTCGTGGAGCTGGAACCGGGAATCGAAGGCCTGGTCCATATCTCCGATCTGTCCTGGACTCGTAAAGTTCGGCACCCCCGGGAAGTGCTGCGTAAGTCTCAACGGGTGAAGGTCAAAATTCTGGACCTGAACCCCGAACAGCATCGTATTTCCCTGGGGATCAAACAGGTCACTGAAGATCCATGGCCGGCCATCAAAGAGCACTTCGCGGTCAACAGTGTTCATAAGGGCAAGGTTATCCGTTTGCTGGATAAGGGGATTATTCTAGAGTTCCCCGATTATGACGTGGAAGGAATCGTTCCTTTGAACGAATTCCGCAAACGCGAGCGGAAAAACATTCTGCAGCAGTTCGAGATCGGCCAGGAAGTTGAGGTCAAAGTGGTGCGGGTGGACGCCAACGATAAGAAAATCGTGGTGAGCCACGAGGCTGCCATCAAAGATCGGGAACGGGCCGAAATCGAAGAGTATCTCCGTGGACAGCAGACGGAAGCCGTTGAGAAGATTGAATTACCTGAAGAAGTTGTGCAGGCCCTGAAAGCTGAAGAAGAAGCTCAAAGCCCCGAGGAGGCGGAGTCTACAGCTGCTACTGAAAAAAGCACCCCTGCCGAAGCTGAGGAAGAAACTCCCCCGGAAACCGAAGAAGCTCCTGCTGAAGCAGAAACCAAGACCAAATCCAAAAAGCGAACCACTAAGAAATCCACCGCTAAAAAAGAAGAACCCCAAGAAGAAGCCGTAACTGAAACTGAAGAAGCTGAACCTGAAAAGAAAACGGCCGCCAAAAAGAAGAAAACCACAACCGCTAAGAGCAAATCAAAGGCTAAAGAAACCGAGGCTAAGGAAACGGCTGGTGGTGAAGAATCCGACTCCTCAGCGGCTAAGGTAAGTACCGAAACTGGGTCGGAAGCTGATAAAGCATCTGAGCCAGCCGAGCCGGTAAAAGAGAAGAAAACCCGGAAGAAGGCTAAATCTTCTTCTGACAAAGAGGGCGAAGCCTCCGGCGAAGCAGGGGAAGAATCCTAGAAATTCCTGCTCAGGCAGGGTTCGCTCCTAGCGAATTCCTCCGAGGTTGTGTGCAAATAGAAAACAGGCCCCGCCCCTTGCAAGCGGGGCCTGTGATTTTAGGTGGAATTTGGTAAACTTGGGCTGTGACTAGCGAAAGTCTATATTAATTCCATGGCCGCGGGAAATTTTTTCCGGGATTGGCAGGCTAAACTTACCAGCCTCTTCCTGGCCGTGATAATTTGGGGTTTTGTAGTGACTGACCGGATGTTCTTCTGGGATTTTTCCATTCCCCTGCAAGCGGTTAATCTGCCGTCCGGTAAAGTCCCAGCTAACCCCCTGCCATCGGAATTGCGATTGAGGTTCCGGGGGCGGGGACAAAACCTGCTCCTGGCGGCCGTTTCCCCTTCTTTGCGGGAAGCGGTGGTGCAACTCGACTTATCCCGGGTCCAACGCACAGCTTTTTTCGATATGAATGATTATTTAGAGAACCATCCTGACCGGCTGAAACTTCCCCGGGATTTTGACCTGGAATTTATCGGTGTGGTTGCCCCCGAAACGGTTTGGGTGAGTATGGAGGCTAGCCTGGAGCGGGAACTGGAAGTAAAACCAAATCTGGAAATCAGACCGGCCCCAGGTTATATCGTGGTGGGGCATCCGCTGGTAGAACCCCCACGGGTGAAAGTTTCCGGTCCTCGCTCACTAGTACGCTCCCTGGGAGTACTGGAAACTCCTTATCGTCTAGTGGAAAATGCCGAAACATTCTTGAATCTGAAATTGCCAGTCTTAGTCTCACCGGCTGAATTGCTGCGACTGGATCCCAGTGAGGTAACAGTGAAAGTTGATGTGCAGAGCATTGGTACGGCCACGTTTAAGGATATCCCGGTAAAAATTGAACATGTCCCGCCACGCTATAAAGTGGTGGTAATACCGGCTACGGTAGATGTGGTTGCCGAAGGGGGGCAGGATCGCTTGCTGGAGTTGGAAGCCCGGGATTTCAGCGCCAGCTTCGATTTTCGCAAATCTTGGCGTCCCGATGTTCATCTGTACACTGTGGCCATTCAGGCTCCGGAAGGTGTCCAGCGCATTGCCAAAATAATCCCCGAAAAAGTGGAAGTCGTTCTACGCTGAATGGTTGCTCCGCTGTTGTTGGGAATCGAAACCTCTTGCGATGAGACAGCAGCGGCTGTAACCCGAGGCCCGGAGTTATTAGCCCATGTCACTGCCGCCCAGGCAGTGCACGAAGCATATGGAGGTGTAGTTCCTGAATTTGCCTCGCGGGCCCATGAGCAACACTTGCTGCCCGTAACCGAACAGGCTTTAAAGCAAGCCGGGGTTAGCCTGAAAGATTTAACCGGAATAGCCGTGACTCAAGGGCCGGGATTAGCCGGTTCTTTGCTGGTGGGGGTTGGTTTCGCTAAAGGGTTGGCCGCAGCATTAAACAAACCTTTACTCGGTATCAATCATATCGAAGGTCATATTTTCGCTAACTTCATCGGTCAAAAACAGCCCCCCTTCCCTTTTTTATGTTTGCTGGTCTCTGGGGGGCATACCATGTTGGTGGAGGTCCAGGCTTTCCGCCGCTATCGTCTCCACGGTCACACTCGAGACGATGCTGCGGGAGAGGCCTTTGACAAAACTGCTCGGATTTTAGGGTTACCATATCCTGGCGGGCCGTTGCTGGATAAACTAGCCCGTGAGGGTGATCCCCATTTTATCGATTTCCCCCGGACCCGTTTTCGCGACAGCTACGATTTCTCATTTTCGGGTTTGAAGACCGCGGTGTTGTATTACGTACAACGCCATGGTACCCGGCTCTTGGAATCGCATCGAGCCGACTTGGCGGCAGCATTTGAAGCAGCTGCCGTGGACAATCTGCTGCAACCGACCATTCAGTGCGCTCGGGATACAGGTTTAAAAAGGGTAGTATTGGCGGGGGGCGTAGCAGCCAATAGTTATTTACGTGACCAATTCCAGGCCGCGGCTGAGCAGGAAGGTTGGGAACTCATTTACCCGGAGTTACGTTTTTGTACCGATAATGCCGCGATGATTGCTTACGCAGGTTATCTACAGCTCCAAGATGGTTTGTCCAGTGAGCTGGATTTACAGATTTACCCCCGCTTAAAGCTGGATTTTTCCGCCTGAATGTTATCTCTGGCGAATTTTACTCTGGAAGCTGACTTCCATGGTACCGGCTGGTTGGCGCTGTTACTACTGGTGCTCTTTGGTGCCTGGATGCTTTGGGCCCACCGTCCGCAGCGTGGTTCTTCATTTTTACGATTTCTCATTCGATGGCTGCCGATTATCGCCTTTGGAATATTGGAACTGTTGTGGTGGGACCCGAACCTTAAGCTGAGCTGGCGTCAGCGCAAACTTCAGCCGATATGGGTGATGGTGGACGATTCACAGAGCATGGCTACTGCCTGGCAAGGCGGCCCCCGCAAGGTGCTGGCGGGAATCAAACATCTTTATCAGACTTTAGCCTCCCACCCCATACAAATTGTGAATCTGGAAGGGCAAACCGTGGAGCTGGATACTTTACGAAGATTCGGCCGTCGGTATACTAAAATGAATGATCCATTCGGGAATATTTCTACGCCAGAACTGAATCCTGCTGCTATTGTACTGGTGACTGATGGGCAAATAAATACTGGGCGCCCACCTTTGGAGCAACCGTGGGTGAAAAAAGTTCCCCTCCTACCGTATCTCCCCTCCGAGCCGCAACCGGCCCGGGAACTAAAGCTGGAAAGAATTGACCTGCCAACAAGTTTGCCGATCGATAGCACGATCTGGCTTTCTCTCTTTGTCCAGGTACAAGCTCCCTCAGATTCTTTTATCATCGGCAGGATTATGGTGGGAGAGCGGCTAGTATGGCAGAAAAATATCTCGCTGAAAGAACGACACTTAAGATTGCAGGTCCCCCTTAAGTTCAGTACTCCGGGCAAGCAGATATTAAACGTGGAGTTGGAAGCTCCTCGGACGGGTTTGAGAGTCCGGAAATCTTTAACTATCGACGTGGGAGATCTTCGGCCCCGTATCTGGTTCTGTACGGGATTAAGAAGTCCATTAATTGGGGCAGTTAAGCGAGCTCTGCCAGCTAAGAATTATCGGTTCCGCCTGTGGTTGGTGGATGAAGCCCAGGCTCCCCCACAGTTTAAATCCGTCAAACCCGATCTGGTCGTACTGAATATTGATTCCATGTCTTTGTCCAGAAACTGGTTCCGGAAGCAACTTGAGACCTGGGTGGACTCGGGTGTGGCGATAGTGGCAATTGCCGCCGGGGGGGCTGTACGCGGCAATTTAAGTCGTAAGCTATCTCTAAAGTCTGCCCCTCAGACTTCCGGCCTATCTCATGCTGTGGTGCCGGTGGGATCAGATGATTCCCCACTCTGGTTGGCGTACCGCCTGGAAAGTCGAGATTTTAGCCGAGAGTTGTGGCGGCGTTTACCCCCCATAAAATTAAGTCCTTCCTCTTTTCAGATAAATGGTGAGGTTCTGTTGGAGTCATATCCCGGTGGTTCCCCGTTCCCCGTACTTGTGTTACATAAACGTTTACCGCTGGCCCTGGTGAACTCCGCCGATATCTGGCACTGGTTTCTTCAACCGCCGGAACGTCAAGGATTTGCTCTTTTTTGGAGGAAGTTGTTACAGTTTCTGTTAGTTCGTAGCAGGTATCGACCACTTGAAACTACCCTGGTTCCCGATCCGCCGGTGCAGAATGGAGACAATCTGGTAATAGTAAAACTTAAAGACCTTACGGGTCGGCCCTTATCGGGGGCCCAGGTTAATATACGCATTTCAAACAACGGTCTGAATTGGTCGGCCCCTAGCGTATTGCACGAAGCTGCTCCTGGAATATATGAGCAGCGATTACTCACCAGTGTGGCAGGGCCTTTACAAATCAAATTGGAAGCTTACCGCAGCAGCTACTTGTGGGGGAGGGACAGTCTTGCAACTCAAGTTCAACCGGTCGATATAGAGAATCTGACTAGGGGAGTTAACCTTGGTTTGTTGCATCAGCTGGCGCATATCTCCCATGGCAAGGTTTTGAACGACTCAACCATCAAGGAGTGGCAACCACCGTCGCGATACCAAAGGGTGGTGAAAACCTGGACTTATCGTGGCATTCGCCGGTTTGCATGGTTGTGGGTTTTAATTGTAATGTTAGTGACTACCTGGGTTTTAAGGAAAAGGATGGGGCTCTTATGAGGGCATTTCCATTGTCCCCTTTGAGAGACATCCTAAATTCAGTCGATTTTTAACATTGTAGAACTTTTGAGGGGAAAGCGATTATGACCCGAATTTGCATGATTGGTACCGGCTACGTGGGGCTCACTACCGGAGCCGGCTTATCTGATTTTGGTAACCAAGTGGTATGTGTGGATATTGACGAAAGCAAGATCAAAAGTTTACAGCAAGGAAAGTTACCTATATATGAGCATGGATTACAGGAGCTAGTAGACCGTAATGTGCAGGCAGGCAGGCTACATTTCTCGCTGGATATTCCAAAAGCGATCCAGGAATCAGAAGTAGTGTTCATTGCAGTGGGGACACCCCCGGCGGAAAACGGCGAAGCTGATTTGAGTGCCGTTTTTGACGTGGCCAAGACTATTGGTGAAAATCTAAATGGCTATAAGGTGATCTGCACTAAAAGTACCGTTCCTGTGGGGACTGGGTACAAAATCAAAGACATCATTGAAAAACACAGGCCGGAACCACATCCCTTCGACGTAGTATCTAATCCGGAGTTCCTACGGGAAGGCTCTGCCGTGAGGGACTTCCTCATCCCCAACCGGGTGGTAGTGGGCGTCGAATCAGAGCGCGCGGCTGAAGTCATGCGTCGCGTATACCGTACCTTGTATATCAACGAAACTCCCATGGTTATTACCAACATCCCCACCGCGGAACTTATAAAGTATGCCTCCAATGCTTTTCTGGCGGTTAAAATCTCATTCATCAACGAGATAGCGAATCTGGCTGACGTTGTAGGTGCTGATGTTCATGTTATTGCCCGGGCTATGGGGCTGGATGGGCGAATCAGTTCTAAATTTTTACACCCTGGTCCCGGGTTCGGTGGTAGTTGTTTCCCAAAGGATACTCGTGCTTTAGTAGCCACCGCTGAGGAATATGGAGTAAAGGCCCGAGTAGTGGCCGCGGCCATTGAAACCAATGAACACCAGCGCGAAGTGGTTTTCCAAAAACTCAAAGAGTTACTGCCGGATCTTGAGGGCAAACGTATTGCCGTCCTGGGATTGGCTTTCAAGCCTAATACCGATGATGTACGTGAGTCTCCGGCGATTCCTTTAATTAAACGCCTAATAGAGGAGGGAGCTGAAGTAATCGGTTATGATCCCCTGGCCGGAGAGAACATGCGGCGCTTGTATTTCCCGGATTTACCGGTTTCCCGCACTTTGGATGGAGCCTTACAAGGAGCGGATGCGGCCATCGTACTCACCGATTGGCATGAATTACGCGGATTGGATCTGGAGCATACCAAAAAACTTCTGAACCAACCAGTAATAGTTGATGCCCGGAACGTTCTCAGCGTTCAGGAGTTAAAGCGGTTAGGCTATCGCTATCGCAATATTGGCCGCAGCGCCATTTAACAATCTTGATTGGCTAACTATGTATAGGGTTAATGTGTCATGAAAGAGCGAGTATACCTAATTACTGGAGGTGCCGGATTCATTGGCAGCAATTTCATTAGATTTCTGCTGCGGCAGAATGAGCCATTCAGGTTAGTCAACCTGGATAAATTGACTTATGCTGGAAATCTGGCTAATCTGGCAGATGTAGCAGATGATCCGCGTTATACCTTCGTTAAGGGCGACATTGCCGATAAGGAATTAGTGAAGAGTTTATTTCAGGAACATCGTTTTACGCACGTAGTCAATTTTGCTGCTGAAAGCCACGTTGACCGTTCCATCGGAAATCCAGAAGATTTCATCCGCACCGATATTTTTGGTGCTTATGTTTTATTGGAAGCAGCGCGCGAATACGGGGTTGAGCGATTCTTGCAGATATCTACTGATGAAGTATATGGGAGCATTACTGAGGGGTCATTCAAAGAGACCGATCCTCTTATGCCTCGAAATCCCTATTCCGCCTCCAAAGCCGGTGCGGACCGTTTGGCATATTCTTATTTTGCCACCTATGAATTGCCTGTAATAATCAGTCGTGCTAGTAATAATTTCGGGCCTTATCAATATCCAGAGAAATTGATACCTTTGTTCGTCACCAATGCGCTTGAGGATAAACCTTTACCGTTGTATGGTGACGGCAAGAATATCCGGGATTGGCTCTTCGTAGAAGATCATTGTGAAGCCTTGTATTTCTTGCTCGATAGAGGTGTAAATGGTGAAGTTTACAATATTGCCGGTGGAAATGAGCGCGAGAACATTTTCATCACCAAATTTATTTTGCGAGAACTTGGGAAGCCGGAAAGCTTAATTAAATATGTCGCTGATAGGCCTGGACACGATCGGCGCTATTCTTTAGATAGCTCCAAGTTGGCAAGTTTGGGATGGGTTCCAAAAACGGATTTCGAGCAAGCATTGAAAGATACAATCAAGTGGTATGTAGAACATCGTAGCTGGTGGGAACCCCTAAAATCAGGTGAGTACCTGGAGTATTACAAACGACAATATTTGGAACGAGATTAGGGGGCATTATCGAAATGGCAATTCAGGATTTTCTCAAGCGAATAGAAAATAAGGAGATTACAGTTGGTGTTATTGGGTTAGGGTACGTCGGATTACCATTGGCGGTTGAATTTGCGGCTGCTGGATTTCGAACCATTGGGCTAGATATTAATGTATCCAGAGTTCAGCAAATCAATCGGGGGGAAAATTATATCCAGGATGTGGATGATTCCCGCTTGAGGATTTTGGTAAAGCAGGGCACGCTGTCCGCCAGCACTAATTATGCCGATTTAGAACGGATGGATGCGGTGGCCATTGCGGTACCAACTCCTTTAAATAAAACCAAAGATCCTGATGTATCCTACTTGCTGCAGGTTGCCGAGCAGATTAGAAAATATGTACATCGTGATTTTCTGGTAGTATTAGAAAGCACTACTTACCCTGGTACAACTCGTGAACTTTTGCTCCCTGCAATAGAAAGCAAGGACCTGAAAGTTGGTGAGGATGTATTTTTACTCTTCTCTCCGGAACGGGTCGACCCCGGAAATAAAAGGTTTAATACCAAGAATACCCCCAAAATAATGGGGGGAGTTACCCCTAATTGCTTAAGGCTTGGTTTAGCACTGTATGAACAAGTTATTGATCAGATGGTGCCAGTTTCTTCCCCGGAGGCCGCAGAGCTGACTAAATTACTCGAGAATACTTTCCGTAGCATCAATATCGGGTTGGCTAACGAAATGGCTCTAATGGCTGACAAGCTGGGGGTCAATGTCTGGGAAGTAATAGATGCCGCTAACACTAAGCCGTTTGGGTTTATGAAATTCACGCCTGGTCCCGGACTTGGTGGTCATTGTATCCCCATCGATCCCCATTACTTGTCATGGAAAATGAAAACTTTAAACTATCGGGCGAGATTTATCGAGTTGGCTAGTGAAATTAATGCCGAAATGCCCTACTATGTGGTTGATCTGGTGGGAGAGGGTCTAAATCGGAGCGAGAAAAGTATTAAAGGTTCCCGAGTATTGCTATTGGGTATGGCTTATAAGCCTGATATTGATGATGTACGGGAAAGCCCGGCTCTGGATATACACGAAATACTGCTCAGTAAAGGGGCTATTGTCAGTTATCACGATTTTTATGTGCCTCAAGTTAAATTCAATGGCCGTGAAATTAAGTCGATTGAATTAAGCGAAGAGATATTGGAAAATCAGGATTGTGTGGTAATTACCACCAACCATTCCCGTTATGATTGGGAGTGGATTGTGAAGCATTCGAAATTAGTAGTCGATACCCGAAATGCTACAAGGAGAATTAACAGTGATAGGATAATTCGTTTGGGGGCCTCTAAATTATCATTAAATAATGAATAGATATTTATGGTAAGACTACTATTTCTGCTAGAGTCGAACTGACTAAAAATGCTTTGTTTTATGTGGGCGAGGATTGGATAAATAATAATTATGATAAATACTACATATTCGCTAGATACCACATTAAATAATAGGTGCCAATATGAATGAGAAGCGTTCGATAATTGTGCCTTTGGTTTTCTCTATATTGTTCCTTTTGGGTAGTTCGGTCGTTTGTTATTCTCAAGTAATAGGCAGTAGTTCGCTAGATATTGCGAGTGAAAATACGATAAGTGTGACAATTGGAGGCGAATTCATTGCCAATGGATCATTCAGGGCTTTTGTTAATGAGCGGGTAGATGAGTTTGTTACAAGAATTTTTAATAAAGCTAAGAACGAAATGCTAAGCTCGGCCAAAACTTACAGTGATTACAATAAAGTCGTGCGAATGTTTGGCGACTATGCGTTACGTGGCATAAAATTAGTTCACCAGGATGGTAGTAAGCAGATAATTGACTTAAAAAAATTCAGGCTCACCGCGGATTATCGCTACAATCCTTATTTAAGAGATGGTGATGTTATAATATTTCCTCCTCTAGATATGGAGAGGAGTTTCATCGAGGTGGAAGGCGCGGTGAATAAGCCTGGCAAATTCCAGTTCATTGATGGCGACAAATTGTCTGATGCATTGCTTTTTGCGCGGGGGGTTAATGAATCTTACGATGATATAAAATATGCAGTTATAGAAAGGCTTAGCTATAACGGACAAGAAAGTAGAACAATTAGGATACCTGTTGACAGTCTAAATTTCGTTTTAAAAAGAGGTGATAGAATTCGGATCGTGGCTGATGAAACTAACAGGAGAGATTACAAGGTTCTGGTACTAGGCGAGGTATATAGGCCTGGGTATATTTTTATTTCCAAAGACAACACGACGTTGTGGGAAGTGATAAATAAAGCTGGTGGCTTCAGGGAAAATGCGGATTTGTTAAATGCCGAATTGATTCGAGATCCATTTGCGTTCGCTAATTACGGCATATATAGTTCGCTGTATAAGGACCGAGACAGGACATTTAGAGTTAATTTATTGAGCACTAACATAGATTTATTGCTAATGGAGCGAATGGCGGATGTGGATCCTCAGGACTCTTTGAACTTCATCGCGGACAATCTTCTTAGGAACCTCCATGCGATTGCTTCAATCGATTTCAGGGATTTGAAGAATCCAAACTCCCCGAGCAGCACTTTCATTGTGAAAGATGGCGATGTGATAATCATTCCCACAAAGAGTGATATGATTTATGTGTACGGGCAGGTAATGACGCCGGGGTATATAAAGTATAAGCCTGGCGCTGATTATAAATATTATATCGCGCAAGCGGGAGGATTAGGCAAGAGAGCTAAAGAAAAGGTATACTTAATAAAGAGTAAATCACGAGCGTGGATAGATATGACAGACGGGAAAAATAACTATAAGATTGAATCTGGCGATTTTATATGGGTCCCCAGGACTCCTTACCGCGATTTTGACTACTACTTAAAAAGAATATCCACTTATACCACGATCATAGGAAATATAACATCACTATTGTTGCTGATCTATCAGATTACCAGATAATAGCACTTTTAAGTGCGAAATATGAAAAAAGAAATATCGGTTTGTGCTGATATTATTGGTAAATATTACATGCGAAGATATTGCATAAATCACCACAGAGAGTGGTTAACGAATTTGATGAGAAAAATCAACTAATTCCAGAAATGATTTCCGCGCTAGTATTCATTATCGGATTGTTTATGGCTTACCCGATACTTGTATATCCAATGGTGATATACTTAGCGCAATCCATTAGAAAAACACGTAAAAAAAATGGCGCCAAGGTTAGCGCGTCCGACGAAACACCAGAAATGGATTTCCTTATCGCAGCATACAACGAAGAAGAAATCCTTGAAAAAAAGTTAAGAAATACGCTAGAGTTAAATTATCCTAGAGAAAAGCTAAATATATATGTGGCAACGGATGGGTCCACTGACCGGACAAATCAAATTGTTGAAGGATTCTTTCCAGCGGTAAAGCTAATAAAAACGGACACGCACGCAGGTAAAATTATTGCCCGTAATGAGTCCGTGAAGCTAAGCAATAGCCCTATACTGGTTTTTTCCGATGCAAATAGCATGTACGAAAAAAATGCGCTTAAGGAATTAGTAAAACCGTTTGCAGATCCTAATGTCGGTGCTGTCTGTGGCGAATTAAAACTTATTCCTAATGATAACGATCGATATGATGATGATATAGAGGCCCAATACTGGTCATGGGAACGATGGCTGAAAAAACAGGAAAGCCAATTTTTCTCAACCATCGGTGCCAATGGCAGCATTTACGCAGTGCGCAGAGAATGCTATGAATTCTTACCTGATTTTGCCATGGATGACTTGATGGTTCCGGTGTTCGTGGTACTTAAAGGATATAAAAGTGTGTATCAACCCTCCGCAGTGTGCTACGAGAAATCTACCGGTAGAATTGATGTGGAATACAGACGACACCGGCGAATCCTGGCACGCAGCTTAACTTCAATATGGGCTTTCAGAAAAGAGATAAGTACAGCTCCCATTCAATTTAAGTTCATATTTATTAGCCATAAGTTATTACGCTGGTTAATACCACTTTGGTACCAATTATTGATGCTAACCACTCTTGCCGCGCCGGGAGTTTTATCAAAAATAGCTTTCTTTTTTATGCTATCTTTTGAACTATTCGGTTTTTTCATTGTCCGTAGAAATGATGTTTATCAAAGATTAACCCCTGGCGGTAAAAGACTAAGCTACGCGGCGGGAATGTTGGCTGCCATGATCATGGGTTGGGTGGATTTCCTCAAAGGCAAGAATTACACGGTTTGGCAACCAGAGAGATGATTACGATACGAAGTAAACAATAGTATCTCATAGGGCAATTATTACTGCAATGAAGATAGTTTCCATCACCGGCGCCCGTCCACAATTCATAAAAGCTAGCGTGGTTTCCCGAGCCCTACGGAAAGCTGGCTTTCAAGAGATAATGGTCAACACCGGCCAACATTATGATCCCCAGATGGCCCGCATATTTTTCGATGAAATGGAAATCCCCCGCCCGGATTACGACCTGGAAGTGGGATCTGGCACGCAAGCCGAGCAAACAGCCGCCACCCTGGTACGGGTTGAGAAAGTATTGCTTAAAGAGAAGCCGGATCTTGTTCTAGTATATGGGGACACCAATGCCACCATTGGAGGGACTCTTGCTGCGGCGAAACTACACATACCAGTTGCCCACGTAGAGGCCGGCTTGCGCTCTTACAATCGAAGAATGCCGGAGGAGATTAATCGGGTAGTCACTGATGTTCTGGCTGAATTTCTATTCTGCCCCAGCCAGGAAGCGGTAGATAATCTCCGTAGAGAAGGGCTGGAGCGCGGAGTCTACCTGACCGGCGATGTTATGGTGGATGCCCTGTATCACTATTCGCAAGTAGCAGAGACAAAAAGCAAGATTCTGGACAAATACGGATTGTCTGCCGGGGGCTATGTTTTGATGACGATCCATCGCCCGGTAAACGCCGACGATTCCAAACGCTTGTCAATACTATTGCATGCTTTGGAGAAGGCTGAAAAACCGGTTCTGTTTCCGGTTCATCCTCGTACCCGGAAGCTGATTCCGCTTGAGAAATTGGCTGATCATCCCACCATTCGCTTTTTAGATCCAGTAGGGTATCTGGATATGCTCAAACTTGAAAAGAACGCCGCGGTGATTCTCACCGATTCTGGCGGTGTCCAGAAAGAAGCCTATCTTCATCGAGTGCCTTGTATTACACTCAGGACTGAAACTGAATGGAAAGAAACCGTGGCCGATGGCTGGAATACTCTGGTCTTTTCAGATTGGGACCGTCTTATCCAATTGATCAATAATCCTCCCAGAGCCAAGAAATGGCATCCGCATTACGGAGATGGGCAAGCCGCCTCTCGGATTGCAGCGATTTTAAAAAATCATTTCGGGTTGGAGTAGGAATCTGTAGCACGGAGATCGCCTGAGTTTTACCCTTTAGGTAAAGGATCACTCCATTTTCTACGAAGTAACCTAAGGCTCCTCCTAAAAACAGCGCAGAAATCAGCAGTGGAATTTGAGCATCCTGATCTTGGGGCCAGATAACATAGATCGGGGGCAACAGAACTAAGCCAGTTAAAACCACCCCTTAAAGACCAATTTCAAGTCGACATTCGTTACAGAAAGAAATATGCCGATGGAGACTCAGCAAAAAAACGCTGATTGATTGGCATACGAGTCGAAACCTTGAAGCAGCATCGGAATGACACCTAACATGCCAGTGTCAAATCCCAATAGTAAACCAGCCTTTGCTTTGCGCATGTTTATCCCTATACCTTTTCTCGTGAAAGTGATTTTTTCATTGTAAACTCAGACTGGAAAAGAAAAATATGCATATGCGACAATTACGACCGCTTCGAGCAGTTTTGCATCGGGTTTTCCATTACAGGAATACTTTGCCCAATTCAGGGTTAGTCAGCTCCAGAATCCCGCTTCTCTTTTTCTTCATTGCAATCAGTGCACAGGGACAGGACGTCCCTTTGGATTTTACCCATCCAGCTGGCTTTTTTATAAGGCAGGAAATGGTACGGGGCCGAATCTCAAAATTGAATATTGGCAACAGACCCTACTCATGGAGTGAGGTTTTAAAAGCCTTAAACGAACTGGGCCGATACCGAAACCAGCTTGATCCGTTTGAACACCATCTTTTATCCCGGTTTCAAGCGGAGTTTGATTGGAGCACCTGGGAATCTGGAATTAGTGGTCCTTGGCGCAAAGCTGCCTGGCAAAAGATGTTAAAAGCCTGGGATTTGCAGCAGGGACTTCGTACGCCTGAACCTCATTTGGGGACCTTCGCCAGCGATGATTTACACCTTTGGGCCGATTGGCGGGAATCATTTCTAGTAGAAATAATCAATGGCCAAGCGCGTCCCTTTTATTGGGATCGACTAAGAATAGCCGGTCAGTGGTTACCGGGTATCAGCTTTTACAGCGATTACCAGCTTTATCGCCTTTCCCAAAAATCCGATTCTGATCTTCCTCTACCTCCTGAACATAAGCAGGGGTTTACTCTACAGGATAGCAGCCTGCCCTGGTTGGTGTGGGATCGAAGTTATGCGGGGCTAATATACCATGGGCCCCGCTTTACCATCGGCCTCGAGAAACGACCGCTGCAATGGGGTTTCTCTCCGCTAAATCCCGTAATTTTGAGTGCTGAACCTCTAGCCTACCCCTTTGCCACAATCCAGACCAGCTATCGCGGTTTTCGTTTTCAGAGCATACAAGGGGCCTTGGTACCGTTTGATCCTTCCCGACGAGATTCATTGGTCCCCTATAAACGCCTGGCGGCCCACCGATTCGAATGGGATTTGACTCCCTCCACTACCATCGCTTTCACTGAAATGGTGGTTTATGCCCGGCGCTTTCTCGAATTAGGTTACCTCCTACCAGTGAACATATTCTGGTCGGAAGAACACAACCAAGGCGACCGGGATAATGTGTTAATGGCTCTCGAGGGACGCTGGCGCAATTTCAAGGGATGGGAGATATATGGAACCTTTCTGTGGGACGAATTAAACTGGTTGGAATTGCTGAAACCTTGGTGGGGTAATAAATTCATCTTCCAAGGCGGGTTGTGGTACGTTGCTTCTTCAGCGCGCTGGGACCTGGGAGGCGAGTTCACTCTTGCCCGTCCTTGGGTATTTACCCATGATGATTCTTTGTTAAGTTTCACCTCCGGTGGTCACCCCCTGGGATATCGATTTGGGCCCAACAGCAGGCATTTTGTAATTTTTTACGATCGGTGGCTCGGATCTCGAGGGTTATGGCATTTGGAAGTTTCACGCTTAGATAAAGGCTCCGGACTGGGAAGTCATGAAACGGACAATTATGATTTGAGAGACAGGACGCTGGACGAAAATACCCCTTTTCTGCTCAGTCCCTGGAACACGACAACCAGTATAGGCAGTCGCATAGATTTCTGGTTTACTCGTTTATGGGTGGGGCAACTAGAATTGACGTATGAGTTCGAAAGTCGGGATTTGGCCGCTCGTTTGAAAATATATTTCGATTGGTAGTCTGAACCCACACACCGATATATCAGGGAAAAGGGGAAAACTCAAATTAAATCTATGTAATAATTAGCGGGCGTATAACAAGTTCAGATCAATAGTCTCCGGCTTCTCCAAATCATTAATGAATTTGACTACCATCTTAGACTCCGATGGGTAGTAATACCATTTCAATAAATTATCTCAGCGTAGAGCTGTCACCAGGGATATAGGATTTTTTAGAACACGCCCTTTACTGTTTGCCCCTGTTTATGTTTAGCAATAATCATTAACTATATCAATTGTTGTGATGAAAATGGACGTATCAAATTTTTGCACTGACTGCTAAAATGCTGATTAAATAAATCTAAACTGAATGTTGATAATTCAATCCGCACACTAGCTTATTAATAGGTATATAAATCATAAATGAATGATCTATTCCTGATGCCATCTTGTTGATGTCCAATCTTGCTTGATTTTCCTATCTGGTGTCTTGGCAGTCAAAATATTGGCCCCTTGACAGTGTTTCTTACCGGATAAAGGTCGCAGCTATCTTGTAATTACGATACTTCGCGAAATTACCCTACGGGTGGTGCGAAGTTGAATTATATAGACCCCGGCCGGTAATAGCTTCCCCCGATGGAGGTTAGTAAGATCTAATTCCAATTGTCCCTGTTCACTAATCCTATTGGTTGTTATTATGAGCAGCTTATAACCCAGCAAAGAATAAAGGGTGAACTCCGCAGGTCCATTGTCGGGGATTGCCCACCTGATGGAAAGGGGGCCGTTTGTCGGGGAGGGATAGATGGTTAATTCTATGTCTTCGTTGGAAACAATACTGGTTGAAGCTGCCGCCACTGGAGAGGCGAAATCAGTGAGCACCACTGGCCCTTCGTTGGCGTTGAAATACACCAAAGCACCGTCGGGGATCTCAGTCCAGGGCAAGGCAGCGGCGACTCCAGTATCCGGAGGAGTGCTCATAACGGCGTAATGTCCCGAGTATCCGGCGGGCAGATAATACAGATCCGGACCACCAGGTGAGCGATAAGCGTACCAACGCTCAGAATCACCGAAAATGATGTTTTTATCCGCCCAAGGCTCTATTTCTTCCAAAACCTGAAGTGCTTGCCGCATCCCTTCGAGAACCATTCCCTGAACGGATTCTATATTCTGCATAATCCAGAGCAGAAGAAGTTCCGAATCCACCACGTAGGGCCAACCGGTATCGTCCCAGGCGCCATGACCAAAAGTTTGAGGTGGATGTTGCTGCAACCAATCGGTCCCGATCAGATCGCGTAAAGTTTCTTTGTCAAGTGTTCCGTTATGAGCCAGAAGATAGACTTGGCCCGAACTATCCCGAAAAGTGAACGGATGTGGATTAGGAACGTTTTGAGCTCCGCTGGTGGCTGTGCGCACATGGCCCAGGTATAGATTCGTCGGAACCGCCTGGAGTAAAAAAGCACTTTGGGTGGCATAGTTGGAATCCTGAGCGGCGGGAATCGCGGAACGGGTTATCCAGGCGCTATCTGCAGCGACATAGCCCGCCAGACTCCAACCGTCTAGGTTGTCGTATGGCCAGTAATTATCTCCTCCACCCTGTCGCCGTAACTCGCTTATTTCAGCCTGTAGATAAGTAATACTCAACGCAGCGGTATCGTAGCGGGCCGCGGCCCACATACGGCAGGCCATAGTTTGGCTGAGGAAGAATTGATAAATAATACTGGATAAGATGAGTTTGAATAATAATCGCTGATATACCATGGTAATAGGGAAAGTACTTCGTTTCAGGGCCGTTTTACAAGGTTTCCCTCCTTTTGCGATGAATCAATGGAATTCTTTTGTCCTGAGTATGGTGGCGATTCTTTTTGTCATTAACCTCTACTGCGCTAATTTGGGCTGAAATGGTGACCTACCTTTGGGCTTCAACAGAAAGGAAATAATGATGAAGATTAAGTTTCGCGGGTGGTTGCTGGTGGCAGGAGTGCTTCTGGTAGCGGCCTGCAGTAAAAAACCGGAACCTTCGCCCGCCCGTTTACGGGTGCTCAACGACACGTTGCGCACCTCAATGTCATACCAGGATTGGAAACCTTTTGCCCTGGAATTGCTGGATGATTATCAATACGATCCCCGGGCCATTACTTCGTGGAATCTGATTTTCACCCGTGCTCTAAATGAACGAGACCCTGAGCCCATTGATAAACTGGCACAAATAATTATGACCTACCCGCCGGGGCATATTTTGCGCTTGGAAGATCGAGTTCAAGCTGCCAACGCTTTTGCCTGGCGTACAGCTCAAGATACTTTTAACCTGAAGACTGCCCTCAAATTGGCAAGCTTTGCCGTTGATAGCCTGTATGTCTTGGATACTACCCGAAGTAATTTTGTGGAATCGGCTGCTACCTTTTTGGATACCAGGGGACTGGTTTATGAACTTACGGGAGACATCGATCGAGCGCTGGAGGACTATCGGAAGGCCATAAGTTATATGCCTTTTTCCGCTACCTTGAAACGGCGTGGACAGATTTATCTGAAACGGGGACAAGCTGAAAAGGCGTTGGCTGATTTTGTCCAGGCCTGGGGACTGGCGCCCCAGCAAGCTGATCTGGCGCACCTGACGGCCGCGACCTATACTAAGCTGCATCCCGAAGCTGATGCCGTAACTTACCTGCGCCAGTTACGAGACTCATTTCGGGAAAAACGGCGTGAGGAGCTACTAGGTGAATTGATTAACGAGCCGGCCCCTGATTTTTCCATGACTACTTTTGCCGGACAGGAGATTTCACCCGCGAAACTTAAAGGCAAAATCCTGATTCTGGATTTCTGGGCTACCTGGTGCGGGCCCTGCAAGCGAGAACTACCTGAATTTCAAAAATTCTATCAAACCCATGCCCAGGATGCAGACCTGGTTTTTGTGGCGGCTTCCGTAGATCGGGATACGGCTAAAGTACGGCCTTTTATCAAGGAGAATGGTTACACCTTCCCCGTAGCCTTTCATAATGGAGCCGCCATGGTGTTTGGCGTTCAGGGAATACCGACTACCCTGATTATTGATGGTCAAGGGCGTATTCGCTACCGTATCGTGGGGTTCGACACAGGTCATGATTTTCAAGAAGATATGGAGCAACGTTTAGCCAATGTCAGAGAATCTTAATCCCCAGGTTAGTCCTGCGCCTGTAGCAATCTGCGGCACCTCCAGTGAAAAGTGGCCGCGGACCAGTTTCGAAACCAACCGTCGCTACATGCAAGAATTGGTGGCCGCCCTGGAAGAAGAACGCCGCGAGTTACGCCGGGGAGGTGGACCGAAAGCCATCGATCGACAACATGCCAAAAATCGACTCACAGCGCGAGAACGCATTGCCAAGCTAATCGATCCCGGCACCTCGTTTTTCGAATTCGGGTTGTTCGCCGCCTGGGAAATGTATCCTGAATGGGGCTCTCCAGCGGCGGCTGGAGTAGTCACCGGTATCGGCAAAGTTGCTGGCCGGGATGTGGTAATCATGGCCAATGACGCCACCGTGAAAGCCGGGGCTTATTTCGAGGTTTCCCTCAAGAAAACCCTCCGGGCCCAGCGTATAGCCCTGGAAAACCACCTACCGATAATCTACCTGGTGGATTCGGCAGGGGTTTTTCTCCCCATGCAGGATCAGGTATTCCCCGATGAGGCCCATTTCGGACGCATCTTTTTCAATAATGCCAGGTTATCCGCTATGGGGGTGCCCCAGATCGCTGTAGTTATGGGGCCCTGTGTGGCCGGTGGCGCGTATCTGCCGGTAATGTGCGACAAGTTCATCATGGTGGAAGGCTCCAGCCTGTTCCTGGCCGGTCCTGCGCTGGTAAAAGCCGCCATCGGGCAGGATATCGATATCGAAACTCTGGGAGGAGCCACCACCCACAACGCCATCTCGGGAACCGCCGACTACCATGAACCCAATGATAAAGCGGCTCTTGAACGGGTCCGCAAGCTGGTAAGTCTTCTGCCACCGCCTGAGAAAGCTCCTTTCAATCGCATCGAGGCCAAGCCACCCCGCTGGCCGGCGGAAGATTTGTATGGCATCGTACCCCCTGATGGCGGGTCGTTCGACATGCGGGAAATCATCGGGCGGATCGTGGATGATTCGGTTTTTGAAGAATACAAAGCTGAGTATGGTAAAACAATTCTGTGTGGTCATGCCAGGATCGGCGGTTTCGCGGTGGGAATCGTGGCCAATCAGCGCATTCCGGTAAAGACGGCCACCGGTAGAATCCAGATGGGGGGAGTGGTTTACAACGATTCCGCCGATAAAGCCGCCCGTTTCATCATGAACTGCAATCAGGACCGCATTCCCTTGATTTTCCTACATGACGTAAACGGTTTTATGGTGGGACGGGAAGCCGAATGGGAGGGCATTGCCAAGGACGGAGCCAAAATGGTGCAGGCCGTGGCTAATTCCATTGTCCCGAAAATTACAGTGGTAATTGGTGGTAGTTACGGTGCCGGTAATTACGCCATGAGCGGCCGCGCCTATGAACCGCGCTTCATGTATGCCTGGCCCACGGCGCGTATTGCCGTGATGGGAGGTGCTCAAGCGGCCAATACCTTAGCCCAAATCCGGCTGGCCAAGATGAAAAATCCCGACGAGGAAACCAAAAACAAGATTTTAGAAGAAATCAAAGAGGTCTATCGCAAACAAAGTGACCCCCGCTACGCCGCGGCCCGCTTGTGGGTGGATGAAATCATCAATCCGGAAGACACGCGGGAAGTATTAATTCGTTCTTTGGAGCTGTGCGCGCACCAGACCAAGCTACCGGCACCCAACTTCGGCGTTTTGCAGGTTTAACCAGCGTTCCTTCGAGCGGGAAGTGACGCAAATTGCGCCGCGTGGTAAACGTTCTTACAAATAAAGAGAAAGAAATACAGGAAGCTTAGCTATGCCAGACACTGGGGGAACTAAACGAGCAATCCGCATTGGCAACGGCCAGGGGTTTTGGGGTGATTCGGTGGATGCCCCGATCCACCTGGTGGAGAGAGGGCCGCTGGATTACCTCACTATGGATTACCTGGCTGAAGTGACACTCTCCATCATGCAGCGGCAAAAGTTAAAGGACCCTAAACGGGGCTATGCCCGGGACTTTGTGCCTCTGATGGGTAAGCTGCTGCCTACTCTCCTGGAAAGGGATATCAAAGTGATCGCCAACGCTGGGGGCGTGAATGCTCCGGCGGCGGCGGAAGCTTTGTTTGAAACGGCACGGAAGCAGAACATCCGCGATCTGAAACTGGGGCTGGTGACGGGTGATGATATTCTGGACCGCCTGGGTGAACTCATGGCTCAAGGCGTGGATTTCCGCAATATGGAGACCGGTGAGTCGTTCGAACCCTATCGGGATAAGGTCCTTTCGGCCAACGTGTACCTGGGGGCGGAGCCGGTGGCCCAGGCCCTGGACCAGGGGGCGCAGATAGTCCTCACAGGGCGCGTGACTGACCCGGGGTTGGCCCTGGGCCCCATGATCTACCATTTCGGCTGGTCTCTGGACGATTACGACAAACTGGCCGCCGGTACCGTGGCTGGACATATCACCGAATGCGGCGCCCAGTGCACTGGTGGCAATTACTCCCGCTGGTGGGAAGTGCCCGATTACGCTGGAATTGGTTATCCCATAATCGAGATGGAAGCCAGCGGAGAGTTTCGCATCACCAAACACCCCGGCACGGGCGGGCTGGTAAATCGGATGAGCGTTGCCGAACAGATGCTGTATGAAATGGGTGATCCGCAGAATTACATCTCCCCGGAGGTGGTGGTGGACTTCACCACCGTGCGACTGGAGGAGGAGAGCCAGGATCGGGTGCGGGTGACCGGCGTGAAAGGCCGTGCTCCCACGGAATTCTACAAAGTTTCATTGAGCTATTTTGCGGGCTATAAAGCATCCGGCCAACTGACCGTTTCCGGTCCCCGGGCTTACAGCAAAGCCAGGAAAGTGGCAGAAATCATCTGGGAACGCCTGGCCCGGGCCGGGTATGAATACGAAGCCACCCATACCGAATTCCTGGGAGTTTCTTCCTGCCATGGAGACATTGTGCCCCTGCCGCCGCAGATCAACGAGGTGGTGGTGCGTCTGAGCGTGAGAGATCAGGACCGGGAAAAAGTGGCCCGATTCGGCATGGAGCTGGCGCCAGTAATCACCAACGGTCCGCCGGGAGTCACCGGTTTTGCTGGTGGGCGGCCCAAGCCTCAGGAAATTGTGGCTTTCTGGCCGGCATTGATTCCCAAAAAGTTCATTAACCCGCGGGTGGAGGTGGTGAGCTTATGAAGGTGAAACTGGAACGATTGGCCCATGCCCGCTCTGGTGATAAAGGTCCCAATTCCAATGTGGGAGTAATATTCTACACTCCCGAGGCTTATGAGTTAGGTGTGGCTCAATTAACCCCTGAACGGGTAAAAGCGCATTTCGGCACCCTGGTGAAAGGTGAAGTTACACGCTATGAACTCCCAAATCTGCTGGCGTTGAATTTCATTCTCCATGATTCTTTGGGGGGCGGTGGCAGCGAGAGCCTGCTCAATGACGCCCAGGGCAAAACCCACGGTCAGGCCATGTTGCGTCTTGAGCTGGAAGTTCCAGACGATTTCACCTTACCTCCAGAATTGCCGGAGATGCCGTGAGCTCCGAGAATTCTTATCAAAACCTGGAATACCGCCTGGAGAACCATGTGGCCTGGGTACGGCTCAATCATCCCCCGGTTAATGCCCTGAGTCGACAAATGGTGGCGGAGCTGACCAGCATGGCCACGGCGCTGGCGGCTGACGATAATGTCTGGTTAGTGGCGGTGACGGCTGCGGGCAAAGCGTTTTGTGCCGGTGCGGATTTGAAAGAGAGGCGTCAAATCCCTGAAGATCAAGTGGCGACAGTGGTGAAGGACATCCAGCGCATGGTTTTCGCCTGGTGGAAACTGCCGCAACCGGTGGTGGTGGGGGTCCAGGGACCGGCGCTGGGGGGCGGCCTGGAATTCGTGCTGGCAGCGGATCTGGTAGCGGCCTCAGAGACGGCCCAACTGGGTTTTACCGAGGTACGACTGGCGGTGATTCCCGGTGCGGGGGGGACCCAACTGAGCCGCTGGAAGCTGGGACTTTCCCGCGCTGGAAAATGGATTCTCTCTGGTCGACGCTTCTCTGCCCGCGAAGCGCTGGCAGACGGGGTAATCCACTGGGTTTTCCCGCCAGAAGAATTCGAGGCTGAATTCCAGAAACTGGTGGAGGAACTGGCGCAAGGAGCGCCGGTGGCCCTGCGGCAGGCCAAAAAGGCCCTACGGGCGGAAATTACTCCTATGTTGGAGAAAGGCCTGGAAATGGAGAGTCAGTTCTACCAGGGTATTATCGAGACCGCCGATCGCCGTGAAGCGCTGGAAGCCTTTCTGGCCAAGCGCAAACCCCGGTGGCGGGGCAAATGAATTTAGGTCTGGTAGTAGCCCGCTGGTTCGACGAGCGACCATGGGCCTATCTGATCCTGTGGATTTTGATTATTCCCGTGATGGGCTATCTCTACCTTGGTGACTGGCAACTGCAGCGACAACTGGGGGTGGGAGTGCTGGATTTGCAATTCGCCTTCACCGGTGAGCGAGCCGCTGCGGTTTTAGCGAAATTGCCAGCTGAGGTGCGCCATCAATGGGTGTGGGCCCTGGGGTTAGATTACCTGTACGCGGCGCTGTATGCGTTGTTACTAACCACGTGGTTATACAAAACCGCCCGGCCTTTCCAATGGAATGGTCGCCCCTGGTTCCGTTGGTTGCTAACGGTTCCTTTGCTGGCCGGGGCCCTGGACATGTTGGAGAATGCCTGCCATTTGTATTTGCTTCACACCTACCCGGTGGTGTCCCCTGGTGTGGTACCGTTAGCCAGTCTTTACGCTTCGACCAAATGGATTCTGGCGCTGGGGGCTTTGGGGGTGATCATTGCGCTGGGAATAGTCCGGATAGCAGGAAACGGTTTACAAAAATCTGATCAATAGACCGAGGGGCAGGGTTAGGGTTATAGCTCCCGCCAGGTGAGGCAACAAGGTTGTTGTTTTGTCGCGCCACGGTTTGGCGTGTTTTGTTTTTATTCCCTCTTTTTTTGAGAAAAATGCTACCACGGATACGTGTAACGTGCGATCCCGTTCTATGGGGCACGGTTGCTTGTAGTATGCCGTTACGATTTGCTATTGAGATGTAGGAAGTTTTTAGCTGTTCAGTACGGTGTTCCCTACCGATGGTCACGGCATGGTTTCTTCCCCTGGATAAAGGTTCGGTGTTTTCGTGTAAGGATGCCTGTTGTCCGATGTCAAGCGCCCCAGGTGGTCAGGCATTGGATCGTTACCCGTGGCGTTGGGGTTATATTGATCTAAATGCCAGCGCAGGGGGTTGTCCCGAATGTATTGCCGGATGGCATTCAAGGCCAATTCGGTGCGAATGATATGTTCGTAATAATTCCGTTGCCAGACGACCCCACCGGGGGTATGGCGATGGCGGTTGATGCGTTTGGTGACGGCGGATTTAAACCCGGCGATGAATGATGACAACGAATGTTTGGCCGGGCCGCGCGGGGGGTAATGTGATGGTAGGGGCGACCGGCCGGTCGCCCCTACGTTGTCCACAATCCACACAATGCCGTGAATGTGGTTGGGCATGACCACGAATTCATCGGGATATAATTCGATTTCCGACCGGATATTTACCGACCGGAACCATTCATCCCGCACCATTTCACCATATCCATTCAACCGCATTTTTCCATCAACTACCCGGCCAAACAAACAGCTATGTTCATATGTGCAGATGGTAACAAAGTACGCCCCCGGGTGGGTGTAATTGTATCCCTTCAGGCGAATTGACCGCCGGTGGTGACGGTGAGAATCGTATTCACCCATAACGATTTACATTTACGGTGGTGAATTTAAACCAGGTGATGAATGATAACAACGAACGTTTGGCCGGGCCGCACGGGGGGGGAATGTGATGGTAGAGCCGACCGGCCGGTCGCCCGTTGGGTGGTATAACAATTAATTCGTAGGGGCACGGCATGCCGTGCTACATAATTGGCGTACCAAAAAGCGGCAGCGTTGTGACGCATTCCAGGAAACACAGATATTAGAAATTCTTGGTTCCACCCTTTCGTGAAATAACTTCCCATCCCATATGAACAGTTTCAAGTACTGGTGGCAACATTTACCGAGCCATATGGACCCGGTGATATTCACCATCGGAAATTTCCCACTACGCTGGTATGGTACCATGTATCTGGTGGCCTTTACGCTGGTGTATTGGTTGGTTAGTCGGCGAATCACCCAGGAAAAACTGCCCTATTCACGTGAATTTGTGGGCGACGCGGTGATGTATGCGGTGCTGGGAGTGATAATTGGCGGCCGGTTAGGATACGTTTTGTTTTACGGCTTCTCCGAATTCATGCGTCATCCACTGAGCATTATTATGCCTTTCGCGAAGATAGGCGGCCACTGGCGTTTTGTGGGTATTTCCGGTATGTCTTACCATGGCGGCGTGCTGGGGGTCATCGTTGCCTGGATTATTTTTGTTCGTAAACGTGGGATGCGCTTTTTTGAGCTAACTGATTTGTTCGTCCCGGCAATCCCGCTGGGCTACACCTTCGGCCGCTTGGGGAATTTCATCAACGGAGAATTATACGGGCGGGTAACCACGGCTCCCATCGGGATGTACTTCCCCCTGGCAGGGGATGGATTGTTGCGCCATCCGTCTCAGCTTTACGAAGCATTTTTCGAAGGCATCTTTCTGTTTGTCGTGCTGTGGAACCTGCGGAAACGCAATTATTTCCCCGGCTTTCTGTCCGGCGCTTATGTTTTTGGCTACGGTTTCGTACGATTCTTCATTGAATTCTTCCGCCAACCCGACCCTCAGTTGGGCTTTGTTTTGTTCAATTATTTCACCATGGGCCAGGTGTTGTGCTTCCTGATGTTGATTGGAGCCGGACTGATCTGGTATCTAGGCCATAAGCAAGTCACCACTGGAGCTTAATATGCTGCTGGCGGCCGCCATCCTGTCCTTGTTCCTGGGACCGCTGGTGGCGGATCGGGTCCAAACACGGCCAGGGGCCAATTCTTTCCTGGATGGTTTCATCCTCTTCTCTGTGGGCGGCCTGGTGCTGTTTCATTTGCTGCCTGATGTTTTTCACGAGCTTAAACTCTGGGCGTTAGTGTTAATTATGCTGGGCGCTTTGCTTCCGGGATTGGCGGAGTATGCGCTCCATCAGGTGCGGCGACAGGCTCATCTGGCGGTGTTATTGCTGGCACTAGGAGGCATAGTAGCTCACACCCTGCTCGATGGCGCCGCCTTGGCGGAGCCCGGGAAGGGGGTGGTAAGTAGATATTTAGCATGGGGGGTAGTCTTACACCGTTTCCCGGTAGGGTTGCTGGTGTGGTGGGCTTTGCGACCTTTCCTGGCCTTACGCTGGATTTTGTTACTGTTGGGCTGTATGGCCACAGCCACCGTAGGAGGATATTTCTTCTTAGGCCAGGCTTTGGAGGTTCAGCAGGCCGGGCTATTACTGATTTTTCAAGCGGTGGTCACGGGTTCGCTGCTCCACATTTTATTGCATCGGCAGCATGGTCAAAAGCGAGTGCCTCCGCTGGAGTCCCTGGGGGCTTTACTCGCAATCGGTTTACTGGTTGCTGTTTCCCATCTGGGGGGATTGGAAGAACCTTCGCCGTATGCCGATTTGGTGTGGCGTACGGCGTTACAAGTATCCCCAGCGGTATTGGTGGGTTTTGCAGTAACTTTCCTGGTGGTGTGGCTGTTTTTATCCGCTTCGAGCCGAGCGGTGGGGCAGCTGGGTGCTCTATTGCGTAGCATTTTTTATCCCTCCTGTCCGTGCCGCTTTATCTCCGGCGAGCTTGCGGTAAAACCACGCCTAATGCAAGCGGCGTTATTAACACCCGCGGTGGGAGCGGAGGTTTTTGCCTTGAGTCTGCCATTGTTGGGCTGGCGATTGACTCTCTGGCGGTTGGTGCTGGTAGTGGTGACATTGATTCTGGTCAGCGGCAGCTGGGTATACCTGGACAAAAAGGCGAGTGAAGCTCCAACGGAAGTGGCTGAAATAGCTCCGGGTTCGTCTACCTGGCCTTTTCTCTGGCATGAAATGGTGGATCATGTGGGACCATGGTTAGTGGGAGGTGTATTTCTGGCGGCGGCGCTGGCACCAGTGGATGTGGGAATAGTTTCGCAGAGCCTGCCAACCTGGCTATGGATTGGTTTAGGCGCTTTAGTGGGCATTCCTTTGTTCTGGAATGCAGCCGGCGCCACCTTTCTGGCAGCAGTGTTGCTCCATTGGGGATGGTCGCCAGGGGCCGTAATGGCTTTCTTGATCACAGCCTCTGCCTGTGGATGGCGTTTTTTAAACCACGTTCATGCCCGGTGGGGCTGGAAGAAAGTACTACAATTGGCGGGGCTAATGTGGCTATTCGCAGCTATGGCCGGGGGGGTAACGGAACTTTTTTATGGATCAGTCCACGTCCCCACAGCGGCTTTCTCCAGCCCGAGCTTCTTACAAGTAGGGAGCTTATTACTGATCAGTGGCATGCTACTGATTTCTTTCATGCGACAGGGGCCGCGAGGGTGGCTGGCAGATCTGGGAAGATTTTTGTGAAATACCCTATATTGATTAATAGAGTCGCGAGTTAGAAAGGACCAGCAGAATGCAGATTTTATTGGCAGGTGGTGGCAGCAGTGGTGAAGCGGAAGTTTCGCTGAAAACCACAGCGGCTATGGAGCGAGCCTTGAGACAGGCCGGCTACCAGGTCCACCGCTTGATTCTGCAGGACGAATTCACCATTCTGGAACATTGGTCATCGAAGTACGACTTGCTCGTACTGGGATTTCACGGTCGGCGCAGTGAGGATGGATTGCTGCAATCGTTTCTGGAACAGTACGGTATTCCATACACCGGAGCTGATGCTGCCGCCAGTGTCCGGGCATTCCATAAATCCCTTTCCAAGGCTATTTTCGCCAGAGAGAATTTGCCCACCGCAGCCTGGGAGGTGCACGATCACGAACCCGGGACAGCACTGGCCAGGGGGGAATTGAATCTGCCTTTTGTAATCAAGCCAGATAATGAGGGATCTACTCTCGGATTGTCGGTAATTCGGGTGGAGGAGGATCTAAAAAAAGCTGAGAAGGTCTCGGGTAAGTATCGCCGGTTAATTTACGAAAAATTCATTCCCGGCCGAGAGCTTACGGTGGCGGTGTTGGGGGGAGAAGCCCTACCCGTCGTGGAAATTTTCCCGGGGCATGAGCTGTATGACTACCAATCCAAATACACCAAAGGCCTGAGTCGTTACCAGTGTCCCGCCGAGCTGGAGCCAAAATTGACACAGCGGATTCAGGAGTTGGCGGGCCAGGCCATGGAGGCGCTGGGGGTTCAGGTTTACGGCCGGGTAGATCTTCGTTTGGACGAGGGAGGGCAACCCTGGCTGCTGGAGATCAATACTCTGCCGGGGATGACGGAAACCAGTTTGTTCCCCATGGCGGCCCGGGCCGCGGGGATGGATTTCCCAGCATTGATGAAAAAGCTGGTGGAATTAAGCCTGGCGAAGTACTCTTCAACCAGGAGAACCTGAGTAATGGCTTTACGATTTTATAATACACTAACGCGACGCAAAGAGGAGTTCAAGCCTTTAGAGCCGGGGCATGTAAGGCTTTACACCTGTGGACCTACAGTGTACAACTATGCCCATATCGGGAATTTTCGCACCTTCATTTTTGAAGACTTGTTGCGCCGCTATTTGGAGTATCGGGGGTATCGCGTTACCCAGGTCATGAATTTGACTGATGTGGATGATAAGACCATTCGGGGCAGTCGAGAACAGGGGCAGGCGCTGGAAGAATTCACCCGGTTTTACAAGCGTGCGTTTTTTGAGGATTTGAAGATTCTCAACATTCAACCGGCACATCATTATCCCGAAGCTACTGCTTACATCCCGCAGATGCAGCGAATGGTGAAAATTTTGTTGGAGAAGGGACACGCATACCGGGCGGAGGACGGTAGTGTTTATTTCGATATTTCTTCTTTCCCCGATTACGGGAAGCTGGCTCGATTGGACCCGGCTAACATGCGGCGGGGCGAGCGTGTAGCTGCCGACGAGTACGAAAAAGAGGATATTCAAGATTTTGCCCTCTGGAAGGCCTGGAAACCGGAGGATGGGGAAGTGGCCTGGGATTCGCCCTGGGGTAAAGGGCGACCGGGATGGCATATCGAATGTTCGGTGATGTCCACGGAGCTATTAGGTCCACACTTCGACATCCACTGCGGGGGGGTGGATAATATTTTTCCACACCACGAGAATGAGATCGCCCAGAGCCAGTGTGCCACAGGGGAACCATTCGTCAATTTCTGGCTGCACGCCGAGTATTTGCTGGTTGATGGACGCAAGATGAGTAAATCCCTGAACAATTTCTATCTGTTGCGGGATTTGTTGGAAAAGGGGCTTGAGCCAGCGGTCATTCGCTGGATGCTGCTAACCACCCATTATCGCCAGAAATTGAATTTTCGGCTGGAGGCGGCAGACGAGGCTCGGCGGACCCTGGAGCGGTTATGGATTTTTGCCGACACGCTGAAAGAATATGATCCGCCCTCGCAAGCTGAGGACGATGGAGAATATGTGGCGGAGCTGGAAGGGCATTTCCAGGAAGTAATGGACGATGATTTGAATATTTCTGCCGGAGTGGGGGCGCTGTTCGATTTTGTCCGGGAAACTAACCGGCGCCTCAACCAGGGGACGTTGAGCGCGGAAGGTAAACGGCGGGCAAAAGAATATTTGCAGCGATTGGAACATGTGTTTGGGGTTTTTGATTTACGTCCGGTCCGGGAAGAGGAGCTAGACGTAGCGGCTATTGAAGCCTTGCTGGCAGAGCGTGAGGCAGCCCGTAAGAGAAAAGATTTCGCCGCAGCAGATGCTCTTAGAGACCGCCTTAGGGAACAGGGTATTGAGGTGCTGGACACACCTCAAGGGCCCAAGTGGCGTAAGCGCTGACAGCAGGTAGTAACGCTTGAATGGATAAGAAAAGCATCAAAGACCCGCAGGGGCCCTGGTTCCTGGTGTTTATTACCGCCGTGGCTACAACTGGTTGGGCGATAGTCACTTATCTCCTGCAGGGACAGATTAACTGGAGCTCAGTGATTGCTTTCGCCGGGACTTTCGCACTGATATATCAAGTCCTAAGAAAGAAAATGGGAAATAGACAACGTAATTAGGGTATAAATAAAGTCTGACATATTTCCGGTAAAACTGGTGCTGGAGATCGCCTGCAGATGCTTTTTCCGGCTCGGCCAGGCAGACAGTGTATGCACTGGTATCTTCTTTCAAGATTGACCAGCGGAAATAGACAATTGTTCTCTCCGATTCAGTTAAAGTATCTTGGGCCTGTCGTTGTGTTAGATCCGTTTGAATTAACTGCTAGTAGGCAGGCGAAAAAATGTTGCCTTCCAGATAGTGAAAGTTAAATTCTGCGGCTTTTTAACAGAGTCGGCCAAGGTAGCTCAGTTGGTAGAGCAGCGGTTTTGTAAACCGCCGGTCGGGGGTTCGAGTCCCTTCCTTGGCTCCTGGGAACTGGGTCGGTGGCCGAGTGGTTAAAGGCGGCAGACTGTAAATCTGCTCCCGTAATGGGTACGGTGGTTCGAATCCATCCCGGCCCACAGCTTTTTTACAATGGTGGGGAGGCAATACCAAATTGCTGTTGGAACCCGCGGGTGTAGTTCAATGGTAGAACCCCAGCCTTCCAAGCTGGTGATGTGAGTTCGATTCTCATCACCCGCTCCAACGGACAGTGTGTTGCCCCGTTCCGGGGCATTTTCATTGTCCCTTGTGCTCGGGTAGCTCAGTCGGTAGAGCACCTCCTTGGTAAGGAGAAGGTCGGCGGTTCAAGTCCGCTCCCGAGCTCTACTCCCCACCCGGGTTTGAACACAACTAGGTTGAATGGAGGATACTGATGGCAAAAGAGAAATTTGAGCGGACGAAGCCGCATGTAAACGTAGGGACGATTGGTCATGTGGACCACGGTAAGACGACGTTGACGGCGGCGATCACGGCTTATTTGTCGCGGAAAGGATTGAGTGAGTTTCGTTCGTTTGATTCGATAGACAATGCGCCGGAGGAGCGTGAGCGGGGAATTACGATAGCGACGGCCCATGTGGAGTATGAGACGGACAAGCGTCATTACGCCCACGTGGACTGTCCTGGTCACGCGGACTACATCAAGAACATGATCACGGGTGCGGCCCAGATGGACGGGGCGATACTGGTGGTGAGTGCGGCTGATGGAGCGATGCCTCAGACCCGTGAGCACGTGTTGTTGGCGCGTCAGGTGAATGTGCCATCGATAGTGGTATATATGAACAAGGTTGATCAGGTTGATGATCCGGAGTTGTTGGACTTGGTGGAGATGGAGTTGCGGGATTTGTTGAATGAGTATGAGTTTCCTGGTGATGAAGTACCGGTAATTCGTGGTAGTGCGTTGGAAGCGTTGCAGCATCCGGAAGATCCGGAGAAGACGAAGAGCATTCAGGAGTTGTTGGATGCGATCGACAATTACATACCGGAGCCAGTACGTGACATTGACAAGCCGTTTTTGATGCCGGTTGAGGATGTGTTCAGTATTACGGGTCGTGGTACAGTAGGTACAGGTCGAATTGAGCGTGGAATTATCAAGGTTGGTGATGAGGTAGAGATAGTTGGTTTAGTTCCGGAGCCGAAGAAGACTGTGGTGACGGGAGTGGAGATGTTCCGGAAGATTTTGGACACTGGTCAGGCAGGCGACAATGTGGGATTATTGTTGCGTGGTATAGATAAGGATTGGTTGCGTCGCGGGATGGTGGTTGCCAAGCCTGGTAGTGTGAAGCCGCACAAGAAGTTCAAGGCCGAGGTGTACATCTTGAAGAAAGAGGAAGGTGGTCGTCACACGCCGTTTTTCAATGGATATCGGCCGCAGTTTTATTTTCGGACCACGGATGTGACGGGTGTGGTAGAGTTGCCGGAAGATGTCAAGATGGTGATGCCGGGAGATAATGTAAACCTGACGGTGGAGTTGATAGCGCCGGTGGCGATGGAGAAAGAACTGCGTTTCGCCATTCGTGAAGGCGGTCACACCGTGGGGGCCGGCGTTGTTACTGAAATACTGGAATAAACGAGGGCTTGAGCTGTGGCAGGAAAAAGCAAACGGGTAATCGTGCAGCTCGAGAGTACGGCTGGAACCGGCTACCGATATACAGTTACTAAGAATAAACAAAAGCATCCGCAACGGCTGGAGTACAAGAAATACGATCCTATTGCTCGCAAACACGTCATCTTCAAAGAGACCAAGTGACATTCCAGCCATGCACAGGAGAGTAGCTCAACTGGTAGAGCAGCGGTCTCCAAAACCGCAGGTTGCGGGTTCGAGTCCTGCCTCTCCTGCGACAGTCAGTTTTAAGGGTGGAGTTTAGCGGCCATGATTAAAAAATTGCAGACGTTCTTTCAGGAAGTGCAGTTCGAGTTCAAGAAGATCTCCTGGCCTACTTTTGAGGAGCTAAAGAACTCGACGTGGATCGTGCTTGGTCTTACTGGTCTGTTGGCTCTGATTATGTTCATCTTTGATAAAATCTTCTCCACTCTGGTATTAAATCTCATTATGGGACGCTAATATGGCTTTGAAGTGGTATAGTCTGCGTTGTTTGTCGGGAAAAGAGAAACAGGTCCGCGATCTGATTCTGAAAGAAGCGGAGCTGGCGGGACTTAAGGACCAGATTCCCAACGTACTGGTGCCCTCTGAGAACGTAATTGAGATGCGGGGGGGCAAAAAGTTCGTCCGTAACAAGGTTTTCTTTCCCGGCTACATCATGATCCAAATGGAGCTGACTCCCACTACGCGGCACCTCATTAAGAATATCCCCGGCGTGATTTCATTTGTCGGTCCCCGGGGTGAACCGGCTCCCCTTAAAGATGAGGAGATGCGTCGGATTCTGGGTGAAGTGGAGCAGCGCGACGGTCGGGAAGTTATCGGCACCACTTTCAAAGTTGGGGATCCCATTAAAATCATCGATGGGCCCTTTGTGGATTTCACCGGGTTTGTCAAAGATGTGGACGAGACCAAACAGAAGGTAAAGGTGGAAGTTTCCATCTTCGGTCGTCCTACCCCGGTGGAGCTGGATTTTCTCCAGGTTGAATTGGAAAAGTAAGTAGAAGGTCGCATTATGGCGAAAAAGGTCGTAACTCAGATTAAGCTTCAGATCCCTGCTGGTGGGGCTAACCCTTCACCACCGGTTGGTCCTGCATTAGGACAGGCAGGGGTGAATATCATGGAGTTTTGTAAAGCTTTTAATGCCCGGACCGCTAAAGATCAGGGGCTCATAATTCCGGTGGTCATTACGGTTTACGCTGATCGCTCTTTCAGTTTCATCACCAAGACGCCCCCAGCGGCGGTGTTACTGAAAAAAGCGGCCGGGATAGAAAAAGGTTCGGCCACACCTAACTCGGAAAAAGTCGGCAAAGTAACCAAAGAGCAGATTAAGGAAATCGCCACCATAAAGCGGCCCGATTTGAACGCCCACACTCTGGAGCAAGCCATGCGCATTATCGAAGGCACCGCCCGGAGCATGGGCTTGACAGTGGTGGAATAAGGAGGTTTGGCGCGGATGAAACGCTCGCGGAGAATGCGTGAACTACTGCAGAAAATCAATCGTACCAAAGAGTATCCCTTGCTCGAGGGCCTGCGCCTGGTAAAAGAATGTGCCAACGCCAATTTTGACGAAACTGTCGAAATGGCTGTTAACTTGGGGGTGAATCCCCGTCATTCAGACCAGATGGTGCGAGGGGCCGTCACCCTGCCCCATGGAACCGGCAAGCCAGTGCGGGTACTGGTCCTGGCTAAAGGTCCTAAGGCCGATGAGGCTCGCGAAGCAGGTGCTGATTACGTGGGCTTCGAAGAGTATATCGAGAAAATCAAACAGGGTTGGACCGATGTCGATGTGGTAATTACCACCCCCGATAGCATGCCGGAGGTGGGAAAGCTGGGGCGCATCCTGGGGCCGCGGGGTTTGATGCCCAACCCCAAGAGCGGTACAGTTACCAATAATGTGGCGGAAGCGGTGCGGCTCAGCAAAGCAGGTCGGGTCGAATTTCGCACCGATCGTCACGGTGTGGTCCACACCATCATTGGCAAGGCCTCTTTCGATGAACAAAAGCTGATGGAGAATGCCCAGGCACTGGTTCAAACGCTATTGGCGTTAAAGCCGGCCACGGCTAAGGGTCAGTATCTGAAGCGGATTACCTTGAGCTCCAGTATGGGGCCCGGGATTCGAATTGATCGCTCCACGGTAACTGCGCAACGGTGATGAGACGAGGATAACATGCCGAACAAGAAAAACGTCGCCCAGGTACAAGAATTAACCACCAAGCTCGAGGAAGCGGCGGGGATCTATTTCACCGATTACATGGGACTTACGGTGGATGAGATCAACATTCTGCGCCGCCGCCTCCATGAAGCCGGAGTTGAATACCGGGTGGTAAAAAACACGCTGACTGCCATTGCTGCTAAAGAAGTAGGGCTGGGTGATTTGAGCGATATTCTCCAAGGGCCCACTGCCATTGCCCTGGGGTATGATGAACCCACTGCCCCTGCAAGGATACTCAAAGAATTTTTAAAAGCTGAGGGAAAAGAGAAAAAACTCCCAGCCGTCAAAGGATTAGTAATTGAAGGACGTCGCCTGCCAGGTGAAGATTTTGAACGATTGGCCAATCTGCCGCCGCGGGAAGTGCTTTTAGGCATGTTCGCCCGGGTGCTGCAGGCACCAATGCAAAATCTGGTGGGAGTGCTCCAAGCCCCCATGCGTAACCTGGTGAACGTCTTACATCAATTGCAGGAAAAACGTAACTAACATCCAGGAGGATAGGTACTCATGGCAATAACCCAGGAAGACATCCTAACTTATCTTGAAAAAGCTACCATGCTGGAGATTTCAGACCTGGTTTCCGCTATCGAAGAGAAGTTCGGTGTGACCGCCGCCGCTCCAGTAGCTGTGGCCGCCGCCGCCACTGCCGGCCCGGCTGAGGAAGCGGAAGAAAAGACCGAATTCGACGTAATTCTGGAATCTGCGGGCGATAAGAAGATTAACGTCATCAAAGTGGTCAGACAGGTCACCGATCTGGGGCTCAAAGAAGCTAAGGCTCTGGTGGACAACGCTCCCAACAAAGTCAAAGAAGGGGTTTCCAAAGCCGAAGCGGAAGAGCTCAAGAAAAAACTGGAAGAAGCGGGAGCCACTGTTTCCATCAAGTAAACACCCCGAACGACACGTTGGGCATAATCCCGCCGAGCTTGCTGGGCGGGATTATGTACAATTGCAACCTTAAAAACGGAGGTGTCCTTTGTCTCCCACATCTCTAGTAAAACGCTACTCTTTCGCTAAAGTAGATCCGGGACTGGAGCTGCCCCCGCTGCTCCATGTCCAGTTGGATTCTTGGCGGGAGTTTTTACAAGAAGACGTACCCCCCCGGCTGCGGGAAAATAAAGGTCTGGAAGCTATTTTCCAGTCCGTATTTCCCGTTGAGGACAGCCACGGTAACTACCTTTTGGAGTATGTTTCCTACTCTCTGGGGATACCGCGCTATTCCATCGAAGAATGCCTGGAACGGGGCGTGACCTACTCTGTGCCCCTGAAGGTTAAGCTGATTCTGCATGTTTCCGAGGAAGGTCAACCCGGTAAATGGGTGGACCATATCGAGGAAGATATATTCTTTGGTAATATTCCATATATGACCCCCAAAGGCTCCTTCATCATCAACGGAGCCGAAAGGGTGGTGGTTTCACAGCTCCAGCGTTCTCCTGGAGTTTTCTTCGAACAGAAGACCCACCCCAACGGAACCAAGCTGTACTCGGCGCGGATTATACCTTTCCGGGGTAGCTGGTTGGATCTTACCACCGACATCCACGATGCCATTTATGCCATCATCGACCGTCGGCGCAAGTTCCCCTTGACCGTGTTACTCCGAGCCATCGGATACTCTTCCAACGAAGATATTCTGAATGCTTTTGGAATCCTGAAAGAACTGCGCCTGGCTGACAATGTGGGGCTGAAGAAGTATTACGACACTGAAGTCCCAGTGGATGTGGTGAATAAGGAAACCGGCGAAGTTCTATTGGAAGCCGGTGAAAAGCTCACCCGGGAAAAGGTGCGCGAACTCAAGAAGGCTGGGATTACGGGTGTTCAGGTAGTCACCGATCCACAGGATCTGAAGTACGAGCTTCTCAGCAACACCCTGGCCAAAGATCCCACTACCAGCACCAACGAAGCGTTGCGGCTGTTCTATTCGGAAATGCGGGGCGGCGAACCGCCGAACCTGGATCTGGCTGAGAAATTCCTGGCCCGCCTCTTCTTCGATCCCAAGAAATACGATCTGGGAGAGGTGGGGCGTTACCGCATGAACAAAAAGTTCGGCGTAAACGTTCCGCTGGATCAGCTCACCCTGCAACCGGAAGATTTGATCCGTACCACCGAGTATCTCATCGAGATGCGTAAAGGGACCCGGGGAACCGATGATATTGATCACCTGGGTAATCGGCGGGTGCGGACAGTGGGTGAGCAATTGGGGAACCAATTCTCCGTGGCTCTGGCCCGGATGTCCCGCACTATCCGCGAAAGAATGAATAGTCGTGACACTGAGAAGCTGAAGCCGGTAGATCTAGTCAACTCGCGCATTATTACCGCTGCCATCAACTCCTTTTTTGGTACCAATCAGCTTTCCCAGTTCTTGGATCAAACCAATCCCTTGGCGGAAATAACCCATAAACGTCGTCTTTCATCCCTGGGGCCGGGGGCCCTGACCCGTGAGCGGGCCGGTTTCGAAGTGCGTGACGTGCACTACACGCACTATGGACGTCTGTGTCCCATCGAGACACCGGAAGGTCCCAACATCGGTTTGATTTCTTCCCTTTCCACTTACGCCAAAATCAACCGGCTGGGCTTTATCGAAACTCCCTACCGTAAAGTGGTGGTGAGCAACGGTAAAGCACGGGTTACCAAGAAAATCCAATACCTTTCCGCCGATGACGAAGATCGCCTGAAAATTGCCCAGGCTAATACACCCCTGTCGGAAGATGGGCATTTCACGGATGACCGCATACAGGTACGTATCAGAGGTGACTTCCCCATGGTTCCCGCTACCGAAGTGGATTACATGGACGTTTCGCCTCTGCAAATCGTTTCGGCGGCAGCAGCCTGCATCCCCTTCTTGGAAAACGACGACGCCAACCGGGCCCTAATGGGCTCCAACATGCAGCGGCAGGCTGTTCCGTTATTGTGGCCCGAGCCGCCTATAGTTGGCACCGGTTTCGAGCGGATTGTGGCTCGGGATTCAAAGGCGTTAGTGATTTCCGATGTCAAGGGCGTAGTTAAGAGCGTAAGCGCCGACGAGATCGTTATCAAGGTGAGTCAGCGCATCGACGAAGCCACTTCCCTGGAAGAAGAACCCGGAATCGTTCGTTATAAGCTGAAAAAATTCGTCCGCAGCAACCAGGACACTTGCATTAATCAGCGTCCGGTAGTTAAAGCGGGTCAGAAAGTCAATCCGGGTGACATACTGGCTGACGGGATGAGCACGGCCCAGGGTGAGCTGGCCTTGGGACGCAACGTAACGGTGGCCTTCATGCCCTGGCGGGGTCTCAATTTCGAGGACGCCATTGTTCTTTCCGAACGTATCCTGAAAGATGACGTCTTCACCAGCATTCACATTAAACAAGTGGAGCTGGAAGTACGTGAGACCAAGCGGGGTGAAGAGGAACTGACCCGGGATATCCCAAACGTCTCAGAGGAAGCCACCCGAAACCTCACGGAAGATGGCATCATCCGTATCGGTGCGGAAGTCAAGCCCAATGATATTCTTATCGGTAAGGTAACACCTAAAGGTGAAACCGATCCCACACCGGAAGAGAAGCTGCTCAAAGCTATCTTCGGAGAAAAAGCCGGGGATGTTAAGGATGCTTCCAAACGGGCTGAACCGGGTATGAGCGGAGTGGTTATCAAAACCGAGCTCTACACTCGAAAAGGTCGTCAATCCCGGGATGAAGAGAAGAAGCTGCTGGAACAACTGAAACAAAAAGTCCAGCAGGAAAAAGCTTCACTGACCAAACGACGCAATGAGAAGCTCAATTCCCTGCTCCAAGGGCAGATCAGCGCCGGCATTCAGGATACTGGCGGCCGGGTTCAGATCGAGAAAGGTACTGTGCTCACCAAGGAGCATATTGCCCACGTTAATTGGGACCGGGTCGATCTGGAGCATCCCATCTGCGAAGATGACGAAATCAACGGCAAGGTAGTAAAACTGCTGGATAATTATCAGCGTCTGCGTCTGAAAATTGATCAGCGTTACGAAAATGAAGTTTACAAGATCAAGGTCGGTGATGATCTGCAACCCGGCGTGATCAAGCTGGCTAAGGTTCAAATCGCCACCAAGCGTCGGATTCGGGTAGGTGACAAAATGGCTGGACGCCACGGTAACAAAGGTGTAGTGGCGGCCATCGTGCCTGAAGAGGATATGCCCTTCACTCCCGATGGCAAACCGGTGGATATCGTCCTGAATCCCTTGGGGGTACCTTCCCGAATGAACCTGGGGCAGTTGTATGAAACTATGCTGGGATGGGTAGGTAAACTTCTCAACGTGAAATTCGAAACCCCGGTGTTCAACGGGGCTACTCATGAAGAGATTCTGGAATGGATGAAGAAGGCCGGAGTGCCTGAAACCGGCAAAGCTCAGCTGATCGACGGCCGCACCGGTGAGTTCATCCAGAGTCCCGTGGCTTACGGTGAGATCTACATGATGAAACTGGTGCATCAGGTGGATGACAAAATGCACGCTCGTTCCACCGGTCCTTATTCCCTCATCACCCAGCAGCCGTTGGGTGGTAAGGCTCAGTTCGGTGGGCAGCGTTTCGGTGAGATGGAAGTATGGGCGCTAGAAGCCTACGGCGCCGCCTACACTCTCCAGGAAATGCTCACCGTGAAGTCGGACGATGTGGAAGGCCGTTCCAAGGTGTATAACGCCATAGTGAAGGGCCATAACATGCCCGACTTCGGGACACCTGAATCATTCAATGTTTTGCTCCGGGAAATGAAAGGCCTGGGGCTGGACGTGGAATTAAAGTAGGGAGGATCTCCCTTGAATATCAAAAATATCAACGATTTCACCCAGATAACCATTCGCCTGGCTTCCCCAGAAAAGATTCTACAGGAATCCCGCGGGGAAGTTCTGAAACCGGAGACTATCAACTATCGTACTTACAAGCCGGAAAAAGATGGCTTGTTCTGCGAGAAGATCTTCGGTCCGGTGAAGGACTGGGAATGCCACTGCGGTAAATACAAACGTATCCGCTATAAGGGGATCGTGTGCGACCGCTGCGGCGTGGAAGTCACTCGCAAAAAGGTTCGCCGTGAGCGGATGGGACATATCACGCTGGCGGTTCCGGTGGTGCATACCTGGTATCTGCGCTCCATACCGTCGGTTCTGGCATATACGCTGGGTATGTCTTCCAAGAACCTGGAGCGAATCATCTACTACGAATCATACGTAGTTATCTCTCCCGGCAATGCTGATGTCAAACCGGGTGAAATTTTGGACGAAGAACAGTTTAGTGAGCTGGATTCGATCTACGGACCGGATGCGGTAGGAGCCGACGAAGAAAAGGTCTTCATCGCCAAAACCGGTGGCGACGCCATCCTGCATATGCTGCGGGAGCTGGATATCAAGGCTACCATCAAGGAGCTGAAACAGATCATTGCCACTACTCGCAGCCAGCAGAAAAAAGCTGACGCCTTAAAGCGGTTGCAGATCATCAAAGCCTTCGATTTGCCCCCTGGTGAGCCACCGAACAAACCCGAATGGATGGTTTTGACCATTCTGCCGGTTATTCCGCCTGAGTTACGTCCGTTGGTGCCCTTGGATGGCGGACGATTCGCCGCTTCCGATTTGAACGATCTCTATCGACGGGTGATTATTAGGAATAACCGCTTGCGGCAGCTCATGGAAATCAAGGCCCCCGATGTCATCCTGCGCAACGAAAAGCGGATGCTGCAGGAATCGGTGGATGCCCTTTTCGATAACTCCAAAAAACAAAGCGCTGTCCGCAGCGGTACCCGGCGACCTCTGAAATCCCTGTCCGACTCCCTCAGTGGTAAACAGGGACGTTTCCGGCAGAATTTGTTGGGTAAGCGAGTGGACTATTCGGGCCGATCGGTGATTGTGGTTGGTCCGGAATTGAAGATGCATGAGTGCGGTCTGCCCAAAGAAATGGCTATCGAGCTGTTTAAGCCGCACATCATAGGTGAATTGTTACGGCGGGGATTGGCCAAAACCCCCAAGCAAGCCAAAGTGATGGTGGAAGAGAAAAGCCAGGAGATCTATGATGTCCTGGAATACGTAGTGCGTGATCATCCGGTGCTTCTTAACCGGGCGCCTACGCTGCACCGCTTGGGTATTCAAGCCTTCCAGCCGGTATTGATCAATGGACGGGCCATTCGTTTGCATCCCCTGACTTGTACCGCCTTCAACGCCGACTTCGACGGCGACCAGATGGCGGTCCACGTACCTCTTTCGCCGGAGGCCATTGCCGAAGCCCGTATCCTGATGCTATCCAGCCATAATATTCTACACCCAGCCCATGGTGATCCCATCACAGTGCCTTCCCAGGACATGGTGCTGGGCTGTTACTACCTCACTAAAATGGCTAAGGGCCGCAAGGGCGAAGGAATGGTTTTCAACGATAGCACCGAAGCCTTGCTGGCTCTGGAAAATGGTTGGGTAGATCTCCACGCCACCGTAAAACTGCGGGTTAACGGTGAGCTGATCGAAACCACTCCCGGGCGGATCAAGTTCAACGAGATTCTGCCCGAGGGAATGGAGTTTGTCAACGAGGTTATCAATAAAAAACGTCTCCAACGGCTGATTAGTCAGGTCCTGAAACACGCCGGGAATTACCGCACTATCAAATTCCTGGATGATATGAAGGACCTGGGTTTTGAATACGCCACCCTGAGCGGGGCCTCCATCGCCATTTCCGACATTCTGGTTACGCCCAAGAAAAAGGAATTGCTGGAACGGGCTTTTAAGGACGTGGCGAAAGTTCAGGCTGACCGGGCTGCCGGTTGGCTGACCGAGGGTGAGCGTTATAACAAGGTGCTGGATATCTGGACCCACACCACCAACATGGTGGCCCATTACACCATGGAGACTTTACGCCAGTCCAATGACGGTTTTAACCCGGTCTTCATGATGTCCGATTCCGGTGCCCGAGGGTCGGCGGACCAGATCAAACAGTTGGCCGGTATGCGTGGTTTGATGGCTAAACCGCGGAAATCACTGAAAGGTGGTCAGGGAGAAGTTATTGAAACTCCCATTACCTCCAACTTCCGGGAAGGGCTTTCGGTGTTGGAATACTTCATCAGCACCCACGGTGCCCGCAAGGGTTTAGCCGACACGGCTTTGAAAACCGCGGATGCCGGTTATCTGACGCGGCGTCTGGTGGATGTGGCTCAGGATGTGGTGGTTTATGAAGAAGACTGCGGTACGCCTAAGGGTATCGACGTAACTGCTCTGCGCCAGGGCGAAAAAGTTATCGTCCCCCTGGCCCGTCGTATCATCGGTCGTGTGGTCCAGGAAGACGTTTACGATCCCATCACCGATGAATTGCTTATCGAAGCCGGTACCATGGTGGATGAGGATCTGGCGGAAAAAATCGATCGTTCCGAGGTCGAAAGTGTCCGTATCCGCTCGGTATTGACTTGCGAGAGTCGGTATGGAGTCTGTGCCAAATGTTACGGACGCGACCTGGCCACCGGTAAACCGGTTTCAGTGGGTGCCGCGGTAGGAATCGTGGCCGCCCAGGCCATCGGTGAACCTGGTACCCAGTTAACTTTGCGTACGTTCCACATCGGTGGTACGGCCAGCCGTATCGTTGAGGAAAGTGAACTGCGAGCTAAGTACGACGGTATCATCCGCTATTCGATAGGCTTGCAGGTTTCGCCGGTGCGTGACGACGGCACGCGGGTGGCCCTGGTCCGGAAAGCACACATTGAAATAGTGGATGAAAATGGTCACCTGCTAACCCGTGCCAATGTACCCTATGCCGCCCAGTTGTTGGTGGGTGATGGGGACAAGGTCAAGCAGGGCGATCTGCTGATGCGTTGGGATCCTCGCACTAACTTCATCATCACCCGCACCAGCGGTAAAGTCAAGTTCGTAGAAATCGAAGAAGATGTTTCCTACGTTGAGGAATCAGGTGCTTCGGGTAAAAAGGAGCGGACCATCATCGATGCCCGCGAAAAGAAACTCAGCCCGCGGATTCAGATTCTGGATGAGAATGGTGAACCGCAGGGCAGAGATATCGTGTTGCCGGTGGGTGCCGTATTGGTAGCTGAAGATGGCCAAATGGTTCAGGCTGGAGATGTACTGGCCAAATTGACCACGTTGAAGGCCCGTACAGCGGATATTACCGGTGGCTTGCCACGGGTATCAGAGCTGTTCGAAGCGCGCGATCCAGCCAATCCGGCGGTGGTTACCGAAGTTGATGGTGTGGTTAGCTACGGCGAATTAAAGCGCGGTGTGCGCACCATCTACGTGGAGACGCCCGACGGCGTCAAGTACGAGTACTCCATTCCTTACGGTAGGCACGTAATCGTATTGGACGGCGAACGGGTCAAAGCTGGTGACCGGTTATGCGAAGGTCCCATTTCGCCCCGGGATATTCTGCGCATCATCGGAGAACGGGCGGTACAGGAGTACCTGGTGAACGAAATCCAGGAAGTGTACCGTCTCCAAGGCGTGCGCATCAACGATAAACACATTGAAGTCATTGTCCGTCAGATGATGCAGAAAGTCCAGGTGGAGAATCCCGGCGATACCGACTTTCTCCCCATGGAACGAGTCAACATCTGGCACTTCATGGAAGTCAACAACGATATCAAGAAAAAGGTGGTGGTCCTCGATCCCGGTGATTCCGAATTCCTGGAGGATCAGTTGGTTTACCGGGAAGAGATGGAAAAAGAGGTGGAGCGCATCAAAAGCGATGGTGGAGTTTTGCCCACCTATCGGGACGCGGAGCCGGCTACCCATCATCCATTGCTACTGGGAATTACCCGGGCGGCTTTGAGCACGGAAAGCGTGCTGTCCGCAGCTTCTTTCCAGGAAACCACCCGCGTCTTGACCCATGCCGCCATTCGGGCCAAGACCGATTACCTGAGAGGTTTGAAAGAGAATATCATTGTTGGTCGGCTGATTCCGGCCGGTACGGGCTTGCGCCGCTATCGCAGTATTCTCGTCGAAGGACCGGCTAACGAGATGGCTCAGAAGGTGCTTGAGATACGCAAGGCCAGGGAAGAGGCTAAACAGCGGAGCATGGAAGAGCCCGCAACTACTTCGGAAGAAGCCTAAATTGACCTTGACTGCCCAGGTGCCGAAAATTATAATTGGCGGCTTTTTTAAAGGGAGAACGCATGCCGACAATTAATCAGTTAGTGCGGCTGGGGCGACGCTCCATTACCAAGAAGAAGAAAGCCCCGGCCCTGAAAGGTAACCCCCAGAAACGCGGGGTTTGCACACGTGTTTATACGACAACGCCGAAGAAACCGAATTCCGCACTGCGGAAGGTGGCTAGAGTGCGTCTTACCAACGGAATCGAGGTAACCGCTTACATTCCGGGGGAAGGCCATAACTTGCAGGAACACTCCATCGTCCTCATCGAGGGCGGGCGAGTGAAAGACCTGCCGGGCGTGCGTTACCACATAATCCGTGGAACCCTGGATGCAGCGGGAGTGGAACAGCGTAGAACCAGTCGTTCCCGCTACGGAGCCAAGCGACCTAAACAGCAGTAATAGCCGAGAGGAATATGCGCAGAAAACGACCTGAAAAACGTAAAATCGCCCCGGATCCGGTTTACAACGATGTAATGGTCGCCAAGTTCATCAACTATGTGATGCGCCGGGGCAAAAAGGGCTTAGCGGAACGAATCGTCTACACTGCTTTTGAACGGATCAGGCAGCGTACCAAAAGTGATCCCCTGGAATTCTTCAAGAAAGCGGTGGAAAATGTGGCTCCTGTAATTGAGGTGCGTTCCAAGCGTGTCGGTGGGGCCACCTACCAGGTTCCGGTGGAAGTACGGCCAGAACGACGATATGCCCTTGCTTATCGCTGGATTATCAGCTACGCCAAGGCCCGTTCGGGGCGGTCTATGGCGGAGAAATTAGCGGCCGAACTGATTGCGGCCGCTAATAATGAAGGCGGAGCCATTAAGAAACGTGAAGATACTCACCGGATGGCGGAAGCCAACAAGGCTTTTGCTCATTTTAGGTAATAGAAAAGGAAGCCGTGAAACCGACTCCTCTACATAAGGTTCGCAACATTGGCATCATGGCCCACATTGATGCCGGTAAAACTACTACTACCGAGCGCATCCTTTTCTATACCGGTAGGACCCACCGCATCGGTGAGGTGCACGAGGGTTCCGCCACCATGGATTGGATGGAACAGGAGCGGGAGCGGGGCATAACAATTACTTCTGCTGCCACGACCTGTTTCTGGGCTGGCCATCGAATCAACATCATTGATACTCCCGGTCACGTGGATTTCACCGTCGAGGTTGAACGCTCCTTACGGGTTTTGGATGGTGCGGTAGGTTTATTCTGTGCCGTTGGCGGGGTTGAGCCCCAGAGTGAAACCGTTTGGCGCCAAGCCGATAAATACGGCGTCCCCCGCGTTGCTTTCGTTAATAAGATGGACCGGATGGGCGCCGATTTTTACAATGTGCTGGACATGATGAAAAAACGCCTGGGCGCCAATCCGGTGCCCATTGTTTTACCTATCGGCTCGGGCGAGTTGTTCACGGGTATCGTGGACCTGCTGCTGATGAAGTCCATCCTCTACAATGAGAGTACTCTGGGAGCCCGCTTCGATTATGGTGAAATCCCAAAAGATATGGTGGATATAGTCCAGAAATATCGCCATCTACTCATCGAGGAAGCCGCTGCGTATGACGATGAGTTGCTGGAGAAGTATCTGGAAGGTGAAGAGTTAGAAATAGATGAAATCAAAGCCGCTATTCGTAAGGCGACTATTGACGGGGCTATCGTTCCCGTACTGGCAGGATCGGCTTTTAAGAACAAGGGCGTGCAACGTCTGCTGGATGCGGTAGTTGACTATCTGCCCTCGCCCCTGGATCTGCCACCCGTAAAAGGTTTTGATCCTAAAAACCCTGATAAAACCATCTCCCGCAAACCTGACGTGAAAGAACCTTTTGCGGCTCTGGCTTTCAAGATTATGACTGACCCTTACGTGGGTAAGTTGACTTTCTTCCGGGTCTACTCGGGTGAGGTTAAGACCGGAGATGCGGTCCTCAATCCCATTACAGGCAAAAAAGAACGCGTAGGGCGTTTGATGATCATGCACGCCATCAAGCGGGAGGAGCGGGATCGGATCGAAGCCGGTGAAATTGCTGCGGCTATCGGGTTAAAGCATACCCGCACCGGCGAGACCCTTTGCGATCCCAAACACCCCATTGTCCTGGAATCCATGGACTTCCCCAAGCCGGTCATTTCAGTAGCCATCGAACCTGAATCCCAAAGCGACAACGATCTGCTAGCTAAAGCTCTCTCGAAGCTGTCGGAAGAAGACCCCACTTTTGTGGTGACCAAGAATGAGCAGACGGGTCAGACCATCATTAAGGGTATGGGAGAGCTGCACCTGGAAATCATTGTGGATCGGCTGGTGCGCGAGTTCAAAGTGAACGCTCGTATTGGCAAGCCCCAGGTAGCTTACGTGGAGGCCATTACCAAAGAAGTGACCCAGGAAGGCAAGTTCATCAAGCAGACCGGTGGACATGGTCAGTACGGCCATGTGGTTTTGCATGTGGGACCCAATGAGCCGGGCAAAGGAACTCAATTTGAGAGCAAGATTGTCGGGGGAGTAATTCCGCGGGAATATATCCCGGCGGTGGAGAAAGGAGTTCGTGAAGGTCTGGCCAACGGCGTGCTGGCCGGCTACCCTATCCATGATGTCAAGGTTCAGCTGATTGACGGCAGTTACCATGAGGTGGATTCCAGCGAGCTGGCGTTCAAAATTGCTGCCTCCATGGCTATTCAAGAAGCTTGCAAAAAAGCCGGTCCCGTGCTAATGGAGCCCATTATGGCTGTGGAAGTAGTATTACCGGAACAATATTTGGGTGATGTGTTGGGCGACATAACAGCCCGGCGCGGGCATATTCAGGGAATGATGCCCCGGAAAAACGGACAGGTCATCAAGGCCTTTGTGCCTTTATCCAATATGTTTGGTTATGCCACTGATCTGCGCTCGCTGACGCAGGGCCGAGCGGTGTATACTATGCAGTTTGATCATTATGCACAGGTGCCGCAAACGGTGGCGGATAAACTTTTAGAAAAAAGCTCGGCATGAGTCGAAAGCTTTAAAAACCCGGGAGGATACTGATGGCAAAAGAGAAATTTGAGCGGACGAAGCCGCATGTAAACGTAGGGACGATTGGTCATGTGGACCACGGTAAGACGACGTTGACGGCGGCGATCACGGCTTATTTGTCGCGGAAAGGATTGAGTGAGTTTCGTTCGTTTGATTCGATAGACAATGCGCCGGAGGAGCGTGAGCGGGGAATTACGATAGCGACGGCCCATGTGGAGTATGAGACGGACAAGCGTCATTACGCCCACGTGGACTGTCCTGGTCACGCGGACTACATCAAGAACATGATCACGGGTGCGGCCCAGATGGACGGGGCGATACTGGTGGTGAGTGCGGCTGATGGAGCGATGCCTCAGACCCGTGAGCACGTGTTGTTGGCGCGTCAGGTGAATGTGCCATCGATAGTGGTATATATGAACAAGGTTGATCAGGTTGATGATCCGGAGTTGTTGGACTTGGTGGAGATGGAGTTGCGGGATTTGTTGAATGAGTATGAGTTTCCTGGTGATGAAGTACCGGTAATTCGTGGTAGTGCGTTGGAAGCGTTGCAGCATCCGGAAGATCCGGAGAAGACGAAGAGCATTCAGGAGTTGTTGGATGCGATCGACAATTACATACCGGAGCCAGTACGTGACATTGACAAGCCGTTTTTGATGCCGGTTGAGGATGTGTTCAGTATTACGGGTCGTGGTACAGTAGGTACAGGTCGAATTGAGCGTGGAATTATCAAGGTTGGTGATGAGGTAGAGATAGTTGGTTTAGTTCCGGAGCCGAAGAAGACTGTGGTGACGGGAGTGGAGATGTTCCGGAAGATTTTGGACACTGGTCAGGCAGGCGACAATGTGGGATTATTGTTGCGTGGTATAGATAAGGATTGGTTGCGTCGCGGGATGGTGGTTGCCAAGCCTGGTAGTGTGAAGCCGCACAAGAAGTTCAAGGCCGAGGTGTACATCTTGAAGAAAGAGGAAGGTGGTCGTCACACGCCGTTTTTCAATGGATATCGGCCGCAGTTTTATTTTCGGACCACGGATGTGACGGGTGTGGTAGAGTTGCCGGAAGATGTCAAGATGGTGATGCCGGGAGATAATGTAAACCTGACGGTGGAGTTGATAGCGCCGGTGGCGATGGAGAAAGAACTGCGTTTCGCCATTCGTGAAGGCGGTCACACCGTGGGGGCCGGCGTCGTTACTGAAATACTGGAATAATAGACGGACAGTAGGACTACCATGCCATCGCAAAAAATTCGCATCAATCTTCAAGCTTACGATCACAACCTGTTGGACAAGTCCACTGCCCGTATCGTGCAAACTGCAAAAGCAACCGGCGCGGTTATTTCGGGTCCGATTCCACTGCCCACCAAGCGAACCATCATAACGGTTTTGCGCTCACCTCACGTCAACAAAAAATCACGGGAACAGTTTCAGACCAAAATCCACAAGCGGCTGGTGGATATTCACAACGCCTCCGCCAAAACGGTGGATGCCCTGATGAAACTGGATCTCCCTGCAGGCGTCGATATTGAAATCAAGGTGTAAGGGTTGGTGATGAAAGGAATAATAGGCCGCAAGCTGGGGATGACACAAGTCTGGAATGAAGCCGGTCAGGTTTTGCCTGTGACCGTGATTGAGGCTGGTCCCTGCGTGGTAGTCCAGAAAAAAACTCCCGAGACCGATGGTTACTTTGCGCTCCAGTTGGGTTTCAAGGAGAAAAATCCCCGGCGGGTTAATCGGCCTCTGGCTGGTCATTTCAAAAAAGCGGGCGTCACTCCCCAATACGTTTTAAAGGAATTCCGGGATATGCGCTTGGAGCAGGACGAGCCGGGCACTACCGTGGATGTGAGCATTTTTAATGTTGGAGAGAAGATAAAAGTTACCGGCTTCAGCAAAGGCCGGGGTTTTACCGGCGTGATGAAACGGCATGGTTTTCACGGCGGTCATCGCTCCCACGGGAAATCCGATCAGCTGCGAGCCAGCGGCTCCATCGGTGCCAGTGCCTATCCCAGCCGAGTATGGCCCGGACAGCGGATGGCGGGACGGCATGGCAACCGGCGTGTCACGGTGCGTAACCTGGAAATCGTGGCCATCGATACCGAGAAAAATCTGTTGATGGTAAAAGGAGCGGTCCCGGGACCGCGCAACGGCTATCTGTTTTTACGGAGTGAGTAGATGGAGTTGAATGTTCTTTCTCCCCAGAACGGAGAAAAAGTAGGCGCAATCGAAGTTTCGGATCAGGTATTTGCCATTGAGCCGCGAGAACCGGCGGTGCACCTGGCGGTCCGGGCCGAAATGGCAGCCTGGCGCCGGGGTACCCACAAAACCAAGAATCGCTCCGAAGTTCGGGGTGGTGGGCGGAAACCCTGGCGTCAAAAAGGGCGGGGTACGGCGCGGGCCGGCTCCATTCGTTCGCCCATCTGGGTTGGTGGCGGACATACCTTTGCGCTCCAACCCCGGGATTACAGTCTGAAGGTTCCCCGGAAAGTCAAGCGCCTGGCCCGTCGTTCAGTACTGTCTGATAAAGTGCGCCAGGAAGCCCTGATGGTGGTTGAGAAAGTGGAAATCTCGGCGCCTAAGACCAAAGAAATGATTTCTTTCCTTAAAAGGTTGGGTCTGCAGGATAAAAAGGTTCTGATTCTGGTAGGACAGCTGGACGAGGCCTTACACCTGGCTAGTCGCAATTTGCCCCGGGTAGCGGTGTTGGAGGCTCCTTTTGCTTCCACTTATGATTTGCTGGATAACGAAGTGATCGTCATCGATAAGGAAGGCCTGCAGCAACTAAACGAACAGTTAGTGGCATCATAAGGCGGCAGCAAAATGAAGAACTCAATTCTCATTGAACCTATTCTTTCGGAAAAGACCACGGCCCAGCAGGAGACGTTGCGTAAGTACGCGTTCAAAGTGGCACGCAACGCTAATAAGGTAGAGATCAAGAAGGCCGTCGAAGAACGCTTTGGCGTCCACGTTACCAAGGTTGCCACTCTGAATCGCATGGGTAAGGTGAAACGGACAACTATTCGCAGTGGCGGACGGGTTATCCGTACCGAGGGAGCGCGCCCCGCGTGGAAACGGGCGGTAGTGACCCTGCGACCTGGTGAGAGCATCGATCTCTTTCACGATGAACAAGTTTGATTGAGGCACCCCGAATGGCGATTAAAAAATACAAACCAATTACTCCCGGCCAGCGCTTCAAAACGACTCTGACTTTTGATGAGATTACCACCTCAGAACCAGAACGCAGTCTGCTGGCCCCGCTCAAGAAGACCGGTGGTAGAAATAATTTAGGCCGCATCACCGTTCGGCACCGGGGTGGGGGCCATAAGCGGATGTATCGCATCATCGATTTCAAGCGAAATAAACTGGATATTCCTGCCAGGGTTAAGAGCATTGAGTATGATCCCAATCGTTCGGCGCGGATTGCTCTGTTAGCTTATGCAGACGGCGAAAAACGCTACATTCTGGCTCCCGATGGTCTCAAAGTCGGAGATGAGATTATTGCCGCTGATAAAGTGCCTTTAAGGCCAGGTAATGCTGCGCTGCTGGAGAATATTCCTTCCGGTACTTTAGTGCACAACATTGAACTCAAGCCGGGTAAAGGCGGCCAGATGTGTCGGGCAGCCGGTACCAGCGCCCAGATCATGGCCAAAGAAGGCAAATATGTCACCTTAAAGCTACCTTCAGGCGAAATGCGCATGGTGTTGGGTAAATGCCGTGCCACCATCGGTGAAGTGGGTAACAGGGACCATGAAAATGTTTCCTTGGGTAAAGCAGGTCGTAGCCGGTGGTTGGGCAGAAGACCTCACGTGCGTGGGGTGGCTATGAATCCCATCGATCACCCCATGGGTGGTGGTGAAGGCAAATCATCCGGCGGGCGTCACCCCTGTACACCTTGGGGTAAGCCTACCAAGGGTTATAAAACCCGGAAGAAACATAAACTGTCTGACAAGTACATTGTTTCCCGGCGGAAAAAGTAGGGGTATTTAGGTTTATGCCACGTTCGGTAAAAAAAGGTCCTTTTGTTGACGAAAAGTTGCTGAAGAAAGCCATGGCCGCCAAGGAGAGTGGTAAGCGGGTGGTCATTAAAACCTGGTCACGGCGTTCGATGATAATCCCGGAATTCGTGGGATTGACCTTCGCCGTACACAACGGGAAAAAATTTATCCCGGTTTTCATTACGGAGAACATGGTGGGCCATAAGCTGGGAGAGTTTTCTCCCACGCGTACCTTCCGGGGCCATCCTGATAAGTCTAAGACCAAGAAGAGGTAGAATATGGAAGCGGTGGCGAAGGCACGGTATATCCATCAATCAGCCCGGAAAATCCGGCAAGTTATCAATCTGGTAAAAGGCAAGCCGGTGGAGGAGGCGGTGAATCTGCTGCACTTCACACCCAAGAAAGCCGCCAGGGTTATTGAGAAAACCCTGCGGAGTGCGGTGGCCAATGCGGTCAACCGTCCCGGCTCTACGGTGGATGCCGATCAGCTATATATCAAAAAAATCTATTGTGATGTGGGTCCCACAATGCGGCGCTATCGGGCCCGGGCCATGGGACGCGCAACTATTATTCGTAAACGTACCAGTCATTTAACCATCGTGGTAGGCGAGAAAGAGTAAGAAGGAGGATTTGTGGGGCAGAAAACAAATCCCATCGGTTTTCGGCTAGGTTTTAATAAAAGGTGGCTCTCCAACTGGTTCGACGAAGAGCACTTTGCCGATAAGCTCAACGAAGACTTACTGGTCAGAAAGTACATCCATAAGCGTTTGGACCACGCCGCTGTGGCCCGCGTGGAGATCAGCCGTACGGTTAAATCCATTAATATTGTTATTCATACCGCCCGGCCGGGGATTGTTATCGGCAAACGCGGGGAAGAAGTGGAACGCCTGCGGGAGGAGATTCACAAGCTCACCGGCCAGGAGGTCCAAATAACCGTACATGAGATCAAACGTCCCGAGCTGAGCGCTTATCTGGTGGGCAAAAACATCGCCGAACAGCTGACCAAGAAGGTTTCTTTCCGCCGGGCCATCAAGAAGGCCATCCAATCCACGATGCGTATGGGGGCGGAGGGAATGAAGGTTACTGTGTCCGGACGTTTGGGCGGGGCTGAAATGTCCCGTAAGGAGACCTTTCATGAAGGTCGGGTACCTTTGCACACTCTACGTTCGGATATTGATTATGCAGTGGTAGAAGCCCAAACCACATATGGTACAATTGGAGTGAAAGTCTGGATCTGCAACGGGGAAGCCGTTGGAGTCACCTGGTAAGGAGCAAGCACTATGTTGATGCCCAGAAAAGTAAAGTTTCGTCGTCAGCAGAGAGGTCGCCTGCGGGGCATGTCCGCTCGGGGCGAAGAGGTGGTGTTTGGAACCTACGGTCTGAAAGCCACTACAGCTTCCTGGATTACGGCGCGGCAAATAGAAGCGGCTCGTGTGGCCATCGTACGCAAGGTCCGTAAACACGGCCGGATGTGGATCAGAATCTTCCCCCACAAACCAGTCACGAAAAAACCGGCAGAAACCCGAATGGGTAAAGGTAAAGGTTCCCCTGAATTCTGGGTGGCCGTAGTGAAACCGGGACGCATCTTGTTCGAAGTGGAAGGTGTTCCGGAAGAAGTCGCTGCCGAAGCTTTTCGTCTAGCCGGTCATAAGTTGCCTGTGAAAACCAAACTGGTAAAACGTCGGGATATGGAATAATGAAAGCTTCTGAATTGGCTAGCATGAGCGTGGAAGAATTGAAAAATCGGCTGGCCGATGCCGAGACGGCTTTAGCGCGGCTGCGCTTCCAAAAAGCCTTGCAACAGCTGGAACGTCCTACGTTGATCCGGCAATACAAACGGGAAATCGCCCAGATTAAAACTCGCCTGCGGGAAATCGAGCTGGGCATCTGGAAAGCAAAGGAAGAGAAGCCATGAGCGACCGGATTCGGCGCAAGATTTTACAGGGGACTGTAGTAAGCAACAAGATGGACAAGACCATTGTAGTAAGAGTATCCCGTCGGATCAAACATCCCCTGTACGAGAAATACATTGTTCGCAGCAAGAAGTTTATGGTGCATGACGCCCATAACGTATGCCGGATTGGGGATGAGGTACGCATCATCGAGAGTCGTCCCCTGTCTCGGCGTAAACGGTGGCGCCTGCTGGAAGTGGTAAAACAAGTTTCAGAATGAGCAACGAGTGAGGCGGAAGTAGTATGATTCAGCAAGAAACTCGTCTGGCAGTAGCCGATAACACCGGAGCCAAAGAAGTCTTGTGTTTCAAGATCCTGGGAGGTACCCGCCGGCGTTATGCCAGTGTGGGCGATATCATTGTGGTGACAGTTAAGCAGGCTGCTCCCCGGGGAATGGTTAAAAAAGGTGATATTTCAAAGGCGGTAGTCGTGCGGACCAAGAAAGAGATTCGTCGTAAAGATGGTAGCTACATCCGGTTTGATCAAAACGCCGCCGTGTTGATTGATAATCAGGGAGAGCCCAGAGGCACCCGCATTTTCGGGCCTGTCGCCCGGGAGTTGCGGGAAAAACGCTTTATGCGGATTGTCTCCATGGCTCCTGAAGTGCTGTAAAGGGCTATAAGTCATGATGAAAATTAAAAAAGACGACGTGGTGGTGGTGATTGCCGGTGACGACAAAGGTAAAAAGGGTAGAGTGCTGGCAGTATTCCCCAAGCAGAACCGGGTGCTGGTGGAAGGGGTGAATTTTGTGAAGCGCCACCAGCGGCAGACTTCCGCCAACGTTCCCGGGGGCATCATTGAGAAGGAAGCTCCCATTCATATTTCCAACGTGATGCTGCTGTGGAATAATCAGCCCACTAAGGTGGGAATGCGCTTCCTGGAAGATGGTCGTAAAGTACGGTACGCAAAAATCGACGGCGAAATCATAGATCGCTGAGGCAGGTGAGGGGCATGGAAGAATACATCCCACGGTTGAAGAAAAAGTACAACGAAGAAATCGTCCCGGCGCTCATGAAGCGTTTTGGGTACAAAAATCCGTTGCAGGTGCCCAAACTTACCAAGATCTCCCTCAACATCGGGGTTGGTCGGGCCAAGGAAGATGAACGTCTATTGCAGGCGGCTGCTAATGATTTGACCATGATTGCCGGACAAAAAGCGGTAGTAACCCGGGCCCGGAAGGCTATTTCTAACTTCAAGATCCGGGCTGGTGATCCGGTAGGCGTAAGAGTTACCCTCCGCGGCAACCGCATGTGGGAGTTCCTGGATCGTTTGGTAAGTTTGGCGCTACCACGGGTACGTGACTTCAATGGATTGCCTACTCGTTCTTTTGACGGACGGGGAAATTATGCGCTGGGCATTAAGGAGCAGATTATCTTTCCGGAAATTGATTACGATAAAGTTGACCGGATCAGAGGGCTGGACGTCAATATCACAACCTCGGCTCGTAACGACGAAGAGGCTTACGAGCTGCTTCTGGCCCTGGGTATGCCTTTCAGGAAAAAGCAAGAGCAAAAAGTAGGTGAGTAATGGCAAAGAAAGCGCTCATTGAGAAAGCAAAACGCAAGCAGAAGTTTAAGGTCCGCCAATACAACCGCTGTCGACAATGTGGACGTCCCCGGGGCTATTTGCGGAAATTCGGTCTTTGTCGTATTTGTTTCCGGGAACTGGCTTTGCAAGGTCAGATTCCAGGGGTTACCAAGGCGAGCTGGTAAGGAGTATAGAGTGTTATGAGCATGTCTGATCCCATTGCCGATTTCCTGACCCGTGTCCGTAACGCGCAGCGAGCTGGACATCGCTGGGTGGATTGTCCCAGTTCCAAGCTCAAAGTCAACATCGCCCTGCTGTTGAAGCTGGAAGGTTATATCCGGGATTTCGTAATCATTGATGATGGCCCGCAAGGGACTTTAAGACTTTATCTTAAGTACGATGTCCAGGGTAAGCCGGTGATTGAAGGTATTACCCGGGTTAGTCGTCCTGGTCGGAGACGCTATGTCAACGCCCGGAATATCCCCCGGGTGCATAAAGGACTGGGAATTGCCATTTTGAGTACATCCCGCGGAGTTATTACCGATAAACAAGCGCGCCGGGAGAACGTCGGCGGAGAATTGTTGTGTTACGTTTGGTAAACGAGAAAGGGCTGGAAGGTGTCTAGAATCGGGAGAAAACCCATCCCAATCCCCAGCGGCGTCGAAGTGGAAATAAGCAACGGAAGAATTTCCGCCAAAGGGCCGAAGGGCAGTGAAGAACTTAGTATTCCAGCGGGGATAACAGTCCGCAAGGAAGAGAATCAACTAGTTGTCTCTCGTAAAGATGATAGTCGGCAGCAGAAGTCACTACATGGTCTGATGAGAGCTCTGATAAACAATCTGGTGGAAGGTGTATCCAAAGGTTTCCGGAAGGAACTGGAGATTCGGGGCACTGGTTACAGCGTGAAGTTACAGCACGGTGGTTTGCTCATAAATATCGGCTATTCCCACCCGGTGTTTATTGGACCGGTGGAAGGAATAGATTATGAGGTACAGGGTAATACCAATCTGGCTGTAGTCGGCACCAACAAGCAGATTGTAGGCGCTGTGGCTGCCAAGATTCGTTCAGTTCGTCCCCCCGAGCCCTATAAGGGCAAGGGAATTCGCTACAAAGGGGAACATGTCCGGCGGAAGGCCGGGAAAACGGTAGGGAAGTAGTTGAGGATGGATAGAAAAGCGCTCATTGCTAAGAAGATTCGTCGCCTGAAAAAGAAAAGAGCTATTAGGGCCAAGGTTTCTGGTACTCCAGAACGTCCCCGGCTGGTAGTCTATCGCAGTAATCGGCACATATACGCGCAAATGGTGGATGATACCCAAGGGAAAGTGCTGTTCGGCATCTCCGATTTGAATGCAACTGTCCGAGAAGCCCTACCAGAAAATGGTACCAAGACTGATGCCAGCAAGGTCGTGGGACGGATGATTGCCGAAAAGGCCCTGGAGAAAAATTTTAAAAAGGTGGTTTTTGATCGTAATGGTTTCAAGTATCACGGTCGCATTCAAGCTTTAGCCGATGCGGCCCGGGAAGCAGGATTGGAGTTCTGATGAACCGCAGTATCAATCCCAGCGAAATTGATTTTAAAGAAGAAAAAGTAGTCAAAATCAACCGTGTGGCCAAGGTGGTCAAAGGTGGCCGCCGGTTCCGGTTTAATGCCGTTGTCGTCGTAGGTGATGGCCGGGGCCACGTGGGCGTTGGTTTGGGTAAGGCTCACGAAGTCGTGGCCGCCATTGCCAAGGGCAAGGAAAATGCTAAGAAAAACCTGATTCGAGTTCCTATCATCAATGGCACTTTGCCCCACGCAGTTATCGGCCATTATGGAGCCGGTAAGGTGTTGCTGAAGCCCGCCGCTCCTGGTACCGGGATCATTGCCGGTGGTGCAGTACGAGCCATTATGGAACAGGCTGGCATCACCGACGTACTTACCAAGATTTTAGGCTCTCGCAACGTTCACAACGTGGTTAAGGCTACAATCGAGGGTCTGAAATCCCTACAGGACGTTGGTACTGTAGCTCGCAAACGTGGGATTACAGTCCAGGAGGTATTTAACTGATGCCTGCTCGTAAAAAAACAGCAAAGCTGAAAATTACCCAGGTGCGGAGCTTGATTTCCGAGAAAGAGACTATGCGCCGTACCATGGCCGCTCTGGGATTGAGGAAAATTAACCATAGTGTAGTTCATGAAGATAATCCCGTGATCAGAGGCATGATTTTCAAAGTGAAACATTTGGTCAAGGTGGAGAAGGTTTGATGCAGCTCGGTAATCTAAAACCAGCACCAGGTTCCCAGCATAAACGTAAACGGATCGGTCGTGGCAATGCTTCCGGTTGGGGAAAATCGGCCGGTCGGGGAGACAAAGGCTATCATCAGCGGTCCGGATCTCGTTCCGATCGTCTGTTCGAAGGTGGGCAGATGCCCATTCACCGCCGGCTTCCCAAACGGGGATTCTACAGTCGTTTCCACACCCAGTACGAAATCGTGAATCTGGACCAACTTGAGAGAATCAAGGATAAGCAGATCACTGCCGAAACCCTTTTCAAGGCAGGTTTGATAAAAAAACCCGATGCGCGGGTGAAGTTATTGGCTCGGGGTGAAATTAAGCGGGCTGTTGAAGTCCAGATCCAGGCCGTCAGCCAGCAAGCCAAGGAAAAAATCGAAGCTGCAGGAGGTAGTGTTACCCTCTTATGATCACTAAACTCCAGACCATCTTTCGCATTCCGGAACTGCGTCGCAAGATCCTGTTTACCATCGGTATTATGGCTGTTTACCGCTTAGGGGGTCATATACCGTTACCGGGAGTGGATGTAGATGTCCTCGGCGCTGCCATTCAGAATCTGCAGAAGGGGTTCCAGGGCTTCTTAGGCTTGTATGACCTGTTTGCTGGCGGCAATTTCCGCAAAGCCACCATTTTCGCCTTGGGTATCATGCCCTATATCTCAGCTTCGATTATTCTGCAGCTACTGGGATCGGTTATCCCCTATTTTCAGAAATTGCAGAAGGAAGGCCCTGAGGGTTATAAGAAAATCAACCAACTCACCCGCTACGGAACCATTCTCATTTCCGCTGCCCAAGCCTGGGGTGTGGCGGTTTTTCTATCCAACATGCAGGCTACAGTAGGCGGAGTAACAGCGAAGGTGGTTCCCAACGGTGGGTTAGGCTTCATGCTCCTCACCGTGCTGACCCTAACAACCGGAACTGTGTTTCTGATGTGGCTGGGTGAGCAAATCGATGCCCATGGAATCGGTAATGGTATCTCTCTTATCATCATGATCGGCATCGTGGTGCGTGTACCCCAAGTCATTTTAAAGGAAATCAATTACGTCCAGAACGATGTACATACCATTTTCACCGAGTTTCTACTGATTGCCATTTTAGTGGCGGTAACTGCTGCCACGGTCATGTTGACTCAAGGCACTCGCAAAATCCCGGTGCAGTATGCCAAACGTATCGTCGGGCGCAAAGTGTTCGGCGGGCAGTCCACCCACATCCCCTTGCGGGTGAATACCGCCGGAGTTATGCCCATAATTTTCGCCCAGTCAGTACTCATGCTGCCGGGAATGTTCGGCACCTTTTTCAGCGATAGTACCTTTGTGAATTCCATTCTAAGGTGGTTTGATTTCAACCATCCCTTCTACCTGATTACGTTTGCAATGTTGATAATTTTCTTTACCTATTTCTACACGGCCATTGCTTTCAACCCAGTGGATGTAGCAGACAATATGAAAAAACAGGGGGGCTTTATTCCCGGCGTGCGTCCTGGTAAGCGCACTGCAGAATACATTGACAACATTTTAACCCGGGTAACTCTGCCAGGAGCCATCGCCCTAGCTTTTATCGCCGTTTTCCCCTACCTGATTACCTCCACGCTATCAATTGATTACGATGTAGCTTCCTTTTTCGGTGGCACAAGTCTGCTGATTATCGTAGGGGTGGCATTGGATACCTTGCAACAGATAGAGTCTCACTTGCTTATGCGGCACTATGACGGCTTTATGAAAACGGGCCGAATCAGGGGCCGGCGCAGGATGTAAGACCATTCCTGTTAGTTTTTTGACATATGATCCGGCTTAAAACTCCTGCAGAAATCCGTAAAATCCGGCGGGCGGCGCTGCTAGTGGCAAAGACGCTAGAATTAGTGGGCCAACACATCCGTCCGGGAGTCACCCTCAAAGAACTTGATAGGGTAGCCGAACGCTTCATCCGCTCCCAGGGGGCAATCCCAGGTTTTAAAGGTCTGTACGGATACCCCGCGACCCTATGTGTGTCCCCTAACGAGGTCGTGGTCCACGGGATACCTGGGAATCAGCGCTTACGGGAGGGAGATATTGTAGGGATAGACTGCGGTGTGCTCCTGGATGGATACTACGGTGATGCGGCCTACACTTTTGCAGTGGGCGAAATCTCAGAGGAGAAACGCAAGCTGCTGGAAGTGACGAAAAAAGCGCTCTATTTGGGAGTGGAGCAGTGTCAACCAGGTAACCACCTGTATGACATTGGGGCCACCATTCAAAGCTATTGTGAGGGCCATGGATTTTCGGTGGTGCGGGAGCTGGTGGGGCATGGAATTGGGAAAGAACTGCATGAAGAACCGCAGGTGCCCAATTATGGTAAAGCCGGAACGGGAATAGAGTTGCGGCCGGGTATGACCTTGGCAATCGAGCCCATGATCAACGCCGGCGGCGCAGAGGTTTACACTGGTAAGGATGGCTGGGCGGTGATCGCCAAAGACCACCGGCCCAGTGCTCATTTTGAGCACACGGTAGCCATCACTGAGGAGGGGCCAGTGACTCTTAGTAAACCAGGGGAAACGATTTTTGATTGAAGGATTATGGCTAAGGAAAAAATGATCAAAGTGGACGGGACCATTGAGGAGAATCTCCCCAATGCTTCGTTTCGGGTCCGTTTGGACAACGGACACGAGGTCCTGGCCCACATTTCCGGGAAAATGCGGATGCATTACATCAAGATTCTACCGGGCGATAGGGTTACGGTGGAGCTTTCACCTTATGACCTGTCGCGGGGGCGGATCACGTACCGGTACAAGTAAGGAGTAGTGGCTTATGAAAGTCCGGTCTTCGGTAAAACCGATCTGTGATAAGTGCAAAGTAATCCGGCGCAAAGGCAAAGTGTTGGTGATTTGCGAAAACCCAAAACATAAGCAACGCCAGGGATAAAGGAGGTATTGCGTGGCACGAATTGCGGGTGTGGACCTGCCCAGAACCAAGAAGATTCTTTATGGTTTAAGATACATCTACGGGATAGGCCCTTATATTGCGGCGGAGATTTGCCGCAAAGCGGAAGTCGACCCCGAGATCAGAGTCCAGGATTTAACGGACGATCAGATACGCCGGATCCGCGAAGTTATCAACCGGGATTACAAGGTTGAAGGAGCCCTGCGGAATGAAGTCCAAATGAACATCAAACGTCTGATGGACATTGGTTGCTATCGTGGGCTCAGACATCGTCGCGGTTTGCCGGTGCGCGGGCAGAACACCAAGAATAACGCCCGTACCCGTAAGGGCCGGCGGCGTCCCATTGGGATCGGTAAGAAGAAAAAGCAGTAAAAGGAGCTGAACTTTGGCAAAAGCTAAGACTCAACGTAAGAAAAAGAAAATCAAAGCCGATCCGGAAGGCATTGCGCATATTAAAGCCAGTTTCAACAACACCATCGTCACTTTTACCAATCGTAAAGGTGACGTTATTTCCTGGAGCTCAGCGGGCGTAGTTGGTTTCAAGGGCTCGCGCAAGAGCACCCCTTATGCCGCTTCCCAGGCTGCCGAGATGGCTACCAAGGAAGCATTGGAACGGGGAATGGTGAGAGTGGAAGTCTGGGTGAAAGGACCTGGTGGGGGTAGAGAGGCCGCCATTCGATCAATTGCGGCTGCCGGTATGGAAGTTACCGCTATCAAAGACGTTACGCCCATCCCCCATAATGGTTGTCGTCCACCTAAGAAACGGCGCGTGTAAGGAGGTACAGAAAGTATGGCACGATATCGCGGTCCTCGGGGAAAAATAGTTCGCCGTTTGGGCTTCCAGGCTTTCGAGTCGCCCAAGTTTGCCAATATGCGCAAAAACTATCCTCCCGGCCAACACGGCCCCACCATGCGCCGGAGAATTTCCGACTATGGTCTGCAGCTCATGGAAAAGCAGAAGATGAAATATCTCTACGGCGTAATGGAGAAACAATTTCGGAACTACTTCAAAAAAGCGAGCCAGCAAAAAGGCAAAACCGGTGACAACCTGGTTCGCATGCTGGAATCGCGTTTGGATAATACGGTTTATCGGTTGGGTTTTGCCCGTACCCGCCGCCAGGCCAGGCAGTTGGTAGTGCACTGCCATTTTCTGGTGAATGGCCGAAAAGTCAACATCCCCAGCTATCAACTGAAGCCCGGCGATGTGATTCAAGTGCGGGAAAAAAGCAAAAAACTCCAAGTGATCCACGAAGCTATGCGGCGGGTTCAAGGTGATGGACCCTATCCCTGGCTACGTCTGGATAAAGCTAATATGGAAGGGGTCTTTTTAGATTACCCGACCCGCGACCAGATAACGGAAGATTACACCGAGCAATTGGTCGTCGAGCTGTATTCAAAATAAGAATAGGGGAACTATGCCTAACTTCAAAATACCAGATTCATACTCCATCATCGAAGAGCAAGAGGAGTTTGACAAAACTTTTGCCATTGCTCCCCTGGAACGGGGCTATGGCATCACCCTGGGTAACAGTTTACGCCGGGTTCTTCTATCCTCGATTCCCGGTGCGGCCATTGTAAGCGTTCGCATCGACGGCGCCTTACATGAGTTCACTACTTTACCCGGCATACTGGAGGAAGTTCCACACATCATTCTGAATCTTAAAGGGGTGCGGATCAAGCTGTTGGAACCCAAGCCGGATAAAATCTTCATTGACCTAAAGGGGCCGTATGAGTTCACAGCAGCCGACATCGGCAAAGACAACACCCAGATCAAAATCCTGAACCCGGATCACCATATTGCTACTCTCAACGAAGATGCCCATCTCAGTATGGAACTGCGGATCGCCCGGGGTCGGGGCTACGTTCCAGCGGAACAGAACAAGCTGCCCGATTATCCTCTGGGCACAATTTTCCTGGACGCCATCTTTTCGCCCATCAAGCGGGTGGCTTACGAAGTGGAGCAACTTCCAGGAGCCGAGGGTGAGTTCAAGGAGAAATTACGCCTGAGAATTATCACCGATGGCAGCATTACCCCTGAAGACGCCCTTTCCTATGCTGCTAAACTCCTGGTTGATCACCTGGCCATCTTCATCAAGGAATCCACGGATCTGGTCCAGGAACCCGTTACTGAAGTGGACGATGAAGTCCTGCGGATCAGGAACGAACTGAAACGTAGCATTGATGAGCTGGAACTGTCCGTTCGCTCCTACAACTGTCTCCAGGCTGCTGAAATCAAAACCATTGCCGATCTGGTGAGCAAAGAAGAGTCTGAGATGTTGCGGTATAAGAACTTTGGGCGGAAGTCTCTGGCTGAGCTGAATGAGAAGCTGGCTGAGCTGGGACTCCATTTTGGGATGGATGTGGAAAAATATTTGAAGGAAGATTGAGGTAACACACCATGAGACATCGTAAGCGGGGCCGCAAACTGAATCGTACTGCCAGTCACCGTAAGGCTATGTTGGCGAACCTGGCAACAGAACTATTTATCCATAAGCAGATCATCACCACCCATGCTAAGGCGCTGGAAGCCCGGCGGCTGGCGGAGCGTCTGATTACTAAAGCTAAACAGGATACTGTTCATGCGCGGCGGTTAGTTTATAGGGTTATCCCTCGCCGCAAGGTGATTTACACGCTGTTTCATGAGATCGCACCTAAATACAAGGATCGTCCCGGCGGCTACACTCGAATTACCAAATTGGGGCCCAGACAAAACGATCGGGCCCCGATGGCTCTGCTTTCACTGGTGGATTTCGCCGGGGTCCAGAAAAAGGCTGCTACTGAGACTAAAGAAAGCAAAACCACAAAAACGACTAAGTCAGAGTCCTCCGAGAGCCAAAAATCTTAATCTTCTTAGCTTAGCTAAAATGCCTTGGTGGAGGTTAAAAACAGGGTTTATCCCTGTTTTTTTTATTCTGGCGGGACTGATCCAGGCTCAGACGGTGCCTGTAATGGGCCTGTGGGTTACTCGCGGAAACCTGAAAAGCGAGTACCGACTACAACAATTATTTAATTTGATAGACCGAACCGATGTCACCGATTTGTTTGTTCAGATCCGGGGAAGGGGAGAGGTTTTCTACAACAGCGACCTGGAACCTAAAGATCCGGATATTACTCCCGCTGATTTCGATCCGTTGCAATATGTAATTCAAGAAGCTCACCGCCGCGGTCTGAAAGTTCACGCCTGGATGAACGTGTATTTCGTCTGGTCCCGTAAACAGCTCCCCGGGGCATCAGATCACGTTATTCTAAAGCATAGACAATGGCTTGATCGCTCTGCTACAGGTGAGGAACCATTCTCCTTTTTTGAGGGTAATCGGCGCTCCTTCCCGGAAGGCTTATATCTTTCACCCACCAACCCGGAAGTGAACGAATATTTATTAAAACTGGTGGAGGAACTGGTAACCCGTTATGCGATAGATGGCCTGCACTTTGATTACATTCGCTACCAGGACCGCCGGTGGGGCTACAGTCGGGCCGGCCGTAAACGCTTTTTATTACGCTATCATGTTGATCCCTTGACTCTGGAAACCTCTAACGGTTCTTACTGGTATCGACTACGACCGTCTCAAAGGCGTCAGTTTCATGCCCTATGGGATGCTTTCCGGCGGGATGCCATCAGTGACTTTGTACGTCGGACACATTATCTGTTACAGGATGTGGCGCCTAAGGTGGCTCTCTCGGCAGCGGTAAAACCGGATCCCAAGCAAGCCCGCGAGCGTTACTTTCAGGACTGGACCCACTGGGTGCGGGAGGGCTGGCTGCAATTTGCGGTGCCCATGAATTATGCGAAAAACGACGCCGATTTCCGGCGAAACCTTTATCTTATCCAGGCTGAGAATCTGGAGCTTAGCCGGATATACATGGGCGTGGCAACGTATAACCAATCAGTGCAGCAAGCGATAGCCAAGGTTCGGCAGAGCCGTCAAGCGGGCTTCTCCAACATTGTATTTTTTACCTACGAAACTTTTCTGGAAAAACCCCGATATCTCACGCTGTTGCGGCGCTAGCTGCGCTGAAGGATAGGAGGAACTACCCAATGGCGCGTAAGGTTTACCCTCCCACCGGGAGTGAACTGCACTGCAAAGGCTGGCATCAAGAAGCCGCTTTCAGGATGATTCAACACAACGTCAGCCCCGATGTGGCTGAAATTCCGGATCAACTAATTGTTTATGGGGGATATGGCAAAGCTGCTCGCAATTGGGAAGCTTTTGATGCCATCCTCCGTTCTTTACAGGCCTTAGAAAATGATGAAACCTTGCTCATTCAATCCGGTAAGCCAGTTGGAATCTTCCGTACCCATCCCTGGGCTCCGCGGGTGCTGATCAGTAACTCCATGCTGGTACCCAAATGGGCTACCTGGGAGCATTTCAATGAGTTGGATCGCAAAGGATTGATGATGTACGGCCAAATGACAGCCGGCAGCTGGATTTATATCGGCACCCAGGGCATTCTCCAGGGGACTTATGAAACTTTAGCAGCGGTCGCCAAGCAGCATTTCGACGGTGATCTACGAGGTAAAGTAGTGCTTACAGCCGGTCTGGGGGGCATGGGCGGCGCCCAACCGCTGGCTATAACCATGAACAATGGGGTAGCACTGGTTGTGGAGGTTGATCCAGCCCGCATCAAGCGGCGCCTGGAAACCCACTATCTTGATCGAAGCACCGATGACCTGGACGAGGCTTTGGAGTGGGTCAATACCGCCCGGCGTGAGGGTCGTCCTCTGAGTGTAGGTCTACTGGGAAATGCCGCAGACGTGCTGCCGGAACTGGTATCCCGGGGGTTCAAGCCCGACGTAGTTACCGACCAAACCTCGGCCCACGACGAATTGCGGGGCTACATTCCCCATGGGATAACATTGGCGGAAGCCTTGGAACTGCGGAAAAGCAATCCCGAGAAATATATCGAGATGGCTTACCAGTCCATGGCGCGCCACGTGGAAGCCATGTTGGCTTTTCAGCAGGGCGGCGCGGTTGTGTTTGATTACGGAAATAATATTCGCGCCCAGGCTCAAAAAGCAGGGGTCGCCAACGCCTTCGATTTCCCTGGCTTTGTCCCAGCATATATCCGACCTCTGTTCTGTGAGGGCAAGGGCCCCTTCCGGTGGGTAGCTCTTTCAGGAGATCCTAAAGACATTCATCGAACCGACGAATTGATCAAAGAACTTTTCCCCCATGATACCGCCCTGCTGCGCTGGATCGATATGGCCCACGAGAAAGTCAAGTTCCAGGGATTGCCCAGTCGCATCTGTTGGTTAGGCTACGGTGACCGGGCCAAGTTCGGACTCGCCATCAATGAACTCGTGCGTAAAGGGGAAATTTCCGCACCCATCGTCATTGGTAGGGATCACCTGGATTCCGGCTCGGTAGCCTCTCCTAATCGGGAAACTGAAGGTATGCGTGACGGCAGTGATGCAGTGGCCGATTGGCCGATCCTTAACGGCCTGTTGAATGCCGTAGCAGGTGCCAGTTGGGTGTCAATCCACCACGGTGGCGGAGTGGGCATGGGTTATGCCATTCACGCCGGAATGGTAATCGTAGCTGATGGTACGCGTGAGATGGATGAACGCCTGGAGCGGGTGCTGACCACAGACCCGGGTACCGGTATCATGCGCCATGCCGATGCCGGTTACGAAAAAGCCATCGAGGTGGCCCGGGCTAAGGGAGTAAAATTACCTATGATTACCGGAGTATGAAGCGGCTCAAAGGCTTAACCGGACTTGGTCAGTGGGTTACCTGGGACCCCCGCCGGCAGACGGTGGTGGTCCGTGAAGGCGGAAGCCTGATTTTTGAAAACGGTAGGGTAATCGAACATCGGGCCCGCAACTATCCGGTGCAAGATGGTTTTCTGGATGTACGGGGTCGATTGATTACTCCCGGCTTGGTGGATGCCCATACCCACCCCGCTTTCGCCGAAACCCGGGCGGAAGAATTTGAAATGCGCTGCCAAGGGAAAAGCTATCAGGAGATTGCCGCGGCAGGGGGCGGCATTCAGAATTCGGCGCGGAAATTACGGGAACTGGATGAGCAAACCCTCACAGAACGGGTGCGCCGACGCTTATTGCTTTTTCTGGCTCACGGCACAACTACAGTGGAATGCAAAAGTGGGTATGGCCTAACTCCGGAAAGCGAGCTTAAATCTTTGCAGGCCATCCGCCAGGCAGGCAAAAATCTACCGCTCCGGATTGCGACCACTTTCCTGGGGGCCCATGCTATACCGCAGGAATATGCCAATCGGCGCGAGGAATATATTGCTTTGCTTACCGAACGCATGATTCCAGAGGTGGCGACAAAAAAGTTGGCGGAATTCTGTGATGTGTTTTGCGAGAAAGGATATTTCACACCCGCTGAAACCCGTACGATCCTCACCGCTGCCAAGAAATGGGGCTTGAAACCTAAAATCCATGCAGATGAGTTCGTTTCCACCGGAGGTACTGAATTGGGAGTGGAACTGGGAGCTGTGTCGGTTGACCATTTGATGGCCGTTTCGCCGGCGGGAATAAAAGCCCTGGTCGGCTCCGACACTACCGCGGTGTTGCTTCCCGGTACTACTTTTTTTCTGGGCCAACAGCAATATGCCCCCGCTCGTAAGCTGCTGGAGGCCGGCGTAAAAGTAGCTTTGGCTACCGATTTCAATCCCGGTAGCAGCATGACTGTTTCCTTGCCGTTCATAATGACTCTGGCGATGTTGTATCTGAAAATGAAGCCGTTGGAGGTTCTGGAAGCGGTTACCATAAACGGCGCCCGAGCCATCGATCGCCATCACGAAGTAGGAGCCCTGGCGCCGGGGTATTTTGCTGATGCGGTGATCTGGAACTGTCGCTCTCTGGTACATGTTCCCTATTTCTATGCCGTAAACCAAGTTGCGGCGGTGATTCATAACGGTCGTCTGGCTCTTGGATCGGAGGGATGAAGTCAGTGCGCTGGATTAAAATCATGCGGTTGAGCTGGCTGGGACTGTTGCTGGGGAGTTCCATTTGGGCTCAGGACACGGTGCGGGTGACTCTCCATTGGGCGGAGAACAGCACACCTGATACCCTGCGCGTGGGCTTGGATGTAAGCAATCCGATTGCTGTGAGAGGGCTCGAGCTAAACCTGACCCCTTTACCGACGGAACTTACTTATCTTGAAACTCGCCCTACCTCCCGTAGTGCTGGATTGATTTTAGCGGACACTTTATTCAATGGTAGTCATCTGCGTGTGTTGCTCACTAGCCTGGTGGGCGCTGAGCTTCCGGCTGGATCAGGAGATGTGCTGGAATTTGTTTTTCTTCCCGACGGAGCCGCGCCCTCTTGTTATTCCTTTCAGTTTGGGTTTGTGATGATTTCCGGGGCGGGGACTAGCACATTCCCCGTCATCGCTCGTGATACTTGCCTGGCGCTTTCGACTATGGCAGTGTTCGGGAACACCGTCGCTTCCGCGACGATTATCAAGGTGAGTCCCAATCCAGGTCGAGGTAATTTCACGATTCACTGGGGGGGCAGATCCATTACTGCACCTAGGTTCAACCTTTTCGATATTCGCGGCCGGCAGATTAGAGCTCCCCAGCTAAGACTACTTGGGACGAGTTCCACGTCGGTTCACTTCTTTCTTAACGATGTGCCGGCGGGGATTTATCTTTGGCAACTCCAAAGTGAGACGGAGTTCTGGCAGGGAAAGTTAGTTGTTTTTTAATCACTGGAAGCAGACGAGGCTTGTCTGTACCAGGTGATGAATTAAATTGAAATTAACTCAGAACTGAAGCCAGGGAGGAACTTCCGTGAAAAAGCTTTCTCACCTATTACTCATCACAGTCCTGCTCGGTTCGTTTACCGTAGTTAAGGGACAGAACACCTATGCCATGTACAAAGCGGCTCAAAAGTATTTCAGAGCGTATCACTACGATGTGGACATGAACGATTTTCAGGTGAAGGAGTACCGGGAAGGTGGTCGCACAATTCTACAGCTGCTCATCATTCTGCACGCTAATCGCAACCGTTTCGATGAGGCCATGTTGGTGGGATTTGGAGCTGCAGGAGCTGCCCTGGCAACCTCTGGCGAACAGGTGGACCAGGTGAATGTGGTGGTCAAGGTACAATATCGGCGAGAGGTCTCGATTTCTGCTATAGCTGATGCTTCGGATGTGAAACGTCTGTATGCGGGAGATATAGACTTGAACAGTTTTATGGCCCGTCTTACCTGGGTTTAGAAAACAATTCTATTTAGATAGAAGGTCTCTCACCTAATAGTCATCAATTGTAAACAGGTATATCCTTAACCTGTTTTAAAATCCAAAAGGGAACCAAATGAGCAAATGCCGTGAAATATCGACATCTTTTGTGCGAATTTTACTATTGTCGGGCTATCTCGTCAGCTTGAGCCACTGCGTCTTGCCGGGCCGCCCTGACTTAAAGCCTGCTATTAAAGCTGCAGAGACTGGACGCCATCAAGAAGCTTGGGTTAAACTACAACAACTAGCAGATCGGTTCCCTGATAACCCCAAGGTAGTATTGTGGCTCTATAAAGAAGCCATTTACACTAAACGCATAAAAGCCGCCCAAAACTATTTCCAAAAAGCTAAAAATCTTGGTTTCACAGAAGACTCGCTGCGTTCCATAGGGCTCCAGTGTTGGTTTGAAGTAGCTTACGGCGATATGTCCCGAGATCGCTGGCAAGCCGCTTTTAAGGATTTAAAGCAAATGAATGATTTGAATAAGAAAGATCCCCGTACTGAATTTGTACGCCAAATGGTATTGGGTAATGATTTGTACCGTCAGGGAAAAGGGAAGTCTCTAGGGCATGCCCTGTTACGGTTTGGGGCGGCGGCGGAACTGATTCCTTCAGCCGGGTTACCGCATTTCATGTTGGGACGGGCATACTATCGTCATAATGCTCGCAACTACGAGCTGGCGCTAGAGGAGTATCGGTTGGCTTTGGCAAAAGAACCCGACGCCCCCTTCGCCTCCGTCGCCCGTCGTGAAATTCGCGCTATTAAAAAGCGGGCCCAGAAAGCGCGAAATTTCTGGAATGCCCGCCCTTAATTATTGTTATTGGTCTAGTTACAAGCCTGTTTAGCCGAAAATAGCCTTATTATATAAACTCACTCTAACGGTGAGGAGTCATCATCGTTTCATAATCTTCTAACTGCGACTGTAAGTCCTCTTCGTGCTCGACCTCGTCTTGAAGAATCTGAAGCACCATGTTATATGTGACAGGATCAGAGTCTCGGGTGAGATCAACTAATTTTTTGTAAACCCCAATGGCACATTGCTCACCGGCGATGTTTTGTTCCAATAGCTTCTTTACCGTGGGTTCCGAGGGAATTTCATAACCGCACTGGGAAAGATCATACCACAGCCGGGGCTCAAGAATAGGGGTGCCGCCGAGCTGAATTATGCGATTTGTTAGCATATCCGCGTGGCGCAATTCATCAGCTGCATGTTGCAACAGCTCAGCAATTACTGCTTCTTTCATGGGGCCTTTGATAATCTTTGCCCCCAGCCAGTATTGATAGTAGGCTAACCACTCGTCGGCAAAGGCTCGATTGAGATGCTCCAGTAGCTCCTGGACCTCCATGCCAACAATTGCAATTCCTTTGGTCCCCATAGTCTTGCTCCTTTTCCACGGTTATTAAAAAAACTTCTAAATGGCTATTTAACTATCATGATTGTCATTTATTTAGAAAACTTCGCGGTATCCTCGATGGGAGAGTTCCCGCCTAAAGGGAGTTTCGGTTTCTTTTAAAGATTATAGCTTTTTCGAAGCGGTTTTCAGTGCCTTGAAATAGGCGTTTTAGGTTACTACGATGGGTGTAGAGGATGAAAAAGGGAACCAGGATAGCAAAAGTCTTCAAGGTCGTGGAGGCCTCTTGAGTCGGCCAGAGTTTACCGATTAGAAACAGAAAAATGGGAAGGCTAAAGGCAGCTAGAATCGATCCGAGCGAAACTATGCCAGTCGTGACCAATGTTCCAACGAAAACCAAAATACAGAGAGGTAGGGCGATAGGATATAGAGCTATAAGCATTCCCGCAGCAGTTCCCACGCCTTTGCCGCCTTTAAAACCGGCGAAGATGGTGAAAGTGTGTCCCAGCACCGCCGCAAATCCCGCCAGGATCATTCTCAGGTCGCCATTGGCAGCCCAACCGTTGGCCGTCGAGGGAAAGAGATGTCCAGCTGCATAAGTGGGTAACCAACCTTTAAAGACATCCACCAACATTACCACCAGGGCCGGTTTCCACCCGAAAGTTCGAAAAACGTTGGTAGCCCCGGCATTCCCAGAACCGTGCTGACGGATATCGGTGTGATAAACCAGGCGTGAGATAATGATGCTGGTGGGGAAAGACCCTAAGAGGTAACCAACTATTATGAATCCAATGAGTACCATGGACGAACTCCTTTATTCCACCTCCTGAAAGGCAACGCCGATGGCACCTAAACCACCGTGGACCCCCAGAACTGCGCTAACTTTGGCTGTGATTATCTCCGCTTCCGGGAATTCAGCGCGAAAACCCCGTTCTAGCTGCTTGGCTACCATAGGATTAGAGGCGTGGGCCACCCCAATCCTCTTGAACCGTTTACCTTTAAGGCGACGAATCAAAAATTGCTCGAATTTCTTGAATTTCTTCTGCTTGCCGAAAGTGACTCCCGTCAGGCCAATCTCTCCTTTGGGCGTAAGCTGCATAACCGGGTTAAGATTTAACATATCCAAGAGCCATTTCTTTTGTACACTGACCCGCCCCCCCCGTAAGGCGGCATCCAGCGTATCGAAAGCGATGTAAGTGTGAAGCTTCTGCTGTACTTTTTTCAGGTGTTCCACCACTTGCGACAAATCATATCCTTCATCCCTTTTTTCCGCCGCCTCCAGAGCTAAAAGACCAATTCCCACCGATAAGCTAAGGCTGTCGAAAGCTTGGGAACGGCGTACCTGCAGCCCTTCCATGGCCTTGACGGCATTCTGCAAGGTACCACTGAGTCGCCCAGGAACATGAATTGCCAGCAATTCCTCGTGGTGATCGGCTAAAATGGAGAAGAAACGCTTAAACCGGCCGGGTGGGGGTTGAGAAGTCTGAGGGTGAACAGAACTAGATCGTAGTTTGTCATAAAACTCATCTTCAGTCAACGTAACCTTGTCCAGGTATTCCTCATCACCGAAATGCAGCCTTAAGGGCAGCATATAGATGCGTTTTTCTTCCATCAGCTCAGGTGGCAAATCACAGCCGGAATCAACGGCAATGGCCAGTCGATCCGAACTTGCCACGCAAAGCTGTTGTAAATACATATCATCTATCTTCTGTTCTATTTCTACTCCCCGGGCGTAAAATTCTTTTACCAGAGCTCCGGGGTGATTGGTGTGTAGATGAACTTTGTAGCGCGGTACGCCCCCGGTGACAACCGTACTGTCTCCGTAACGATTTAAGAGCTGCATCAGCTCGGTTCTTTCCATCTGGCAATTCGTAAGCAAGAATTCCGTACAGTAACGCTGCGTCAAATCACTGGGGACATCATGGGTATCCTCAGCTTCCGGTGTTTGTAACGCCAAGACCGCCTCAGCCAATTGGAGTTTCCCTTTGCGGATAAAGTCTTGAATCCCCTCCATAAACACTACAAAGCCCTTACCGGCTGCATCCACCACCCCTGCTTTTTGAAGAACTGCCAATTGTTTGGGGGTGTCTGCCAAAGCCTGCTGGGCTGAGGATAACGAATGTTCAATGGCTTCTTTGAAATCAGAACATCCTTGAGCCGCCCGTTCGAGAGCAATTGACCAATGGCGTAGCACGGTCAACAAAGTTCCTTCCTGTGGATTGGCCAGGGCTCCGTAGGCTTCCCGTACCGCGTGTTGAGTGGCTTCCGCAAATTGTTGGAGGGAAATCCGAGCCGAATTGACAAATTTATTGGCCAGGCCATAAAAGAACTGCGCCATAATTACGCCTGAATTTCCCTTGGCGTGCTCCAAAGCGGCGTCAGCCAGCTTGCCGGCCAATTGCCCCAGGTGGGGAGTGGGGTTAGCCTCCAATTGTCTTAAGATGCCCGTGAGAGTGAATACCAGATTAGTGCCAGTATCGCCATCGGCAACGGGAAAAACGTTGATTTTGTTGAGATGTTTCTGCTGGTGGCATACGGCACCGGTACCGGCGCGCAAAACTCTCAATAATCTGTAACCATCCAGATAGTTGATAGCCAAAGATTCGTCCCTTTCTGTTGTGGGTACAAAATAATCAGCCTGAGGACTAAATGAAAGATGCTTAGCGGTGGATGTTGGTAGCTTCGAGCAATCAGTTGCTAAGTTGATTCACATTGGAAACAAGAACATTGTAGGTATCCAACCACCGTTGAGGTTGTTCCGGGGAAGGTAAGTAAAAGCGCCAGCGACGGTCACGATATCCCAAGGAAATGCTGTTCTGAAAATCGATAGTGAAGACTCGTATTGCCCCCAGGTCAAAAAAAGTCCACCTTTTCCCTTTGCCAAATGCAATTCTTGAACTGGTCAAGACGAGCACGGCCGGACGACTTAACTCCGCTTGATCATCTATGCGTAAAGTCACCCGCTCTACCCGGATGTAGAGCTTTTCCTGGGGTTTTAGCCAGGGCAACTGTATTTGCTCCTTGAGGGGAGTAACGGATGACCTGATTTTCTTGACCGCATCGATCAAGGGAAGAGGCGCTTCGCCGGGCTTTTCTAAATGGTAATTCTGGCTTAGAAACCAGAAAGAGCCACAATGAGAGCATTTGATGTGGTTACGCCTGCCTCGCAGGCTGTATGGTGTATTGCAATGGGGACAGGCCCAGAGCAGAATTTCGATTTTTTCTGCTCTCCGAGCTGATTTCACCGGGAAGCAGCACTCAGGTAAGTCGAAGATGGCTCTTTCAATGCGGGAGTTGAATTCGTCTAGACTTTCACCGGGAGACGCGGGGGGCAAGGGCGGCAAGAACTGGACTCGCACTTTACCACGTCGTCTATTAGGGGCCCAGCGAGGCCAGATTTCATAAGTACCAAACAGCCTGACGGGCAGCAAAGGTACACCAGGTTTTTTCAGTAATCGTAGCGTTTCTTTGACTATTGGTTGGGGAGTTCCATCTATGGTTCTACCCCCCTCGGGAAAAATGCCCACCACACCTCCTCGATGCAGCAGTTGCAATACCCGCCTTAAAGCGGGGAGATCAGGGTAATGGCGCCGTAAAGGAATTGTACTGAGATTGTGTAGGGCAAATCTTAAAAATGGATGAGTGTAAACATCAGAAGTAGTGACAAAATGGATCTGGTGTGGAACGAAAACACCGAATAGAAAGGGATCAAAATAACATCCGTGAAAAGCAATGATGTAGAAAGGCCCTTTGGCCGGAATATTTTCAATACCGGAGACAGTCAGGTGGTAATTCCACCGGAAGTATAAGAGACTTGCCAACCAGGTTACTTGCTGAACGAAGGGAGCTACCAGACGTTCGGGATTGGTGAAATTCCAATACCATAGGGGCACTCGATCGCGATATTCCTGATAAGCTTCTCCAAACTTACGGGCTAGCTTTTTCTCTTCCAGACCCCACCAAAAGCGGAATACCAGCAAAAGACAGAGAATTGTTGCAACTATATGGAGGCTGGGAATCGGTGCCAGTAGTAAAAAACCGGTAAGGTAAATTAGCCATCCCCAACTCCAGGGATGTCGATTACGGGCATAAAAACCAATTCGGGCCAGGAAACGAGGAGCCCTAAGCAGCAGAAAACCATGACTGTAATGGACCAGATCGATCAACGCACGCCACTGTACAATTAATCCTGATAGCAAAATAATCCCGCCTGTCGCTTGTCTAATCCAGCCAGGCGGATGGTACGGAGAGATACTCAACAACAGGCTCCGGATGCCGAAAGGGAGGAGGATCAGGAATAAAATTTGCTCTACCCCGATCTTGGCCCAAAGCTTCTTGAAATGCATGGCTTAACATACAATCTACGATTTTTCAGGTAACGATTTTTCTTGAATTTCCCCGGTGCTTGCGGTAGAAATTTAAATGCTAGAGGCAGGAATAAGCCGTGAATTGCTTTGGAACAAAATCGACCTTCGGGTATATTAAAATACCGGCCGGACAATACGACGGTGCTGTCAATCCGGAGGATTCAGATCGGGTCCTTTCTAACGTAAAGGCAGTGAGCCTAACGAATTCTCAGAGGAGTAGGGCATGAAGTTTGAGACGGAGCTGCATGGTGACGTCTTGTTAGTCAGAGTGAAAGACACCATTTTCGACGTTCGTGGGGTTAAGCAATTCAAACGGGATGTAATGTTGGCCATTACTGAAGCTGAGCCCAAGATCAAGAATATTGCCATCAATCTGCAGAATGTGCGTTTGCTGGATAGCACCGGATTGGGCGGGCTTCTTTTTGCCAAGCGCCAATGCGATTTAAAAGGTGGGGTTTGCTATCTGGTAGATCCCCAACCGCGGATCCGAAGCCTGATCAAAATCTCTAAGCTGGAAGGCATTTTTAAGATAGTTGACCGGGAAAGTGACGTGCTCCCCGAGGAAAAAGAGGATACCGATACCCCGGTAGCTTCGGATCAGACTTCCAATAATAGCTAGTTTATCCGGTTCTAAAATAAGTTCACCCAAACGCCTGACGGATATTAAGCAGGCGGGGCATTTCGTTTATTTGGCATTAGGGGATAGAAAGAAAACAGGGACACTGCGTTTTCTGGAAGCGGGGGAGACAACCAGAAGCATGTCCCTGTCAATCGTGACCAATATACTCTTGTTAGAAAGCGTGAACAAGCAATTTTTTACATAAGCAAATACATGTTGTCTCACCAGGCAACATCACTTTAGTCGTAAGGCTATGCTTTAGTAGGTGAACCCTCGGTTGTTTCCTCGTTGTCCGGCATCAATACTGAGAAGATTAACACAGCTAGAAAAGCCAGGACGAAGGCCGAAAGACGGGCGGTTATCCAAGGTTTGAAGGGATCCACAACCGTAAAGAAAGTGCCGCTTAGCATTCCCGCCAATACTCCCGCCCGGGAGGTCTTTTTCCACCATAGGGTAAGCAGTAAAGCCGGTCCGAAGCTGGCTCCTAAGCCACCCCAAGCGTAGGAGACGGTTTCGAATACCAGGCTCTTGCTTTGCCAGGCCAGGTAAAAAGCAATCAGACCGATAACTACCGTAACGATTCTGCTGATACGTACCAGAAGTTGTTGAGTCGCTTGGGGATAAACGAAGCGTTTGGTAACATCTTCAGTAAGCACGGTGGTTGCTACCAGCAATTGGGAATCGGCCGTGGACATCATAGCTGCAATAGCTCCGGAAATAAAAACCCCCGCCAGCCAGGGATGAATCAAATGATTCGCCAAGGCAGGCATTATCTTCTCTGGATCAACCTGCTGGCTGGCTACCAGCCCCTGTAATTCTTTCAACGAGTGTACAAAATGTCCTCCCAGGCTGAGGGTACCTGATAGCAACAGACCCTTGCCGATTAAGCCGATGAACATGGCACCGAAAAAGGCGGGGATAGCCCAAGCGATGGCAATGCGCCGTCCCGTCTGAATGTTTTCCGCTTTGTCTATGGCCATAAAACGCACTACTAAATGGGGTTGCCCCATGTAACCCAATCCCCAGCTGAGTCCTCCGATTGCGGCCGCCAGGGCGCCCACACCGGTGGCTCCTCCGAACAGGGTTCCCCAGTCGAAAACCGTAGTTTGGGTGGGTAAACTGGTTAGTTCGAACCACGCCACTATGGGCAACACGATCAAGGTGCAGATCATAATAATCCCTTGAACCAAATCGGTCCAAGCCACGGCAAAAAAGCCGCCCAAAAGGGTGTAGAGGACGATTATGCCTCCTCCCAAAAGCATCCCCTGGAATTGATTTATGCCGAAAGTAACGTTGAGGACTTTGCCCGCCCCACTGAACTGGGCAGCTACGTAGAAAGTGAAGAAAAAGGTGATAATGGCGGAGGAAACGATCCGGATCAAATTCAGCGGGTCTTGATAGCGTTTAGCGAACAACTCCGGCAAAGTAAGAGCACCATATTTCGCGGTAGCCTCCCGCAAAGGCTTAGCGATAACGAACCAGGAGAAGATGATTCCGGCGATACAACCTACTACTGTCCACATTTCCAGCAAGCCGGCCACCAGAGCCGCGCCCGGTAGGCCCAGGATTAACCAGGCCGACTCACCGGAAGCCCGTTCGGAAAAGGCAATGACCCAAGGCCCCAACCGGTTGCCTCCCAGGGCGAAATCATGGAGCGTTTTGGTCATTTTAGCGGTGTATATACCGAGGACCAGAATAAAAACCAGGTAAACGATGAAGCCAACGGTTACAGGTTCCATGGTTTCCCCTCTTTTTTTGTGGGAAAACTATACTTGTGGGATAAAAGAGAAACGGAAATCCTCCAATTAGTAGCTTTCGCGTTGAAATTGAGAGTATTTTCTCGTATGCTTAACAAAAATATGGATAAGGACTTACAATCACTCCAGGAAGTACGGGAGGCTGTCAAAAGGGCCAAGGCGGCTCAAGCCCAGTTCGGGCGTTTCCGGCAAGAGCAGATCGACCGTATCTGCGCTGCCATGGCGGAAGCCGGCTATCGGGCGGCTGAAAGCCTGGCTCGCCTGGCAGTGGAAGATACCGGCATGGGGCGAGTGGAAGACAAGGTTATTAAGAACCAATTCGCTACCCGCACCCTCTGGCAAGCCATCAGAGACGAAAAAACGGTGGGGATTATTGCCCGCGATCGGCTCAAACGCCTGATCAAGGTCGGCGAACCCATGGGAGTTGTGGCGGCAATCGTACCTACCACGAACCCAACTTCCACCGTCATGTACAAAGCCATAATAGCCCTGAAAGCCGGAAATGCAGTTATCATCTCGCCGCACCCCAACGCCGTCAAGTGTTCGGTAGCCGCGGCGGAGGTAATGCGCCAGGCAGCGGAAAAAGCCGGTGCGCCTCAAGGACTGATCCAGTGCCTGACCATGCCCACTCTGGAGGGGGCTCAGGCTCTTATGTCAAACCCTGATGTAAATGTGATCGTTGCCACCGGTGGGAAAGGGATCGTCAAGGCCGCGTATTCCTCCGGTACCCCGGCTTACGGAGTGGGACCCGGTGATGTCCCGGCGATGATCGAGCGCAGCGCCGACGTGCCCAAAGCCGTGCGGGACATCTTAGCGGGGAAGACTTTTGATAACGGTGTGATATGCTCCTCGGAACAGGCGCTCATTTATGAAGCTGTGCTGGATAATGCGGTGAAACGGGAACTGGCACGTCACCCGGTTCACATTGTAAATGATGCCGAAAAAGAAAAGCTCCGCCGTTACATGTTCCGTGAAAACGGCAAGTTGAATGTAGCCGTGGTGGGAAAAGATCCCTGGAAGATTGCCGAAGCCGCTGGATTTACTGTTAAGAAGACTATCCGGGCCTTGATCGTCCCCATCCAGAAGGTTGATAAGTCTGAGCCCTTTGCTCGAGAGAAACTTTCACCGGTACTTGCCCTGGTAAAGGCCGCTAATGTGCAACAGATGTTTCAAATGGGCTTGACCATGATTGAGATTGGCGGTATGGGGCATACGGCGGCCTTGCACACTCGCAACGACGAAATAGTAGATGAATTCGCCCGCACTTTCCCGGTGGGACGCCTAGTAGTCAACTCTCCTGCGGTTCATGGTTCCGTGGGATTTACCACTGAATTAGTGCCGGCACTGACATTGGGAAGTGGTACTCGCAGCGGCTCTATAACCATGGATAATATTACAGCTACTCATCTGATCAATATCAAGAGGTTGGCATATGAAACCAAGCCTCTGGATCGCACTGGGCCTCGAGATTCCGCCATCGATCGTCCCTTTCAGAGCCGTAAGGGTACTTTGGGAAGAAAAATTCCGCTGGAACCTCTGCCCCAGCCGGGTAGGCGAGAACCGGAAGAGATTGAGCTTCCTAACCCTGAAAAAATTCGTTACGGTTCGAGCGGCTTAACGGAAGAAGAAGTGGAACGCATTATTCGAGAATTCACCACATGAAGTACTCACGTTACTGTTTGATATTGTTGATTGGTTTTATTCTACCCCTCACCGGAAAGGCCCAAACCCAAGGTACGATCAGTTTGCACCTGGGGGAAGGTGGACATTATTTATACCTGGATCAGGTTAACCAGGGCATTTTCCCGGCAGATACTTTGCTGACCCTACCGGCGGGCGACCATGTGGTGTCCTTCTTCAATTCCGCTTATCGCGTGCCTCAATTGGGGATCGATCTACGGGATTATGAACGTAATGCTTTTTTAGCCGGTTTGACGGCGTTTACCGTTACTCCTGGGGATACCGTTCAGGTAAAACTCTCCTGGCCCAAATTTCAAGCCGCTATGAAGGAAGGCGCTTTGACTGGTAATCGTCGCTCCAGCCTGTTGGCAATGGTGCTGGCCGGCTTCGGCGGCTTATTATGGCTGCTGCTAAATCCCTAAAATTTCACTGTGAAAACCGTTGTGATTCTTTCACGCTTGCTGCTTTTGGGCGTGCCTATTCTCCTATGGAGCCAAAATTTAACGACCCCTATTCAGGAGAATCTGCTGGCCCGCCACGCCCCGGATGTTTTTCTCCGTACCCGACTGCTGGTTAAAACCACTCCGAAAGGTGAAATTCTAGTTCTCAAGGGAAATACTCCCATATCCATAGATTCGTTTTTCGTACTTGTAAACCGGCGCCAAGAATTGAAACAGTTCCATTATTGGCAGTCCCAGCAAAAACACTGGCTTCGGCGGGGCAGACGTCAGCAAACTATAGGTGCGGCCTGTTTGGCTTCCACTCTTTTCCTCTCCTTTCGTTATCCGCCCCAAAAAAGTGTCTACAATTTGGGGTTCGAGGTCAGTTTGGCAGGCTGGGGACTGCTCAGCTTTTTCCGCGGGCATATGGCTTTACAAACAGCGCATCGCTTTGCCGCCCGCTGGCGGGAACGTTTCGGTCTTCAGTTAATGCAACAGTGGGCTAACCAGTACAACCTGGAATTGTATCGAAAAATTTCCAGCCAGCCGATAAAACGCTTCAAATGACAGCTCTTCTGATTTCTCTTATGGGCCTTCTGACTGCTCCGCTGGCTGCTCAGCAGCTATACCACGTCCCCCCGGATACCCTGTTTCAAGGAATCCCCTACCAGTTGGAAGTAATTACCCCGCTGGAGTGGCCCTCGCCGGCGATGCTCCGTCTGTACCTTCGCTCTGACCCTAAGGCTTCTTTTCAGGAAATTCCATTCGAGGGCGGTCCCTATCGCTACACCGTTTGGCTGGATATGGGGATGCTCGCCACCAAGCAAGTCGAATATGCCATTGTTGCTATCTATCCCCGCCTGGGACAGCTGGGCTATCCCCCCCGCGATCCCTTAAAACATCCTCAAATAGTCCCGGTAAGCAATCGCCACTGGCCTAAATGGGAACATCTACCTTGGTACCAGGCCCGCAAGCGCTTTTTGCGTTTTGAACTTACGGCCTGGAAAAGGCAAACGCTCCGTTCAAAGCGTTCCGAACCGGTTTTTAATCCAGGTAAAACGCAGAAAGTGTTGATCCTGGGCCGTCTGGTAGCCGAAACCCCGCCCGATTGCAGTCTCCCTGAAATTATGGGGCTTTTGAGTGCTGCCTGTAAGCATTATGGCTGGGATGGTTTGACCAACCTCAAGTTTGCGCCCCTTCATCGGGAAGATTATCAGAGCCCCGGAGCCAGGCTGACCTTGACCAGTATCGAAGGTGAATACTTTATTTTCAGAGGGGAGTGATTTGGCTTTCTGGTCGGTGGAATGCTATGTTGCATAGACGGAAAAAAGGGCTAATTTGAGCTCCGCAATGGATTTAATCGACGGTTTCAAATGCTTCAGGGAGGCCCATCATGCCGCTTAAAAAAAGCAAAGTTGCCGAACCGGAACCCACTCCGCCGCAGGTGTTTGATTTTGACAATCAGGAAAGTCGTCTGGAATATCTGAAAACTCATTTTGACGAATTGCTGGCCAGCATTAACCAGGCCTACGGCGAGGAATTGCTGAAAGAATTGCTGGGGCGCCTGGAACGGACTGTGAAGGAATTTGATGAGCAGGTTAAAGCCCTTATCGATCAGTTAAAGGCCGGTACCCTGCTGGAGGCGGATAAAACCGCGCCAGCCCCGACGAAAGAACCCGAAACAGAAGAGAAAAAGCTCTCCGATGAGGAAGAGGAACGCATCGTCCAGCGGTTGCAGGCCCGTATGAGAAAGAAAGGATAAGGGATAATGGCAGAGGGGTTGATACAAAGAACGGTGCGGCTGGAACAGAATCTTCAACGCTTAAGCCAGAATCTGGAACAGGTCCAAAAACGATTGGCGGAGCTTGAGCAGGAGATATCCTCCCCGGAGAAAACCTCGATCACGGAGGAACGGGAAATCTGGCAACAGGCGACGGCGGAATTGCGCAAACGACTGAGTGATTTGGAGAGAGCAGTGGAAAAGCTTATCCGCTACGCCCACTCCCATGAAGAAGAGGAGGAGTGAGTGGAGAAAACAACCCTCACTTTGACCGAGATCGCCCGCTTAGCCCATCGTTTTGATGCCCAGTTGCGAGCCGGACTAAGCCAGGGACGCACGGGTTTATTCCGACGTCGAGACGGAACCATTTACGTTCGTCAGGAAATTGCCTTCGGGGACTACCCCGATGAAGTTATTCAGATTTTTGGGGACGAAACCGATTTGGACCTGTTTTACCAGTACTACCTGAAATCTTCCTGAAATGCGCCGTTGGAATGATTATCCCATCTTTTATAAATACAGCCCGCTCCGGCGGGCTTTTTATATTTTTACGCTCTCAGTTAACCAGATTTCAGCAAGCAGGAGGTAGCTATGCCTTTCAACAACAGTCGTGTCAGTATTCCCACACCTAAAAACGAACCGGTAAAAGGCTACGCGCCCGGTTCTCCTGAAAGAGCAGCCTTGAAAGCCAAATTGGAAGAATTGCAAAGTACGGAAATTGAAATTCCTCTGATTATCGGCGGGAAGGAAGTTTACACCGGTCGCACTGGCAAGTGTGTCATGCCCCATCGTCACGGTCACGTGTTGGCCACCTACCACCAGGCAGGGGAGGCCGAAGTGCAACAAGCTATTGAAGCCTCCCAGAAAGCCTGGCAGGAATGGTCCCGCATGCCGTGGGAAGCCCGGGCCGCTATTTTTCAGCGTATGGGAGTCCTGCTGGCGGGTCCATATCGCTATTTGCTCAACGCCGCCACCATGCTGGGACAGAGTAAGAATGTTTTCCAGGCGGAGATCGATTCGGCTTGCGAGTTAATCGACTTTTACCGTTTCAATACCTACTACATGTATCAACTCTACGCCGAGCAGCCCGATTCACCCACACCTGAGGCCTGGAACTTCGTGGCTCACCGGCCTTTGGAGGGATTCGTTTTTGCCGTGACACCTTTCAATTTTACCTCCATCGCCGGCAATCTGCCCACCAGCCCGGCACTCATGGGTAACGTCGTCCTGTGGAAGCCCGCCTCCTCGGCGGTCTATTCCGCTTACTACCTGATGAAGTTGTTTAAGGAAGCCGGTTTGCCCGACGGAGTTATCAATTTCATTCCCGGACCTGGCTCGGTCGTAGGTCCCCTGGTGTTGAAGAATGAACATCTGGCCGGCATTCATTTTACCGGTTCCACCGCCACGTTTCAGAGCATGTGGCGGGTGGTGGGAGAAAACATCCGCCATTACCGTACCTATCCCCGCATCGTGGGTGAAACGGGGGGTAAAGACTTCATCGTCATCCACGAATCGGCCGATCTGGACGCGGCGGTGACGGCGGTAATCCGCGGCGCTTTCGAATATCAGGGGCAGAAATGTTCCGCCGCTTCCCGGGTTTACATTCCCAAAGCCATCTGGCCAGCCTTCAAGGAACGCTATCTGGCGGAAGTGGCCACCATCAAGATGGGTGACGTCACCGACTTCACCAATTTCATGAACGCCGTCATCGACCGCGCCGCTTTCACCAGCATCACCGAGGCTATCCAGTACGCCAAGAATTCCAACGAAGCGGAAATCATCACCGGCGGCAATTGGGATGACCGCGAAGGTTACTTCATCGAGCCCACTACCGTGGTCACCACCAATCCCAAATTCCGCCTGATGGAAGAAGAAATTTTCGGGCCGGTGGTCACCTTCTACATTTATGATCAATCCTGGAGCGAGGTTCTGGAACTGGTGGATACCACCAGTCCTTACGGTCTGACGGGTGCAGTCTTTGCCATCCATCGCAAGGCCATCAATGAGGCCCTGTTACGCTTGACCCACGCGGCGGGGAATTTTTACATCAACGACAAGCCCACCGGCGCGGTAGTGGGTCAGCAGCCCTTTGGCGGCAGCCGGGCCTCCGGTACCAACGATAAAGCCGGCTCCATGTTCAACCTCATGCGCTGGGTCTCCCAGCGGACGGTGAAGGAGAATTTCCTGCCGCCTAAGGATTACCGTTATCCTTTCATGGAAGCGGAATAAGTGACGGTGGAGAGCTATTCGTTCGGTCCCTCTCGAGCACTGGTGTATCGCCCCCCTGAGGCCAGGGGGCGTCTGATTTTATTTCACGGTTACGGTGCTGATGAGATGGACCTTTTCAACATGCGGTATGATTTGCCCCGCACCTGGAGCTTATTTTCGGTGCGGGGCTTTCTGCCCCTGCCCTGGGGCGGTTTTGCCTGGTTCCCGGTGGAAATCGAAGCCGGGGAAGGGGTACACTTTAATCCTGAGCACATTCTGGCCAGTACGTATAAGATTTTGCAGGTGTGTGAAGCCATCGCCGAGTGGGATTCTTTCACCGGACCCACGGTATTGGGGGGCTTCAGCCAGGGCAGCGCCATGGCCATGATGGGACTGTTGCTGGCTCCGGAGAAATTCGCCGGGGCCTTGATGATGAGTGGCGCCGCTCCCCCGGAGATGAATGCCATTTCCATCGAGCCCCAGAAGCTGGCCGGTAAGCGGGTATTCGTCGGCCACGGTCAGCACGACACTCTATTGCCGGTGAAACATGGGCGCCTGATCAGAGAATTCTGGGAGCGCTACCCGGTGGAGCTGACTTATCAGGAGTATCCGGTGGATCATGGGATTCATCCGGAGGAGTTGCGGGATATTGGAAGTTGGTTATCAACTCTACAATAAATGGTTAAAAAAAGATATGAGAATAGGGACTGGAGGTTGGAGTTTAGAGTTTAGGGGGCAAGGTATCTAGGTTGCTAAGTCTCTATGTATCAGAGGGTTATGGCGATATTGCAAAGGGATATAATTATACGCCGGGATATGTTGTAAAAAGCACCATAATTCATTATGGTGCGAAATTGGTCCGAGGTCGGCGGTCAAAAAAACCGGAGAACGGAGTTGAGGGGGCAAGCAAAATCTCTCAAAAGGCACCAAAAACACCC